>DVAB01000019.1 GCA_014189685.1 Candidatus Naiadarchaeum limnaeum
TGGTGTATGAGAAGGCCCAGCTGAGCCAATTTCTACCTCGCCACTGGCAGCATGTAACTTTTCCAATTTTTCCCGCAAGTGCGGAAAATCGTGCAACGGAATAAACCTATCTTGCAACCCGCGCACTTTTCCAACAGTGAATACAATTCCCATGACCAATACAAAAAATATTGCACCAATAATTAAAACAAACGCAGTGAAAAAACCTTCTGGAATAATGCCAAGAGGCAATAGCACCACCAGCACTCCGCCTATTCCACAAATTCCAGAAAGTGTTTTTGGCTCAAAAGGAAATACAACTTCAGGGCGAAGTTTTTTTTGTCTATAAAGCCATGCTATAAAAATCCCCATCATCCCAAATCCAATTATAAAGGCTGCAACTGCCATTCCAAAAGTTGTGGAAAGATCGAATTCTCCAGTTGGAGTTGGGATTGTTATTTGCGCGGCTGCAAATCTGAAGCTTAATAAAATAATTAAAATCGTGCTTATTGCCGCAACTGCTTTCTTAATATCCATCGAACAATTAAAAGTATGTTCCTTCCTATTTAATCCTTTTTCTCAGCCGATGTTCTTTGAAATAAATCAGAAAGGTATTGTCAGCTGGCGCCAATAAGGGGACATTCGCTATGAAGTTTGCGAAGCGACAATGCGAAACCAAAGGTTTCGCATGCATTCAGGAACAGAGTTCCTGAATGAGTCCCCTTAATTTCTACTTTTATTTTTGCCTGAGGTACCTGTGTTTCTAAATACAAATAAATCCTCATTCCTTAAAATTTTAAAGTATCCAGCATAAACCCCTGCATCCAAAAGCCCGTGGGCATACTCAATTGCCCCAAAAGCAGCAACTAAATTTCCTTTTTCCAAAAAATGCTGTGCATCTGAAACATATCTCTGTATCATGTCCAAAAGTTCGCGTCCTTCATTTTCGTTTATAAGTCCAATTGAGTTTAGAGCAGTTGCTGTTTTATCTAAAGATTTTTCAACATAAGATTTTGTTAAACCTTTCCTCTTTACCGCCATAATTAATGAATAAACAATTCTCTAATTTAAACCTACTCATACAACAAAACCAATGTTATTATTAACTTTGCAAACAATTACTAGAAGCGATGGCACAGGGCAATAAATTCTGGGAATTGATGTGGGGAAAAACCACAGAACTTACAATATTCCCTTATCACGCGCATCCTCAGCCAGAATACTTTGTAATGGAGTTTTGTAGAAATTTTTTAAAGGCAAGACAGCAGTATTCTGTTGCAGAAATTGGATGCGGACCGTTTGCGCACTTTTCGCGCCTTATAAAAAAGGGATTTCGTGGTTCCTTTTTTAGTAATATACGCTTAGTTGCAATAGATGTAATCAAAGATTTTATGAAAACTGGCATGGAAACAGTGACTTTTATAACTGCAAGTGCAGAAGAGTTTCCTCCTAATATAGGGGAATTTGATTTAATGATATATCCCTTTGTTTTTGAGTACTTAGATAAAGAAAAAGCAATTTCTGAACTTAAACGAGTGCTAAAGGATGAGGGGGTGGCAATATTTTTATTAAATAATAAAAAATCGCCTTTTTTGTGGAGCGAAAAAGAAATTCAAGTATGGGAAAAACAAGACGCAGAATTTGCAGAGCAGCTCAAGAGAGTAAATGAAATACAAGAAAGGAATGCATTTGAATCTGCTGATGCGGCCGGAAGATTTTTTTCAGGGCATGGTTTTGAAGTTATTCAATTAAATGAATTCAAGATAGCTGGCACCAATGTAATTTATGGATATGGAATAATTGTTAGGAAAAAATCGTAACTTATTGCTTTTTAAAATTTGTTTAATTCCAAAGCTTCTCTTTCTTTAAAATGCAATTTTCCAGGAACAATTAAAACATGCATCGGGCCGCCAAAATCTTCTTTCAATAATTCTTTTACTTTTCCAAATTTAACTAAAGGATTTTCAGAGCCAGCGCGCGCAACTATAACAATTTCTGTATTTTCTGTAAAAACTTTTTTCTTTTTTTTCTTTTCAATTTCTATTAATTTTTTCATTGCCTCATTTGCGCTCATTAAATTTTCATTTTGTATATCTAAAAATATTAGAGTATGCAAACCTGCTTTTTTATTTTCAGCCAAAATATCATAAGGCGATTCTGCTTTGAAAAAAGGAATTGAGGTTGCGCGGCCAAATTTGTAAATTTGCAATCCGCTCAATCCTGCGGCCGCAGTGTAAATTGAGCTTCCGTGCACAACTCTAAATTCAATTCCACCCTTTTTTGCCTCTATTAATAAATCAATGTGTGTTGTTGCAGTTAAAGCATCGCCTGCAACTAAAATTCCAATATTTTTTTCACGCGCTTCTTGCAAAAAGTTTTTTGTTTTGCCCTCAAACTGCTCGCGGTTTAAAACTTTTATTTCTTTTCCTATTTGATTTTCCAATTCAGAAATATTTTTCAGCCCTGTCAATCTGCTAGTATAAAATTCCACATATAAAACATCACAATCTTTCGCCTCTTCCAAAGCTTCTAAACTCATACTTTTTTCATTCCATAATCCTAAGCCGATTAATTTTATCATAGCACAAACCCAATTAGTCCAGCTAATAGCATTGAAATAATAACTAGCGCAGCTGGCAAAATTATCAGCCAGGAGAGAGAGACTTTCAAAGCTTGCATAACATTTACATTTTTTCTTGCCAACCCAACTCCTACTGTTGCCCCAATTAAAGTTTGTGTTGTGCTCACAGGAATTCCTGTTGAAACAAAAGCTATCATAACTAATCCAGCTGCCAACATTGCGATAAACCCTCTGCTTGGGGAAAGATCTGCAAATTCAACTCCTAATCTATGCGCAGTTTTTGAGCCCCAAGTTATTATTCCCAAAATTAGTCCGCCCACTCCAATTAAAATCAAAGTTGAAAAGCTAATCTTTCCCCCTAGTAAGCCAATTACAATTCCAACTGAATTTGCCCCAAGTGCAAAAGTTAAAATTAATAATGCTATAAACCCCGGAAGGAAGAATTTCATTTCAAAAGATTCTATTTTTCTTATACTGGAGTATTCTTTTGCGAACAAACTTTTCATAATGTAGAAAATTGTAAAAGCAATTAAAAGTGCGCCGAAAGGGCTTAAGAACATAGAGATCAGAACTTTTTCAAAAGTTAAAAAATTTATCTCAGCTCCACTTATTAAAGCATAGCCACCAATCGCTCCGACTACTACATAAGTTGTAGAAATTGGAATTCCCCTATAAACAATAATTGTTGCAATTATTACAATTGCGATTAAAACTGATAGCAGGCCGCTTAATTCTAGTCTAATTAAATCTTTTGAAATTGTATCCACAACCCTATTTGACAGTAACGCAACCCCAAAAATTGCCGCAATTGAAGCAAAAATTACTGCAGTTTGCTTTGGAATTTTTGTGCTTCCAAAACTTATTCCAATTGTTGAGCCAAAAGTACTCACTCCGATATTCCAGGCTAAGTAAAGTCCCATTAACACACTTATTACTAACAGTAATTCCACCATGTTGATAACAATTAAATATGTCCTAAATTTAAACTTACGCAATGGAGATATTGCCTGTATTGCGCGCGGATAAGGGGAAAGAATTTTACAAAACTTTAGAAACTTTTATCACAGAGGTTCACTCCTCTGTTAAATATTTAAATGATACAGTGCGCAATTACTGCGATGGAAAATCCAGAGAAGCGCGCAAATTTGCAAATTTTGTGATTGATTTCGAAACAAAGGCAGATTCCTCAAGGAGAAGTTTGGAAAAAATGCTGTATACTGGTGTTGTCCTTCCTTTTGGCCGCGGTGCAAAGTATGAATTGCTGGAAAGCGTTGATGATGTAGCTGATAAAGCAGAGCTTGTGGCAAGATTAATTTTAATTGAGCGTTTAAAGGTTCGACAAAACTTGAGAAAAGATTTGAAAGAGCTTAGCGGGACAGTTCTGGAAGTTGTTAACAATCTAAAAGAAGCAGTTTTACAACTTGATATAAATTTGGATAAAGCAGTTGCGCACGCAACGAGCGTTGAGTTGATGCGCGAAAAAGCAAGGCAGATAGAATTCAAATTAATTGAAAAACTTTTTTCAAAAATGCGAGCTGATATAAACATAATTTTGCTTAAAGAATTAATTTCTTTAATAGCAGCAGTTGCTGACAAGGCAGAGGAGGCTGCTGACCGAGTCGTAAGTTTGGCTGTTAAATATCAGGGATAACTATTTCCTATAGGAATCCAAAATAATTTTTGCAGCTCCAAGAATTAAAGGTCCAAGTATAATTCCTTTTACTCCGAAAAACAGCGGGCCGCCTATAAATCCAACAATTAAAATTGCTGGGTGAATTTTTGTGATGTGGCTTGACAACTTTGGAGCTAAATAAAGCTCAAGAATTTGCATAATAACTAATGCCACAAGTAGAGCAATTGCGAGTGGATGGTTTTTAAGTAAAATATTGTAAGTGATTAGGGGAATATAAACAATCCATGTTCCTATTATTGGGATTAAAGCTGCTATGGCAACTGCTACTGCAAGCAGCTCAGCAAATTTCACCCCTAGTATAAAAAATATCCCATAGGAAGTCATCCCAATTACAATTGCGGCCAAGATATTTCCAATTATAACTCCTTCTAAGAGATTTTCAAGCTCCTGTATAATTTGTCTCTCTTTTTTTTCTTTTACAATACTATAAACATAGCTGCGAATTTTCGGCCCGTCTCTAAGGAAGTAATAGATAAGTGAAAGCATTATGAAAAGGTCAATTATTTTTTTTGGTGCAATAATTAAAAAGCCACCCATAGCATTGATTATTTTTTGGGTTAAAATATTTGTGGCAGTAGTTATGGTTTGACTTCCACTTCCTTTTGTCAGGGAAACAAGTTTAGCAACAATATCTGATACAAAATTCTGTATTAAATTCACATTTGCGATTACCGATTGTATAACAATGGCTATTGGAAAAATTATTACAGCAAAAACTGCAAAAGTTATTATAAAAGCAGAAATGGAGCGCTCTTTTATAAACCTGTTTATTCGCTCAAAAACACCTTTTGTTAAAAAAGTAATTACAATTGCAAAAATTATTGCTCCTAATAAATCAAAGATAATTGTAAATGCTAAAAAAAGAATTATGATTAGTTTTGCATATTTTAAGTCCATTAATTTAATCCAACAAGGTCGTTAATGTTCCAGAGCAATAGGGCTTTATGCTTGAGAGGTCTCTAAGCGGGTTTACAACTATGCCAACAAAATCTAGTGGAACTAAGCAGCTCATAGACCTTCCTTTGTAAGGGCGCAGCGTTCCAGTTGCCCCTTCTACTTTGACACTAAATGAGCAAAATTCTCCTGATTTTCCTGATAAAGCACCAGCAAAAGTGAGTGAAGATTCTCTGCTGCTCGTTGTATAAATTCCTGTTGCGCGTGAGCATGCCCTAAATGCATCTGCTAAGCAATCAACTTCTGCCCCGCATTCTTTGCCCCCCCCAATCCCTCCACCTGAAAAAAAACCAAACCCAAGAAGTCCACCTGTTGCAACTATTACAATTGCAATAATAAGAATCCAGTTTTTCTTTAGCATCTCAATTAGTGCATCAAGACAA
>DVAB01000004.1 GCA_014189685.1 Candidatus Naiadarchaeum limnaeum
ACAGTGTGACTTTATTCTTTTAATTAAGGCATTGAGGCCAGCAACTTGCTGTGGGTTTCCGTCAGACGGTCTTGGCGGAGAAGGAATTCTTCTTGTAGGTTCACGAGGAGCTTTTGCCACATCTGGTCTTGTGGCATCGCTGAATGCATCAAGAACATCTGATTCAGAATAGCCAGCGTCAATTAGAGCATCTTTAATAACTTCCTCAGAAAATCCCGCCCTGAGCTGAGCCTGAACATATCTAATTAACTTATCCTCTACCATATGCTTCGCATAGTTTTTTAGTATATAAATATCTTAACCAACAATCTAGCCAACAATCTCAACTCGGAATCTCAATAGAGCTGCCAATCCGCCAATTCCTTCCAATTGCTTCCCTAGGTCGTGCTCATTGCTCACAATCAAAATTTCACCGCGCATATCATAAATATTTTTCAAAAGCTCATCTATCTGCTTGTTTTTTTCAATCTTCGATTTTTTTAAAGTGCTGTTTGAAATAAGCAAAGTTTTAATCGCGCCCAAGTTCATTGCATATTCAACGTTTTTCAATCCATAGACAGCCAATCCTAAGTTTTTTGAAAATTCCTCAAAAAATTCTGTTAATTTTTTTACTTCTTGCTGGACTTTCCACTCTTTTATTATTCTTTCGATAATTCCACGCTTTATAATTTCTTGTAATCCGCGCTCCCCTCCGGTTGAGACGTTTTCAATTACAGCCTTTACCGCTAATTCAGATTTTTTTTCCTTAAAATATTTGTAAAAATTATCTTTGTAAAATGCAGGCCCAGCAATAACTATCCTATCTAAACCCTCTGCTTCATTTTCTATTGCATCTAATAAATCCTCAAAAAATGAAATTTCTTCTGCGCGCTTTTTCTCTGGCTCCTTTTTTCCGCTCAAAGTTTTACTTATAGTTCCGCTTAATTTTACTCCATACTCCCTGAGCAATCCGAATGAGCACAATCCATCCTCAATAGCGAGCAAGAGAATTTTTGCTTTAATCGCTTTAGAAGCATCCTCAACTTTAATTAAATCTGCTGTTGTCCAGATGTCTTTTGTAACTGTTAAAACCATTCCTGGCCGCAGGTTCAAAGTATGGAAATCTCCTGTTGCAACAGTTTCCGGGCCTTGATAGATTCTCCCTGTTACTCTCAATCTATCAATTGTGCGATCGAATTCAACAGTTTCAACTTGAATTTCAAGAGTAACAGCCTCCTTTGCAAGCCTTTCAGCCCGCTCAATTCCTTGCCTGTAATCAATTCTTCTTTTTGTTCTAGAGATAACGCGGTCGTCTTTATTCAAAATATCAGCTAAATAGTACAAATCGTCCGCTACTTCTAGGCGGAATACGATTCTTCCTTTTTTCAAATCTTTTTTAATTATTTTCATATTATCTATCCAATAGAATTAGCGTTAATTATAATTAAATATAGTTATGTGCGCAACTTTCTTTCCAAAGGACGTGTGCCACCCATAATCTGGGAGAATATAAATTGAACATCGTCCTCTATAATTCTCCAAATCTTTTGGTCGAACAATTCACTTACTTTTTTCCACCTTAAAGAATCTCCAACAAATTTAGGAAACTTATCGATTATTTTTTTTGCTTTTGGGAACTCTTCAAGAGATTTCGGGTGGAGATAGAGTTTTGCAATATGTGTAAGGCTTACAGCTTCTATAAAAATAGAATTGTCCCCCCTCAATATTGCTTTTCCAAGGAAAATGGCTTTAAGAAGCGACCTCAAACTCATTCGCATCCCAAGATTTCCTTGTTTGCCAGACACATTAACAAGCCAAATACCAATTGTTTTTATTACTCCGTTTTCACAATTAATTTTATAGCAAGGAAAGAAGTTTGCTCCCTTTAAAACAGTAATAAATTCACTTCGCTCAGAGGTGCAAACGCTTACACCTGGGAGCGGGATATATAATATTTCTTCGGTGTCAGGAGCATCCCTACTCCACATTTCTTCAAAAAAATCTCTACGAAGAAATTTGTAAATATGGTACAAATACGCAGGGCCCAATTCTATAGAGATGAATTTCTCTATATAATCTTTAAAAGGCATACCATGTACTTCTGCGTTATATGCCAGTACCGCTCTTTCAAAAAAATCTTTTCCGCCTTTCATATGTATAGACTTTAAAAAATCTTTGCCAACCACTAGTTGGATAGCGTTCTCTATATAGGCCGCTTTTACTTTAAGCGCCATCTCACCAGTTAGAGTAGCACCTGTAGGTTTCATTGCTCCAAAAACATCCAAAAATTTTTGATATCCCCTTCTAAATTGGTCCTCTTTACCATCATCAATTTTTGCGCTTGCCAATTCCCACCTATGCCTGAAAGCGCCACGATTTACATTTTCAGCAAATTGAATTAAGTTCCGCTGAATCTGCGGGCTTAAATCTGAAAAGCTTGGGCCACCGATTAATCCCATAATAAATTATATGTGGGCAATCTACTATTTAAAGTTCACATGAAAACAATAAGTTTTAATAATATATAATCTCATTTAGTCTTATATGGCAGCTGCTCATTCTAGTAAACAGGCAGAATTAAAGCCCAAGCACAGAAGAAATTTGCGAAAGTACGCGAAGCTTTTGCACGGATTAGGAGTTGATGTCTCTGAGCATGTTGAGAGGCTTGAGCTGGATGAGAAAGAGCTGAATGAATTTCGCGCGAAATTTGGAAAAGAAACTTTTCTCAAGCCTGCTGACCGCACTAAACTTAAGCAGATTTTAACTAGAGTTTTAAATTTAATGCGAATATTTGTAAGATTTGAAGATACTCTTTGGGAGCAGGTTGCCCCTCTAACTCTTGCAGCCTACCGGAAAGAAATTTTCTCAACAGACTTAATTGAGCTAAAAGCGGTGCGCGAAATATACTCCGCATTATATCAGAAAAAAGCAGCACAATTAAAAGTTGATCTCCCAGCTGCGCGCAGTTTAATTCTTTCATCAATTGCAATAGAACACAGAGAACTTTTTACACTATATCCAAGGCTTCTGAGCGATGTTGAAAAAGTTATTTCAGAGCTTGTTGAATTTGAACTGCGCTTTGCAAAAGTAGAGCACGATTTAAAAGACAGATTTTTGGAGCTGAATAAAAATCTGCGCAAGCTTTTGCACGAGGATACTTATTTTATTACAAAAGACCTTGCAAAAATCTATGATTTGCGCTTAAGCGTGTATAACTGGATTGTTCAGATTGACCATGAAGTAAAGCCGCCAATTATTCCAAAAGCTGCTGAAGAAAGGGAGCAATTAATTTCCGCGCGCAACTTTTACCTTGGCACTTACAAACAACATGTTCAAAACATTGCTCAGATTTATTTGAGAGGTGTGAAGTAATGGCAATTCAAGATTTTCTTGCAGGAAACTTTTTGGCATTTGCAGTAATTGCTTCAGGGAGTTTGTGGATGCTCCTTGCGATTTTTGCCCCCTTTAATAAAGCTGTGGGAAAAGCTTTGAGCAGTGCAATTCCATGTATCGGAAGTTTATGCGCTTGCTTCTGCGGATTTTTTGGTCCGTGGCTTCAGCCGCTCACAACAATCATGCTTTTAATCTATACAGTTGCAATGCTGATATTCAATCCATTGCCGATTGCAATTGTGCTGGCGATAATCGGAATTTTTGTTGGTGTTTTTGGAGTTCTGCTTAAAAAATTGCCGCCGCACGAGCTTGAGATAATGGGAATTCCTTTTGCAAGCAGAAAATACAATTCATTCTGGATGGTTCTCTTTAGCATAGGAATGATTTTTTATACAATGTTTCTGTTCCCAATTGGAGCGATTTTTGGATTTATCTTTTTAATTTTGCTGGTTGTTGGTGTTATTGCAGGAATTGTTTTAATTGCAGTTTTTGCCCCTGAGGTTGTTGCGCCAATGGCAGCAGAATTAGGAGTTGGAGGAGCAGCAGCTGGAATGGCAGGCGTGGAAGGAGTTGCTGCTGGCGGAGAAATGATGGGTGGAGGAGAATTTGCAGGCATGGCTGAACAAGGCGCAGGTGCTCTTAGAGGAATGGGCGCAGCTGGAAAAGGCATGGGGGGTATGGGCGGAATGCCTGGGATTGGAGCAGAAGAGCAGAGCATGGTGCAAGAGGTTAAAGGCGTGCAGCAAAACATTGTTAATGAGGCTGAGGGGGCTCTCGCTGCACAGAGGACTGCATCTCAAACAGAGATTGCGTCAGCACAGTCTGAGCTAAAAGAAGCGCAGAAAGCAAAAGACCCGCAGTTGGAACAAACAGCACGGCAAAGATTGAATAGTGCACAGCAGCGCTTCCAAGAATCAGGTGAGCGCTCACAAAAATTGTTTGGCTCTTTACAAGATTCAACAGAGGACTCAGAAGGCGGTAGATTTGGAAGGCATTTTGATAGTTCTGGAAAAATGGCAACTTGGGAAATATTAATACTTGGAATACTTGTATTCTTTTTTGTAATAGTTGTTGCCGCATATGTTATACCGGAGAATACTCCTGCATACAATGGAGTCAAATTTTTATTTGATGGCATTAAATTTGGAGTGGATGCTATATGGCGCGGTATTTTAAATTTTGGAGACTGGCTAATTAGTTGGCTCGGGTCGCAATTCACCCCATGTGAAATCGGAGCAACAGGAGTTCCTTGTAAAATTTTGCAACAGCGGTCATGCGAGCCATTCTGTATCTCGCCATCTGGCCGCGAGGCTCCATGGAAAGGATTTGAAATTAAAAAGCTTGAGGTTGTTCCTGCAACAATATTTGATTATCAGAAATTTTCAATCTTGTCAGAATTTGCAAATGAGGGCTCAGGGGATTCAACTTTTGCAACTGTGGGTGAGCCAACATTTGGCTTTTTCCAGGCAGGCGGAAAATTGAGATGTGAATGGGGTCTTGGCGGAATAATTTTCTGGGAGCCTACATGCAGAAAAGTTTTCCCTATTGTGGAGGGCTCATCTATAACAACTTTAACATCCGGAAAATGCGCAAAAGCTGGAGGAGAATTTGAAGCTCCATGCACTCTTGAGCCAGGGGAGGTTTCTCAGATGAGATGGTTTGGCTTTGATATTGAGGAAGGAGTTATTAGAAAAGGAATAACAGTCAAGCCAGATATTTCAATTTCCATGGATTATTTCTTTTTGGTTCCAAACGATGTTGTTGGAAGCATGGCAGTGCAAACTTTCCAAGAACAATTAGCAACTTCTACTGTTGAAAAAAAGGAAAAGAGAATTATAAACAAAATCAATCGTGTTTATTCACCGCCCGGACCGCTTATGATTGCGATGGGAACTGCAGAGGATCAGGTGATTTCAACTATTCCAACCCTCTTCTTAGTTCAGTTTGCTAATAAAGGGAAAGGAGTTGTAAGTGAGCTTCACAAAGAAAAAATGAAACTTTATCTCCCTCCTGACTTTAGGCCTTACCAATCACCTTCTGGTGAGGAAATTTGTGATTTTGAAACGTTGTGGCACAGCGATCCTAATGGAGATGGTGTAATAACATTAGCCGATCTTTCCCCGATAGAAAGAGAAAAATGGAATCCAGGCCCAGGATTTGAAGACCATATTATTTATGAGCCAAACGAAAGCCTGCTTGAAATTGCTCAAACAAGAAATCCTTTAGAGACGCCTACTTACTTCTGCGTTTTAAACACTCCTGTTAATGTTGAAAAAGTTAAAACTTATGATTTCAAAATGCGCGTAACTGAATATCTTTACACAGAATCAAAGCGCACTCGCCTCTCAATTATGGGAACAGCACTTGATGTTACTCCTGCTACTACACCAGCAGGAGAACAAACTAAATCATTTAGTCTTGGGAGATGTCCACTTAGAACTGGTGGGTGGTGCTCATCCCATCAGACTCTAGAGTTTAAAGATGAAAGTGGAAAAAATCCTAAAGAGTATAATGTTAAAGAAATAACTGTAAATGCAAGGCACGGAGGAGAGTGGGGATGCGCAGATTCGCGTATTTTAATTACAGCACAAAATGCTGCTGGCGGAAATGTTCCGCCTCCTGAAAAGCTGCTCAGTGATCCAAATGCACCGCTTGGTATAACAGAGCCTGCCCCATCACAGGGTAGGCGTGGAATAACAGTGGTATTTCCAGAAGCTGTTAGAATTCAAAAAGTTAGGGCAGCAAGTGTTGGCCATGGATTTGGCATTCCATGTCCTTTCATAGATGATGTTACTGCAGTAATAACATACACGGAGTAGAAAAAGATAATATATATAAAAGGGCATAAACAGTAAATTATAGCAATGAAAACTCACCACTCACAAAGAGTAAAATTACTCTCTGTGTTAGTCCTAGTAGCAGTTGTAGTTTTTGCAGGATGTATTGGACGTGGTGGAGGGGATAGAAAATTTCTTAATTTTGGCGAGGATGCTTTAAAAATTGCTATTGATACGGAAGGCAGAAGTACTTTTGACAGCCTTCAGCAATTCACAGTAACTGTTACAGCAGAAAATATTGGCAAATTTGATGTTTTTAATGTTACTTCGCGCTTGCAGGGATATGATGGAATAACTTCAACAGAAACTCCACGTGCTCAGCTTTCAGATGAGCGCTCATTAAGTCAATCCACTCTTGATCGCCCGCAGCCAGATAAAAAAGTTGCAGGCGGCACAGGCAGTGTTGATTGGGATGTTGCTGCTCCATTTGTTCCAGTTGATTCTCCTGATAGAGAACTTATATTGACAGGGGAGGCTATTTATGATACAAAAAGTTTGGCAACTCAAAGAGTTGTTGCTGCAACAAGAACTCATGTTGTGAATTTAGAGGCGCGCGGGGAAGCAGTTCCTGTAATGCCTGAAACAGATGCATTAAACGGTCCAATTGCGATTGATGTTGAGATTCCAGTTCCATATGTAAAAGTTATTGGAAAGAGAAATGATTTCCCAGTTAGAATTCACTTGAATAATGATGGCTCAGGGACATTGTTGAACAGAGAAATTGGGGAGTTTGATTTTTTAAGCAAAGTTATTATGAAAGTTCCCCCTGGGGTAGGAATTGATGCAAGAAACTGCGACTTTGTTCAAATTGGCACAACAGATATTGGATTGGAGAAAACTTTGATAATTGATTTGTCAAACAACAGACAAAAACTCAGACTGCTTGAGGGCGGAGCAACTAGAGATATGAACTGCAGACTCTATGCAGATTCCGAATTTGTAACAGGCTACAACACTTTTGATTTGAGCATAGCTGTATATTACACTTACATACAAGATGTTTCAAAGCGCCTCTTAATAAAAGGAACAGAACAGGCTCCTCTAACAATAAGAATATTAGAGCCAACAGAGGCAAACACAGATGACTGGATAAGAAACACTGTGCATTCAGTTAAATTCGAGGCCATCTATCAGAATATTCCGGTTACTACTGCCTTAACACTCGCAGATGTACGCGCGGCTTTAGATGGAACAGACGCAGAAGAAATTGACTTGACATTTGATACTGCACAGGATGCGTGGATTTTAAGAGTAAGAACTCCGGATATGGGAACAGCATCTGCTACATTTGACTTAACATTGGATGTGAACTTCCAGGCAGAGAGTGGAAGTGACACAGAGAACGATGCAATTAACTACTCACCAACTCCATAATAAGTTTTGATAAAAATGAAAAGGAACAGATTTTTTCTGATTGCAATTGTACTTGCTTTTGTAATAGTTGCTTCTGGATGTCTTGGCCCAAACAAACCACAGGGAAGACTTCCTTCACAATTTCCAGGCCTGATTATAACTAATTTTATTTCTGATTTCCCCCAAATAGATGCAGGGGAGCGCATGAGCGTTGAAGTTGATTTTGATAATGTTGGGGATGAGGTTGCGCGCGAAGTAACAGGAGTGCTAATTCGAAGAGGAGCATTCCAAGTTAATCCCTTTATCCAGAGCTTACCAGCAGACCTTGAGCCTCCAATCACAGATGTTCCAAGCGGGGATGCTTTTATTTGGGAATTAACAGCTCCTCAAGTAACTCAGGAAAGGATTGAGGAAGTTCAGGCGCGCGTATTTTATAAATACGAAACACAGGGCTTTGGAACCATTAATTTTGTACCGCGAGATATAATAAGAGAAAAAGGAATTTCTGCTTTTCAAATTGACCCAAGCACAAGCTTAGGCCCATTAGAGGTTGAAGTTGTTGCAAACCAGCCTGTTGTTCTTAGAAATCCCATATCACAAAATGTTTCACTTCGAGTTACAGTATTGATTTCAAATGTCGGCCCAGGGAGAGTTGAAAACGAAACATTTAGCGGGGGCTGCAACAAGGCTCTTGACTGCATTGATTCTGTAAGGATAGAAGGATTCGGAGTTTCATGCAGGGATGCAAGTACCTCTGGGGATGTTTCTGCTCTGCTCCCATTGGACAGAAAATTTGATGGGGTACGATTAGTAGAAGGAAATGAGGGTAAGTTAACAGAAGTTGTCTCTTTCCTTGTTCCAGATGCCAGTGCTGCAACAAGCTGCCAGATTAAAGTTACTGCTACTTATAGGTACAGAGTTGACAGCGATGTTTTAAATCTCAGAATAGAGCCAGTAACATAAACCTTATATCTTTTCGATTTTATCTAATTATTTAATGAAAAGTCTAAACAAGCTTTTAGTTATTTCACTATTAGCCATAGTTTTAATTTTTTCAGGATGCATTGGAGGCGGAGATAGAAAAAATCAAACTTTTGGCTCTGGGCTGAATGTTATTTCTTTCACTGCTCTAAGACAAGTTGATTCTGCTGAGCAATTTGATTTGGATTTAGTTGTCCAAAATATTGGAGATAAAGACGCAACAAACATTCAAGCAGATCTTTTTCAAACATCTGCAATTACAATTCTAAACAATAGAGTTCAAACAGAATCAAGACTTTTGCCTCCAGATATTGAAAAAGGAATTGAAGGAGAGGATACAATTTTTTCTTGGAGCCTTCAAGCTCCAACACTTACAGAAGACCAAACAAAATCTTTGCAAGCAAGAATAACTTATGATTACACAAGCACTGCAACTTCTAATTTGTACATAGTTTCAAAAGCTGAGCTAGATGAAAAAGGTGCGCATGCTTTTCCAACTTATTCTACTAGTTCGCGCGGCCCAGTAACCTTGAGTATTGTTGAAATGCCTCCTTTCAAAGTTACTTCAGGACAAACAAACGCTCGCGTTCAAGTTAACCTAATAATTGAAAATACCGGATTTGGCCGCGTTGTAAATAATGAAGTTAGAGATTTTGCAATTGTCTTAAAAGGAGAAGGAACTGAGCGTGATATAACAAATAATTGTCCAGATATAGTGAGCGGAAGAATTAAATTATATGGAAAGGAGCAGGAGCGCTCAATCAGATGCTCACTTGTTTTGCCATTTTCTGAAACTGCTGTTTCTTATATTGTAGAGGCAGAAATGGGTTATACATATTATATTGATACAAATCCGCTTGCAGTTAGAGTAAAGGGTGGTACTGGAACTAGCAGTACTACTGTGATTACTTACAGACAACCAGCATCACTACAGAATGAGCCTATTGGAGATTGGTGGGATGATATAGTGGATATATGTGTCGACAAATGGGGACTCAGAGACCCCTATTTTATAGCAGCTATTGTAAAAAAAGAGAGTTGGTTTGACGCATCCGCATTCAACGCTGGTGAAAAGCAAGCTTGGGAAGCTTACCAAAGCGGTCAAACAACTGTCAAGCCCTGGCACGAAGAATACTATGGAAAAGGATTAATGCAGATAACTGGCCCATGGATAGCTGGAGTTCCAAGGCCAAGCACTTTTGAATGGCAATACAATATGCCGCCTGAAGCAATACAAACTCAAGCTCCAGTGATGACAGATGCTTATAACGGAAGGCAAAATTTAGACAGAGGCTGCTGGTATATGAAAGCGTTGCTCAATCACTATGGCAATGACCAGTATAAAGCAGCAACAGCTTATAGGTTTGGCTGGCAGGGTACTGATGCTGGTTCTTTTGATCCTTATGATAATAATTATGTCAATGATGTCTTCAGGTATAAGAGCGAATATTTGCAAAATGTCGGCTATACAGAAAATCAATTTCCAAGCAGACCATAAAAATATAAGTAAGGCTAAACAAAAAAGCAATAATGAACAAGAAATTAATTCCAATCCTAACTTTAATAGCAATAGCATTTATTGTAGGCTGCCTTGAACGCGGTGGAGATGGAATAAAAGAAGGCTATCCAGGAGTTATAGTAACAGATTTTACTCCAACAATTTCAACTGTGCGCGCCGGAAGTCCAATAGATTTTTTTGTAACAGTTCAAAATCAAGGATTTTTTGATGCGCAGAATGTAAATATTTTAATTTTTAATTGTGGCCCCTCAAACACAGGAAAAAGCTCTGCAAAAACTCCTCCTGATTACGATTACACTTGCAATAATCCGGTATTTCAAAATGATTTTAATCTTGCAAAGCCTGACCGCGATTTAGGAATTGTAGGAGAAATAAAAGAGGCTGAAGTTTCTCTTGACACAGACCCTGCAGGTTTTCCGGAAGGAAGAAGCCCACAAACTTTTACTGCCAGAGTTATTTATGATTACAAAACAACAGGGGCAATCGATACAGTATTTACAACTTTTGCAAACTGGAAAGAAAAATCAGGAAGAATAACAACAGGCCCGCTTAACATGTTTAGCGAGCCAGCTCCTCTAACTTTATTTTTGAATGCACCTCGGGAGCCAATTGTAATTGACAATCCAGCCAATCAGCAAAATTTCACAGTAGGATTATCAATTAGAAATACCGGAGGAGGATTTGTTAAGGATAAACTTTTAACTAAAATAAAACTCTGCTATAACCCACAATTTATTGAGCCTGTTCTAGACACTGTAACAGGGCAACATGGTGATTTCAATCGCACAATTGAGGGGGGAAATTGTTTGGTTGTGCTCCCTGGAAACGATAATCTAAAATTAGTCGGATTAACAAATCAATACAGGGACGTTGATGCTCGATTTAGAAATGTTCCCAACGCAATTAAAATTCAGGATGTAACAACATTTGAGGCTGAACTAACATACGCATACACTTATGATAGATCAACAAGTGTAACGATTTTGAATGCTTAGATGAAAAAACTAATCCCCTTTCTCATATTTATAGGAATTTTCTTAACAACAGTTTCTTTTTCAGGGTGTATAGGAAAAAAAGCAGAATGCCCTGTTGTTGTTTCACAGACAGAAGGAGTTGTCATAACAAGATTTGAGCCTTCTTATGACTTAATTCCTGTTGGCGATATTATAGGGTTAGTTGCAGAAATACAAAACAGGGGAAATGCAAGAGCGCGCAACATAAACTTAACATTATGGGCCCATCCTGGATTTTTACTTTTGGATAAAGATCCCTATAAGGATGGTATAACAAGGCGTGGGCTTGCTGATTTAGATAAGACAGACGCAACTATGGATGCACCCCGATTAGATATATGTAGCGCAGGAGATTCTCAAGTTGTGCAGTGGCAATTGCAAGCTGGCTGCGACCCTCGCGAAACTCCTCTGGCAATTGCAGTTGATTATGATTACGAGTCAGATGGATGGGCATCTGTCTTTATTGTTAGTTCAGAAGAATTCAGAAAAACAGGCGGGAAGTTTTCTGAAAAAGGCCAGAACTTTCCATCCGCAGGCCCGATTCAAGTAATTATTGAACCATTGCAGACAGAGCCTGTTATTCTAAGTCGATCTGCTCCAAACTTTGATGTCCGAGTTAAATTTAAAAATTTGGCAGATGGAGTTGCAGGAATAGAGGGAAGCGGCAATCTAGCTTTAGTAGAACTAACAGTTCAAGGACCTTGCAGATTTACTGAATTAAATGTTGGCCGAGATCCTTCTGATGACCGAAGGATTACATGGGGAACTTATCCCTACAGAAATCAAGTCACTTTGCGCGTTGGCGAGCAGGAAGCTTTTAAAATTGCCAAGCTTGAATATGATGATAATTTTGATAATTTTGTGAAAGATTTTTGCAGAATAAACGCTAATGTTGATTATCACTACAGAGTTGTTGAGGAAGTAAGGAAAAAGGTTGGAATAGCAGGGTCATCATCCCAAGTTAAAGAGTGCAGGGTAGGAGCTACTTGTACAGATGCTTGCAGGCAAGATGGTTTTGACTATGGAAGATGTGTTCCAGAAGAGCTTGCTGTAAGCGATACAATCCCAGATTTGTGTGGAATAGGGTCGGATACAACTTTAATTTGTGAGTGTAAGAATTTCCCAGAGGGCCCAGGTGAAAGGCCAGTTAGCGGTTAGTATAGTTTTAATATTCCCCTAAAGTTTTCTGCGGTTTTTTCTTTTTTGCTATTCCAGAAATTTTTGCCACTCCGTAAACTCCATCATAACCAGGAATAATCTCAATTTTTCCTTCTCTGTTATCAATTATTAACTTTACAAGTTTTTCATCAACAGCTTTTTTTAATTCGCTTTCATTTGTTTCAAGTAAAATATTCAATTCATTCTTAAATTTTCCAATTAACAAATCATAAATTTCAAAAACTTTCTTTGAATGAGCTTGTTCCAAGCCCAAATATCCTGCAATTACTTCTGCGAGCGGAATTAATCTGTAAAAATCTGGCTTTCCTTTTGGTTTAAATCCATCTTGACGATCTGCAAGCTCATCCACTCTATGAAGAACTCCAATTGTTAATTTGCGGCCGCATTTTGGGCATTTATTATTTTTCGCAATTGATTCTTTCGGGCTTAAAGAAATATTGCAAGACCTGTGGCCATCAAAATGATATTTTCCATAATTCGGGTCAACTTCAATCGTTCCAAGAAAACCTTCTCCTGTGCGAATTGCTTTAATTAAATTTTTATAGCTTAATTCAATATCCAAAATGTTGCACTCGCGGCCCATTCTCCATGGCCAATAGCTGTGCGAATCTGAATTTGAAACTAAAGTAAAGCGGTCTAATTTACTTAATCTCCAATTCATTTGTGGATCGCTTGAGAGTCCGGTTTCCAAAGCAAAAATTTCATTGCTCTTATCTAAAAAACATTCCTCAACAGAATTAAATCCTGAATTGCTCCCGAAAATTGAAAACCACGGAGTCCAAGCATGCGCAGGGATTATTTCAATTTCTTTTGAGATTTCTTTTAACTTTTCAACTAATTCGACACAGGAAAAAGTAAAAGTTGGGCGGCCATCTTCTTTCAAATTTCCTTTATCTTTTAAGAAATCACTTATTTGTTCTACAGTCTCAAAATTAGGTGCCAATAAAATGTTATGAATTTTTCTAATTTTTCCATCCTGTTCATAAATATTTGAAATCTCAGCCTGCAAAACAAATGGAAATCCGTTATTGCTTTTGTAAATTCCCTTCTCATCCTCTTTCAATTCGCGCTTTAATTCCTTAATCCATTCAGGATGGGTAAAATCCCCTGTGCCCAAAAGTGAAAGCCCTTTTTTCCGTGCCCAGTATTCAATTTTTTCTAAACTTAAATCTTTACTGCACGCTCGACTGAATCTTGAATGTAAATGTAAGTCTGCGAACAATTTCATTATCCCACAACCCACTCTTAATATGATATAAAAGTTTAAATATCAATTGCCCCTCTACTAATGGAAAAGGTGATGCCAATGAAAAACAAGAAAATTAATTTGAAAGAGAATTTGAGCAATATAGATTGCTCGCTGGGAGTTAATCCATATTCTGGTTATCATTGGCATCTCAGTTGAGTTTTCGGAATTAGTAAAGAACTACCCAAGTGAGAGTTCTGAGAAAAAGCTGAAAGAAGGAATAGCAGAATTTCTAAAAATCAGCGAGAGCCAAATTTTTCTTGGGAACGGCTCGATGGGTGTGCTTGACAGGATTAACAAGGCGCTTTTGAAGCCAAAAAGTTTAGTCCTTGGGTTTGAGCCGCAGTTTACTGTTTTCGAGGAGAATGTAAATTCTTTTGGCGCAGTATACAAATCGCTTAAGCTAAAAGAAAATTACAAATTCGCTGTAGAGGAATTCGTGCTATTTATTGAAAACAATCCCAAACACAAAATTGTCTATATAGACAATCCGAGCAATCCAACAGGGCAAATAATTCCTTTAAAAGAAATTGAGAAAGTTGCAAAGGTAGCGAATGTGCTAATTGTTGACGAAGCTTACGGCGAGTTTATGCCGAAGAAAAATTCTGCGGTTAATTTGTTGAAAGATTTTGATACTGTCATTGTTACTCGCAGCTTTTCAAAAGGATTTGGGCTGGCAGGATTAAGAATCGGATACGGCATAATGAACAAAAAATTTGGAAAGTTGTACGAAAAAGCAAGGCTGCCATTTGAGTTCAACATAGTAGGGCTTGAGGTTGCATTCAAAGCCTTGCAATCAAATTTAATAGCTGAAAGCATACCGAAAATCAAAGCAGAAAAGAAATTTTTAATTGTTAACTTTAAAAAGCTTGGCTTTGAAATTGCGCAAACAGATTTATCAGTGCCGATATTTTTGGCTAAATGCAGTAAAATTCCAAATCTCAAAAAAGTTTTCTCAGAACGTGGAATTTTAACCGGCGAGTACGCGACAAAAACTAATAATGAAGTTAGAATCAGAATCCCAGGCTCAATGAAAAAATGCAGAGAAATAATCAAAAGAATTTCAAACTAGCTCAGCCTATATACTTTGTTTTTTCTTCCTCTTCCTTCTCTCCCTCTTCTGCAGTTTCCTCTTCCTTCTTGACCATCTTGCGCATCATTCTCTCCAATCCAACGCGGAATTTTTCAAGCTCTTTTGCTCTTTTATCAAGCTCGCCAAGCTGAATTTCTATTTTTAGATGCTTGCTTAAAACTCTAATCACAGCTTCTGCTGCTTTTGCATCAATTAAAAGCGGATGCCCTGGGGTTTCCCCCATCAAGCAAACAGCATTCATCCCCCTTAACTGCGATAATCCAACTAATAATCCGCTTGCGCCAACAATTCCGCCTCTGAATTCTCCTTCCCCGCTCTTAAAACTAACATTATAATTTTCAAACTCTTTAATTAAAGCAGGAGAAGTTCCAGCCCCGTAAACTTTTGGCTCTTTCAAAAGCTTTCCAGTTGCATAACCACCAATAGTAATAACATCACTTACTTTGAACTCCTGTGCCACATCTAAAATTTTTGTGCAAATCTCATATTGCCCCGTAATAGTAGCTGCCTGTGCTTCTCCAACCACAATAATTATATCGCGCTTTCCTTTGCCAGTTATTGCAAAAAAATTATTTGTTATCATATCAACTGTTCCCCCTGGATTTATCATTACTTGCGGCGGAAAATGAGGGCTGTAAAGCTCTGCAAATTTTTTTCCCTTTAATTCTTTAACTAAATGTTCTGCTACAAGTCTTCCAACTTGTCCAAATCCTGGTAGGCCTTCTATTAAAACAGGGTTCTTTAATTTTGGTTTTTCTCCAAAATATTTAACAAACGTTTCCATCACGCCTCACTAAGCAATTGTTTCTTATATAATCTTCTATACTTTCCGTATTTATCCTCAGGGGAAAATTTTGCAGGCTCTGGATTAACAGTTTCTGCACCACAATTATGGCATTTTTTCTTTAAAGTATAAGTCGAACATTTTTTGCACTTAAGTATTTTTGCCATTACCTAACAAGCTTTGCACTCCCTTGAGCTTTTGTCACTTCAGCCATGACTTCTTTTGAAAATTTATCAAGAGTTTGTTCAGCAATTTTATAATTCGGAGCTGTAATTTCAAGTCTGTATCTCGGCGCGCCTAAATACTTTAGAGTTAATTCGGTATCTTTCCCTTTGTGAGTCTTAAGAGCTTTTGTAAGCGCTCCTTTAATTACCTCAATTCCATTTGAAGCTTTGCTTAAAAGTTCAAGATTTGCTTTAATTGTGACTCGTGGGATCTCTAGGTTTTCTTTTGCAATTTTCACAAGCTCTTTTTTCCAGTTCTCCGGAATTTTTGCCCCTTCAAAAGCATTTTCATCTTCAGTAAGCGATTTTTGTAAAACCACAAAAAGAGAATCAAATTTTTCAGACAAACTGTTAGCAATCTCACTAATTTTTTCTTTCTCTTTTAATCGCTCAGCTGCAAGCTCAATTAATTTTTTCGCGCGCTGCTCTCTTTTAAAATGCTCAAGGGTTTCCTTGCGCTGCGCAGCCTTTACACTTTTCAAGCTTAAGTCGATATGGCCCCTCTCTCTATCAACTCTTAAAACACGAAGAACAACTCTTTGCCCATCTTTTACATAATCATTTATGTTTCTAATCCATTTAGAAGCGATTTCTGAAATATGTATCATTCCTTCGCATCCAGGATACTCATCCAAGTTTGCGAACGCTCCATAGTTCTGGACTTTTATTATGGTTGCAACTACAAGCTCATCCTCTGAAGGATAAGAAATTTGTTGCTTAGTCTGCGGGTTAGTTGTCATAAGAGTGTTATTAGAATACCTAAGGGATTTTATAGATTACTGTTTATTCCTTCATTTCAAATTTCTTTACGCGGTAAGTCTTTGCGCGGGTTTCAGCATGCTTGCACTCCTTGCATTTATATCTTAAGTCCTGTCGCGGAGTTGGTTTTTTCCCCTCTGGCTTTGGCTTTGGAAAACTTCCATAGCCGCGCATTTTTCTCTGGAAGCGGCGCTCCCCAATTGACATTGCGCGTTTTGCATGTTTTTTAACATGCTCAATAGTATGAGGAGTGTGTTTCTTGCACCATTTGCAAAATATGTTAACTGTTTTTGGAATCTTCATCTGATTGCTCCGATAATATGAGAGAAACTCCTTATAAACATTGTCAAACCACTTCAGCCTTTCCCTTGCTTACAAATATATCTGCGTTTTCCTTTGGAAGCTTTACAACTTCCCCGCTTTTAAACGGGCCGTAATCATGCAAATCCGCGCCCACTATTTCAGGGACATCTTCTAAAAGCTTTACTTTAACATACTCCTCTCTTTCCTCAGCTTCTTTCTCGTGCTCGATTATTTCTTCAATATCCTCTGGCTCTTCAGTTTTCACTTCTTTTAATTCAAACTTATTTCCGTCAATATCTATATGCTCCCTGAAATTTCCTAATGTTAAAACTAAAGTATCAAATAAAGCGCGCTCTTTAGTTGTCATAGCTTTTATTTCTGCCTTTTCTCTCATGCGAACAGTTCTCAAAGCCTGATTAAGAATTTTTTTCTCCCTTCTGTCAATTATATCCTCAAAAATACTGCGCGCGTTCCTGCCCTCATTCGCATCTGTTTTTGCAGCGCGCAAAAAATAATCTTTTACTCCTGCATAGAATTCATCTGTTAATTCAGCGAGATTTTCAGATTTCTTTTCCTTGCGCTGGACTTCTCTCAATGTTTCGAAAGTTACAATTGCCATCAGCTGTTCACGTCATTTAATGTTGTTCAATCAGCTGGCACTTGAGATGCTGCATTCGCCTGTGAAATAAGTGCAGCGAAGCAGCATAAACTTCTGCTTCTATTTTTGCCAGCCTTGAAATACGGTAGCATTATCTTCAACAACATTTCTTTTCTTATATTTATCTTTTTGCTAAATCATAAACATCCACATAGGAGCGCACGCGCGGCTTTCTAATTTTCTTAAATACTTTTTTTGGAAGCGAACCTCTATATTTTCTCAATGTATACGTTACGGGATTTTTAATTGTTGCGCAAAATGTATCTGGGGTGCAAACTCCATATCCCTTGAAGTACCCCATGTTGTTGCAGTTTGGAGTCATCTGTGGTTTTCCGCGCTTGAATTGGCTTTCAAATCCAATCTTAACTAAATTTTCTCTTAAAGGCGGGCGATTTTTTTGATTCCAACTTAGCAGAAATTTTTCAATATCATCATTTTTCCACCCAATATTATGTAAAAATGTTGTCAAAGCAAAAACGCTTCTCTTTCTTCCATCATCCAAGCCGTGCAAAATATTATGCATGCATGGTGGCCAGAATTGAGGGCCGATTGCAGTTGTCGGAACTTTAAATTCCTCAGTGCCTATGGAAATTTTTTCTCTTGCTTCTTTTTGCGCCCAGAAAATTGCTGCCTGCAAAAGCTCAACAGCTTCATTTTCTCTTGCTTTTCCTGCATCAAAAAACTTTTTTTCAACTTTAACATTCTGTACTTTTGCCTTTTCCTTATCAAAATTTTCCAATTCATCTTTTGAAACTGGAATTGAAGAAAGCCATGTTTTTGGATGCAGAGAATACGGCATTCTAAACAAGTGTCTAGCTGCTATTATTCCAGAATCCAGAGTTAAAACTTTTTCAGGATTCTCATTAAAAGCCGCGCGCAAATCTTTATTTGTATAAAATTTTAAATATTCAATAATCGCTTTTGGAATTCTTGGAAAATCTTTTTCCACATAAGAAACATACATTATTTCCTCTGGAAAACTTTCAAAAGGAACACCGATATGAAATCCGCGGCTTCCTGAAAATTTAATTGAATATCCTTTAATATCAAACTGCTCCAAGGTTTCAACAAAAATTTGTGCAGCTTTTGCAGCTTCCTTTAAACTGCGGTGGCAATCAATGTCCAAAATTAAATCCCACCCTGTTCTTAATTCATCCAATTCGCTTTTTCGCATCTCTGTTTTCAACAGAAAGGGATTTTGCCAGCGCTCAACTGAGCAATGAAAAGAAACAGCGCCTTGTTTAACTAACTGCTCAACATCCTTTTCATAAAAAATCGCATTTGGCCGAGTTCCGAAATTTCCGCTTGCTAAAGTTGGAACAACCTCTCTGTTCTCTGCTATATCAAGCAGCGCTTTCTGAATATCTTGCCTAGAATAATAGTCTAGAATTTCTTCTCTATACATGCGGTTCTCCCACGATAAAAATAATTCATCTGGATTTATAGTTTTGCATAGGAAAGTTTATTAATTGATAATTTATACCACTTTTTTGGAGGAAGGCTATGAATGTATTAAAACGCGATCGTTCGACAGAGGCATTCAGTTCTTCAAAACTAATAAGAGGCTGCAAAAGAGCTGGCTGTACATCTACAGTTGCAAAAATAGTTGCTGCCCGCGTTCGAAAAAGAGCATACAACCGAATTTCAACTTCGAAGATTAGAAAATTAGCTATAGCAACTATAAGGATGTACGACTCTCGATCGGCTAAGGCATTTGCGGGACACAAAAGACATTAAAGTTTAATAAATAATTATACAGAACTCAATTTTATTATTTTATATTCTCAAACCTGTGCTTAAACTTCTCCAAAATTTTTGGCAAATTCGTATACTCCATATCCTCTTCGCCCAATCGATGAGGCTCAAAAGGTCCATGCCTTCTCATATAATCAGCAATTTCCTGTGCTTGCTTTCTAGTATAGTCATAAGCAATATCCGCAAACAAATCCTGCGGTCCCACTAAATTTCCATCTGAAATATTAAATCCTAAAGAAATAACTCTTGATGGTCCATCCAATCTTGAATTTCTTGCATCCAATTCAGAAACAGGCATTAGAGGACCTCTGTGCGAGCCGCGCATCCATCCTGAAACTAAATGAGGAAATGCAAATGGTTCAATCATCTCGCCAACAGATGGAAATCCTGCTTGAACGCGCGCCGCAGCGCATGGGTCATCTTTCCCAACATACTGGCCTGCGATTAATGCTAATTTATCTGTGCTCAAAACTGCGGAAATCTCATTATCAATTCTTCTGTAAATCCTTTTAATTAAATAATGCCCAGTACTTCCAACTAATGCTGTTAAATCATAAGTTTCTTCCGGAGTGTTTAGCATAATTTTTTTGTTCTCAACTATATCGTGAACCTCAAATGTAAATCCAGGGTGCATCTTTGGATCTATAGTTAATCCAGGGGTGCAAAAAGGATCTGCAAATGCTCTGTAAAACGGAAGCGAAAATGCTCCTGGGTCTGTTTTATCAGCTGCAAAAACAATTATGCTCTCTGCAGGCCGCTCAACGAACTCCATCTCAGCAACTCCTGGGCCAAGGCCTTTTACATTTCCTGCAAAAGCATCTTTCAAAAGATCTTGTCCGGCTCCGTATAACTTCATTTTTTTCGCAACAACAGTTGCTGCCTTAAAGGAGTCCCACGCAAGCTTGTGAATTTCACTAGAATCCACCCCCCTATAATGAGTCATAATCAAGTTAATATCATCTCCACAATGTGCAACATAAAAATCGTTTATAATTTTCTTTTTTTGCGCAGCCTCAAGATGTTTTTCGCACTCGTCCAAAAGTTCAGGGGGAACAACAACATGGCCTGGATAACTGCCTACATCTGCCTTAATAACACTTAAAGTTACTTTTTTTGCCATTATTCTCCCGTGCTCCTAACTTAAAACCTTCTGATATTTAAACCTTCATGTATATATTTTATCTTCTTAATTTAACTATAAGGGAGCAGAATGGTATTCAAACTTTTTGAAAAGAAAGAAGAAAAGCCACTACTTGAAGATACGGAAGAACTTCGCTACTCAAGACAATTAATTCTAAAAGAGATCGGGAAAGAAGGACAAAAAAAATTAAAGGCAGCGAAAGTTCTAATTATCGGCCTGGGGGGACTTGGAAATATTGCAGCTTCTTATTTAGTGGGCGCAGGAATCGGGAAAATAGGATTACTCGATTATGATATAGTTGATTTAAACAATTTGCACAGGCAGCCTCTATATTCAAAATCAGATATCGGAACGAAAAAAGTTTTAGCGGCAAAGGAAAATCTTCTTTCAATTAATTCAAATATTCAAATTGAAACACATGAAATAAAGCTGACTTCTCAAAATGCAATGCAAGTTTTGCAAAATTATGATATAATTTTGGATTGCTCTGATAATTTTCCAACTCGCTATTTAATAAATGACACGTGTGCGCTTTTAAAAAAGCCAGATGTATATGGAGCCACATTGGAATTTGATGGTCAGGCCTCTGTTTTTTACACAGAAAAAGGGCCTTGCTATAGATGCTTTCTTGCAAAGCCCCCCAGTCCTAGAGAGGTAAAGAGTTGTGCCGAAGCAGGGGTTCTTGGAACAGTTCCTGCTTTGATTGGAACTTTGCAGGCAACAGAAGCAATTAAGTTAATTCTTGGAAAAGGCGATACTTTAGTTGGAAAATTACTTTTGTTCAATGCATTTGAGGGTAAATTTGAACTTGCAAATTTAAAGAAAAATACAAATTGTGCGCTCTGCGGGCGAAACGCAACTATTAAAAGTCTGATCGATTATGAAGAGTTCTGCGGTTTAAAAGGAGAAAAAATGGGTTCAGAAGAAATCCCAGAAATTGGCCCCTCGGAATTAAAACAAAAGCTCGATCAAGGAGAAAAAATTATAATTTTAGATGTGCGCGAAGATTTTGAGCGTGCGATTTGCAAATTTTCAGATTCAGTTCATATCCCGGTTGGGCAAATAATGTCTCGCTATAATGAGCTAGATCCAAATTCTGAAATAGTTACGCACTGCCACAGAGGCGGCCGCTCAGAGTATGCTACTGAATTTTTAATTGAAAAAGGATTTAAAAATGTAAAAAATTTGCGCGGTGGAATTGATGCATGGGCAAATGAAATTGATCAGCGTATGCAAAAATATTGATTAGCTGAATTTTCCTGTTGTGAAAAATGTTATTAATGATCCTAATTTCCACCCCGTTATTCCAAACATATCAAAGGCAAAATTTCCTAAGAGCATGAGAATTAGGTAAGATTGCATAATCGATAGAGGGATAATTACAACTGCATTCAAGAGATCGTGAAATATTGTTGCTGGTTCTGTTATAAAAAGCATAATGTAATAAATTGAAAATCTTGCTGCATGGAAATAAATCATATACTGCAGTAAATCTCCTTTCACAAATAAAAGCGGGCTTAAGGCTATTGCAATACTAACTGCAACAGATTCGCTAAATGTTTCTGTATAATTTTCAACAGGCCGAAATGGGCTTATAAATTTCGTAAGCCACTCTGCAGTTATTACAAAGAATAGAGCAACTGGTATACTCGAGACTAAAGTTAGTATCAATCCAAAAGTTGCAACACTTTCGAAATAAAATATATCTGAGTAAGTATCTGGAATTCTTATTACAATACTTAAAATGTACAATATTCCCAAAATTCCTATTAGTTTATTCCCAACGAGAAACCCAATTATTGTAATTAATGAAAAGGCAAATATAGATCCACCTATTTTTCCAAGGCTTTTTAGCCAGTCATAAGTATTCTTAAAGAATTCTGCAGGACCTGGCTTCTCAAATTGTGGGGACCCATCTATTCGATTGATTATCATTAAATTGCTTTCACTTTCTTATTAGAAGTTTGACTATAAAAAAATTTCTATTCGTTGTGCGCGAAAACAAATCCTCAAAATAATCCTGTGCGATGTGCAAAATCTGCCCAATTAAAAATGGAAGCAGAATTGGAAAGTAATTTGAAATTAATGCAGCAATTACTGCAATTTCTATCATATGGAAAATTGGGAAAAAAGAGCTGCCATCCTTTACTGCGCGAAAATAATAGTAGGCTTTTTTCAAACTGTAATTCCCTGTCCTGTGGATGTAAATAAAATAATGGTCTACATCAAGTGCAACTGTGATTAGAATTATAACTAAAACACTCGCTCCTAGAAATGGGTAGAGTATTGCAGCTGCGATTGCTCCAATAATAGCATGATGCAGTGGAAGCATTTCGAAAGTTTTATTTATTCGCTGTTTAAATTCTTTACTATGGACTACGGGAGGCTGTTAAATTCTTTTAGGCAGCGCGAGCAAGTAATAAAACAAAGACTTGAGGACTTTAAACAAGTTTACAACTGGCCTGAGACGAAACTTTTTTGTGAATTAGCTTTTTGCCTTCTGACTCCGCAATCCCGTGCCAGAAGTTGCGATTCTGCAGTTCAAGATTTGGAAAAGAAAGAACTTTTGCAAAAAGGAACTCCTAAGAAAATCGCAAAAATTCTAAAATTAAAAGGAGTTCGCTTCTATAATAACAAAGCAAAATATATTATCGAGGCACGCGGACAATTTTTTAATGGCTCAAACAGTCTTCGCAATTCTTTAGAAGGCTGGCGCGCGCAGACAAATAGTTCTATCGATTTCAGAAATTTAGTTTCAAAAAATATAAAGGGACTTGGATTAAAAGAGGCATCTCACTTTTTGCGAAATATTGGGCATGGAGAAGAGCTTGCAATTCTGGATAGGCACATTTTAAAAAATTTAGTAAAGTATCGTGTTATTAGAGAAATTCCAAAATCTTTAACCGCGAAAAGATATCATGAAATCGAGCAAAAACTTTTCAAATTCGCAAACAAAATTGGAATTAGTGGAGCGGAATTGGATTTGCTTTTGTGGAGCGAAGAAACCGGGGAGATTTTCAAATAATTATTTTGCAATCTGTAATCCCAAAGTTTTAATTTTTCCAGTTTTT
Source organism: Candidatus Naiadarchaeum limnaeum (assembly GCA_014189685.1). Taxonomy (GTDB): domain Archaea; phylum Undinarchaeota; class Undinarchaeia; order Undinarchaeales; family Naiadarchaeaceae; genus Naiadarchaeum; species Naiadarchaeum limnaeum. Next base: position 23,289 of record DVAB01000004.1, read on the forward strand.
CTCAAAATATCTATCTCTGCTTTAAAAGCTTCATCAGGATTTGAAACTAGAAATTTTAAATTTTCAATCATTTGCCTGTATGCCGCTGTGTATTTTTCAATAACAGTTGGTAGATATTTTTCGTAATTCTCAACAGCTTTTTTTAAATATTCAAGAAATTTCTGCGGCGCTTTTTCTGAATTTGAATTTTCAAACGCAGCATGTGCTGCTAAAAAAATATATTGCTTTCCTGCACGGCCATAAAATCCTCTTTTCTCATAATTAACAGCGGTTTTTTCAATATTCTCTGTTTTGAATCTAACATCAATATCATAAAAATCAGAGCTTTTGCTTGTTATTTCCTTACATTTTGTGAAAGGATCTACTGGCTGTTGCGAAACTGGTTGCGAATCCACCATTTTACTCACTCTCAATTCTTGGAGCTAAAATAAAACTTAATTGCAACTTATCCAAAACTTTGAAATCAAGTTTCATTGGATACTCATTTCCAAGATGCAAATTTGCTTCTGGGCTCAGTTTTCCAGCTTTTATAAACTTCTTTAAATAATCCAATGGGAATATCGATTTTACTTTTGAGCTTGCTTTTAATTCTATTAAAGCCTCATCTCCTTTCTCAATTTTTAATTCAGTTTTTCTATTATCTCCCTCAGCACGCATTGTAAATGCGCTTGTATCCGCCTCTAAAATAATCGCATCTGAAACAATTTCTGCATCGTTTATTCCATCTTCTATAATCTCCGATTTTATCTTAATCATAACCGGAAACTCTAAACTTGGGGCTTTTTGTTCCTGTTTCAAATCTAAAAGCGGAATGTTAAAACTTCTCTTGGTTTCTCCTGAAAATTCGATGTGCAACTGGTTATCCTTTAGCTCAAGTGTAAGCGAATCTGTTGACTTTGCTCTTTTTAAGACAGATGTTAAGTCTCCTATATTAACAGCAATTTCAGTTTCCTTGTCAACATCAAAACTTCTAAATGCGCTTGCAAGCAGTCGCATTTCTACCATTGAAACATTTGCAGAATCCATTGCTCTTAATTCAATTCCGCTTTTTGTTACTTTAAAAACAGCCTCATTTATTAGAGTTGAAACTGCATTAATGCTATCCCTTAATAAATCAGGCTGGTCAATTACTGCTTTGAATTTCATTTTCTCCCACTTCAATTAACAGAATAGTTCTAAAGTAGATAGTCCCCTTTTATAAATCTTCGCCACTTTAAATCTGGAATTAGAAAGTGCTCCAGAATGCGTGGCTTACTAGCAATCCTATAATAAATGCAATAACCAACATTAAAATTGGGCCAAGTCCGCCAGCCATTATAAAGCCAATGCCCTCGGTTATCGCTGCAATCCCTAGATTCTGGTCAGGCTGCGCAACGCATGGCTTTTCTTTGTCAGCTCTTCTTGTATCCTGTGCAGAAACTACAAATGCACCTAGCACCAATGCTAGCACAAGCGCCAATATCAGGATTTTTACTCTCATTTACAATCCTCCTTTGTTTAATAGTAAGTGAGCCTTTTTATATAACTTTTCATTAAGTGCAGGAGCTTCTTTTACAATTTCTGCCTGTAATTCTAACTTGCCCTTATTTTCAATTGGGCGGCCAAAAATTATTACCTTTTCCCCTTTTTCCAAAGGCTCTTTTGTATCAACAATAATTTTTCCAGTTCCATCTTCCAAGACAGCAAGCCCATTTTCAGTCCCAGAAATAGTTCCAAAAATTTTTACTCTAATATCTTCCTTTCTAATTTCACTTATAAATCGCTCCATTGCCGGCGCCCTGCGCGGCCGCTGCATCTCAGTCATTTTTTAAAATTACTTCCCGCGAATGTTTCTCGGTGCTCCTCTAACTCCAATTAAAGTAGACTCTGCGACAACCATCAGTATTACTCCTACCACGATGAGCACTATCGCACCCTGAGCCTCTTCAAATCTCCTTGCGAGCAGGAACGCACTCCAGATTATTCCAAATGCAAAAACAATTCCTCCTGCTATCAAAAGGGATTCCCAAACTTTTCCATGTTGTAAAGCCATGTTTAAATTGCCTCCTTTATTTGATATTTAAACATCAAGGGACGATAGTCCTGCAGATGTTTAGATTGCCTCCTTTGTAAGAACGAGTAGAAATTTTTTCTTTATATATCTAACTATATTCTCTCCACTTGTGCCCGCATTTTACGCATTGCAAAAATCTTGTCGGAGCCTCGTCAGCTGCGCGTGTTTGCTCAAGCCAATAATAAGCTTTATCAGTGTGGCATTTCTCGCACTGTGCGGTTGTTGTTGGCAAGTTTGGGGCACCTTCATTTACGGCAACACCCTCAATTTTTTCTTTTGGGGCTTCCTCAGTTGCAACATACCCCTCTTCTGCTGCCTCTCCTTCTGTTCTATAGCCACAGCTATTGCATGCCAAAAATACTTCCTTTTTTTCTTCCTTTGGCCTCAATAATTTTCCACAGTTAGGACAGAATTCCATTTTGATTATATTTCCAACTCCCTCCACAAACTCCCGAAAAACTTAACTTATCATATTTGCGCGCTTTTATAAACTTATCCCCTGCCAATTATTTTCAAATAAATAATTTTCACATAGCCAAGCAATGGAATGTGGAGAACTGCCTTTCCTTTCAAATTTTCAGCTTTAATAGGAGCAGCTATTCCTTCATTCACCTGATCAATATTTCTGTTATTGTCCCCCTTTGTAATCAAACCATCTTCTGTAATTTCAACAACTCTGTGTATTATAGGCTCTCTTCCGGGAAACTTATAGACAATAACATCCCCCACTTTAATCTCATTTAATGGAACGCCGCGCACAACAACAATATCTCCCATTCGAATTCCATCATCAAACGGCAAATTTTTAATTTGCTCAGCCGTAAAATTTTTCCCTTCAAAATGCGGGGTAAAAGTATCCTGTGGCTGTGCATGCTCCATACTCTTGCTCACAACAGCAACAACTGGAAAATCTGTTTGCAGTGCGTAGGCCATTCCTTTATTTGCGCCAACTGCGATTAAATAGCCTAGGAAAATATAAACTGCAATTTCAATCCAATCTTTTTGTGATTTTGTTAGTTTCATTTATGCTCTTCCCTTTGATTCTCCTTTTACAATTCCTGCAGCGATTAAATGCGCAACTCTTAAAGGCTCAGGAATTTTTGCGCGCGTGCAACTTAATTTTAAAATTTTTTGTGCGTCTTCCACCATTATACCTGCGGTTTGAATATAAAGATTGTGATTCCCAATATTTACTTGCTGAATTTCTCCTGCTTTTTCAATAAATTTCCAGCGCTGCGCAGAATCTTTAAAATGTTTTAATGCATTTTTTATTTTTTCAAACCGCGGCCGCCTGCGGTTAACAACAATCACAGGTAATCCTGTTTTGTCATTCAACTTGTGAATATCAACAAAATTCATTCCGCCAAAAGTTAGGCCATCAAGCATTATTACGCGCAGCTGGTCTTTGTGTCTGCTTTTGTTAACCATTTCAATAATTTTTTTTGTCGCATCAAAACCATCAATTTTAATTTTTGTTGTTAAAAGACCATCAAGCCAAAACCCTGAGCGAAAAACAGTTCCAACTAAAATTGCGTTTCCTTTTCCTTTAAACTTAAAAGGGCCATCATCTATTCCCAAAATACGAAGCTCGCGCTTGATTGCTCTAAATCTTGTAGTTTTCATAAAATAGAATTAGTTTAGGCTTTATTTAGCCTTTTTAAATTTCTCTTCAAACTCATCTGCAAGCTTCTCAATCTTTTCAGCAGCATTTTTCAAAGCTGTCATTGGGCTTCCAGATTCAGTTCGCACAATAATTTGCGGATTCCCGCTCAAAGGATGATTGACAACAAAAGCCGCGCTTTTTACGCGCTTGTCCTCATAGAGAACTTCCTTTAGCAAATTTAGAAAAGTTGTGGTTTCCCCAACAACTTCTGCCTGCAACATATTATCTTCTTCTTTTAAAATTTTGAGTTCCATAAGGCTTTTTATGATATTTGCGGGAATATATAAATACTGCTGTTGATACTTTTAAATTATGGGAACTAATGAAGGTGAAGCACAGGGTCCTGGTCCTGACAGGAAGCCATTACCAAGATTTACCCAAGCTATTGTTGTTCGTTGTAAATATTGCGGTGGCTTAGTAGACAAAAAGGCACTAAAAACTCATAGCTGCAAATGTTCTGGATGTGGTCAAAGGGTAGGAAGTCGTGAAAAGGAGCATTTTTGTTTGCGTGGAAAGAATTATTTAAGGAGAAGCGGCTTTGTTCCATGCAACCGATGTAAGAAGCTAACACATAAAACTGATTTATATTGCTGGAACTGCAACGAAATATTGCTTTAGAAGTGATCCAACCTATATTCTTCCCATTTTCTCAATCCCAAAACAATTTCCAATTCCGGCGGGCTTAAAATTGGTTTGTCAAATGCTTCAATATCATCCAAAGGAATTCGCGGGCAAGCTGTGTTAACATAGGCGTCTAATTTTAAATTCTGCAAAACATTATAATCAATTGTGTCAAAAACTAAAATCTGCGCGGTTTTTCCGTTGTTTTCAATTTGTTCTTTTATTTTTTCTGCTAATTTTTCTCTTTTTTGCCCAGGCTTTGTTGTTACTAGAATTCCAAATTTATTTGCAGATTTTGCCTTTTCAATTTTAATAGCTATTTGTTTTAAAATTTTCTTTTTAAAATCAGTTAACTCGCGAACTTGGTTTAATTCAGGGTCTGCAACATAAACTTTTTTATCTGTATCAATAGCCAAAGGCAAGGGATGAAAATTTCCTGTTCCAATATACAAATAACAATCAACTTTATCTTTCAAAGCACTTCCAGCGCTCCAATCACAGCCCAATAATTGAGCCGCACGCGCTGATTTTCCTTTTGGCTGCGCTGTAAAAACTTGTTTTCCATTTTTTTCTAAAATTTCTTTTGCTTTTTCTAAACTTTCAATATGTTGAATCGTTGTAATTAGCCCGATTTTTTGCTCTTTTATTTCTTTCGCAGCTTTTTGCACAGCTTTTTCAATATTCAAGTCTGATTGTATTTCAAGATAAATTGTTTTTATTTTACTCTGAACTCCAAAATTCGCATGCCCAAAGTGCAAAAGCAAATCTGCCACACTTTTTTCTGCTTCCAAATCTCTCAAATCACAGCCCCCGAAATTTGAGCCACCAAGAACAAAAATTTCTGCTCCGTTTGAATATTTTCTAATTTCATTCTCAATTTCACTGGATTTTGTTTTCAAACCATCTGGTAGTTGCATAGCTATTTTTTTCGCATTTTTAATTTGCTCTGCATATTTTTCAATTGCTTCTGAAATTTTGTAGCCCATATGTTTATTTACCTCAAATCAGTATTTGTTCTTATGGCTTTGGAAAATCTAATATTAGCATTTGAAGTAGCAAGCTTTTATGGCTCAATTTTCTTTGCAATAATTATTTTTGTGATTCTCTGGCTGAAAGAGGATAAAAAGCTTTTGCTGCTCTTTGTTTTAGACTTTGCAATTATCTCTGGAATTGTTTATGGCTTAAAGTTTTTCATCCGCGCCCCGCGGCCGAATTTTACAGGGGAGCTGCCTTTTTATGAAACTTCTTTTCCAAGCGGTCATTCAGCGCGCGCATTTTTTTATTCAGTTATTCTCTCGCAGAGATTTAGAGGGCTTTTTCAATATTTACTATATCTATTAGCAATATTGACAGCGATTGGAAGAATTGTAACCGCAGAACATTTTCCAATAGATGTGTTTGTTGGAAGTATAATTGGATTCGGAGTTAGCTGGTTTTCAATAAAATACCAAAATAAAATCTTGAAACTAAGTAAGATCTTCTAAATGCTCAGGAGTTTGTTCCCCTCCACGCGCTTTTTCCAAAATTATTCTTCTCTCAGTCTCAGCAATAAGTTTGCGGGTTTCAATTGCTGTATCAGCATTTACACTTATCGAATCAATTCCTTCCTCAACCAAAAATTTAGTAAACTCTGGGTAATTGGATGGAGCTTGCCCACAGATCCCAACACTGCAGTTATTTTGATGCGCCACTTTAATTAGATGTGCAATTGCGCGAAGTACAGCTTCATTTCTCTCATCAAAATATCCAAGCTGTGCGAGCATTTCGCTGTCTCTGTCAACTCCAAGGATCAATTGTGTTAAATCATTGCTTCCAATAGAAAATCCATCTACGAGCTTTGCAAATTTATCTGCCAATATTATATTGCTCGGAACTTCCGCCATCATATAAAGCTTTAAATCTGCGCCGCGCCTTAACCCTTCTTCTTCCATCATTAGTGCTACTCTTTCAACATCGCTTAGGATTCTTACAAAAGGAAGCATAATCCAAACATTTCTCAATCCCATCTGATCGCGGACTTTTTTCACTGCCTTTAATTCAAGGCGGAATGCTTTTTCATATTTAGGGGAAGTATATCTAGAGCATCCTCTCCACCCAATCATTGGGTTTTGTTCTGATTGCTCATATCTTTCTCCGCCTTTTAAAGAGCGATACTCATTTGTCTTGAAATCTGATAATCTTAAAATAACAGGCCGTGGATTAAAAGCGCGCGCAACTTTAGCAATTCCCTCAGCTAAATTATCTATGAATTTTTGCTCCTGCCCTTTTTCAATAAGTGAAAGTGGATGTTCTCCAACAGCAGAAGCAAAAATAAATTCCTCTCTCATCAACCCAACTCCATCAACAGGCAATCTTGAGACTTCCTCTGCTCTGCTTGGAACGCCCAAATTAACATATAGTTTTGTTGCAGTCGTAATTTGAGAAATTTGCGTAATCTCTAATTGTTTTTCTTCTCCAACTTGGACTCCAACCGCGCCCGCATAGACAATCCCTTTTATTGCGTCAACAGTAATTAACATGCCATCCTGTAAAATTTTAGTTGCATTTCTTGTTCCAACAATGCATGGAATTCCTAATTCTCTGCTTACTATTGCAGCATGACAAGTTACTCCGCCTTCATTTGTAACAATAGCAGCAGCTCTTTCCATAGCCGGCCCCATATCAGGGGTGGCCATTGCGGTAACTACAATAC
>DVAB01000020.1 GCA_014189685.1 Candidatus Naiadarchaeum limnaeum
TATATAAAGAGAACTTTTGAAAGATTGGGAATTCCAGAGGCAGAGCGCAAATTCCTTGGTGGAGTTGGAGCTCAGTATGATAGTGAGGTTGTCTATCACAAAATTCGCGAAGATTTAGAGAAACTTGGAGTCGTTTTTCTTGGAATGGATGCTGGCCTGAAAGAATATCCAGAAATTGTTAAGAAATATTTTGGAACTATTATCCCTTACAATGATAACAAATTTGCTGCGCTCAATAGTGCTGTTTGGTCAGGGGGATCTTTTGTTTATGTTCCAAAAGGAGTTGATGTAAAAGTTCCATTACAGGCATACTTTAGAATTAATTCAGAAAACGCAGGCCAATTTGAGCGCACACTAATAATCGCAGAGCCTGGGGCAAGAGTTCATTATATTGAGGGCTGCACTGCCCCTGTTTACGCAACAGATAGTTTGCACACAGCAGTTGTTGAGCTAATTGCAATGGAAGGTTCTAAGTTAAGATACACAACAATCCAGAACTGGAGCAAAAATGTTTACAATTTGGTTACTAAAAGAGCATTTGCCTACAAAAACGCAACTGTTGAATGGGTTGATGGGAATCTGGGCAGCAAATTGACAATGAAGTATCCATCAATTTATATGATGGAGCCAGGAGCAAAAGCAGAAATTCTCTCAGTTGCGTTTGCAGGAAAAGACCAGCATCAGGATGCAGGCGGGAAAGTTGTTCACATGGCTCCAAACACAACATCAAGAATAATTTCAAAATCAATAAGCAAGGACAATGGAAGAACAACTTACAGGGGACTTGTGAAAGTTTATCCAAATGCAACAAATGTTACTTCCCATGTAAGATGTGATGCTCTTATGTTAGATGAGCAATCCCGCTCAGACACAATCCCTTATATGGAGATTGAAGAAAAGCGCGGAGTTTCAATCGGCCACGAGGCAAGTGTTGGAAAAATTTCCGAGGAACACTTATTTTATTTAATGAGCAGAGGATTAACAGAGCAGGAAGCAATGACAATGGTTGTAATGGGATTTTTCCAGGGATTTGTAAAAGAATTGCCTTTGGATTATGCTGTTGAATTAAACAAATTAATTCAGTTAGAAATGGAGGGCGCAATAGGATAATGAAAAACACGCCCACTAATTGTTAAATTAGTCTTATGACTCAAAATTTGGCCTTCACAGAGCAAACTCTAGCAAAAGTTGCAGAAAAAGAAAGCGACTTTTTAGCCAGCCTTAGAAAGAATAATTTTTCTACTTTTGAAAAACTTCCGCTTCCGAATCAAAAAGAGGAGGAATGGAGATACACAGATTTAACTCCCCTAAAACTTTCCGAGTTTTCGCTTCCAGAAAAAAAGCATGGCTTTAATTTTTCTTGGCAGAGCAATAAAGAGGTAATTTTTATGCCACTTGCTCTTGCTGCACGCGAACATGAAGACTTAGTTGAGAAACATCTATTCAAAACACATAGCCCCTTTATTCTCTCAGACAAATTCGCAGCTTTGCAGAGCGCATTTTGGCAGGAAGGGGTTTTTGTCTATGTCCCAAAAAATGTTGTTGTTGAAGACCCGGTTTCACTTACCGCCTTCGTTGTTGATGATGGGAAATTAATAGCATATCATAATTTAATTGTTCTTGAGGAAAATTCTTCTGCAAAATTCTACGAGGATATGGGCTCTGAAAAGGGAAAAAATCTTTTCATAGAAGGAAGTGAAGTTGTTTTAAGCAAGGACTCAAAATTGGACTATTACAGTTTTCAAAATTATAATCCTGAGAGCTTTAGTTTTTCTTTCAAGCGTGGAAATTTAGCAAAGGATTCAACTTTAAACTGGAACTTTGCTTTATTCGGTGGCCGCATAGGGAAAGCAAAAGTTGACACAGTTTTCAATGGAGAAAACTCTCGAAGCGAACTACAAGGAATTTATTTTGGCCAAAAAGAGCAGCACCTTGCAATTATTACAAACAGCTATCATAATGTCCCGCGAACAACAAACAGAATTGTGACAAAAGGCGTTCTCAAAGATAAAGCTAGTTCATTCTCGCGCGGCCTTGCAAGAATTGAAAAATCTGCTCCAAAAACTGATTCATACTTAGCAGATCATGTTATCCATTTGAGCGGAGAAGCCCAATCAAATTCAATCCCAAGTTTAGAAATAATTAACAATGATGTAAAAGCAGCTCATGCAGCCTCAAGCGGAGAGGTTAATGAAGACCAGTTATTTTATTTAATGAGCAGAGGTTTAAATAGGAATGAAGCAGAAATGCTGATTGTTGAGGGCTTTTTTGAGCCCATTTTGCAAAAAATAAAAATCGGCCAAATGCAGGCAAAATCAAGATGGGTTGTTGAGAAAAGAGTAAGAGGATAAAATGGAGCATTTAAAATTAAAACAAAAAGGTTTGGATGTTGAAAAGATTAGAGCAGACTTTCCAATTTTTAAAAGAAAAGTAAACGGAAAGCCGCTTGTTTATTTGGATAGCACAGCAACTTCTCAAAAACCCCTTCAAGTAATTAATGCGGTTAAAGAGTGCTATGAAAATTATTATTCCAATGTCCACCGCGCTGTTCACACTTTGAGCAACGAGGCTTCTGAAAAATATGAAGGCGCGCATGAAAAAATTGCAAACTTAATCAATGCGCGTGGAATGGAAGAAATAGTTTTCACAAAAAACACAACAGAATCAATGAATTTAATTTTGTATTCATGGACGTACAACAATCTCAAAGCAGGAGATGAAATTATAACAACAATCATGGAGCATCACTCAAATATTGTTCCATGGCAGAGTTTGAAATCGCGTGGTGTGAAACTAAAGTTTGTTGATATAAATGAGGATTACACTTTGAGAATGGAGGATTATGAGAAATTAATTACCCCGAAAACAAAAATGGTTACAGTTACCCATGTTTCAAACACTCTTGGGGTTATAAATCCTGTAAAAGAAATTGGAAAAATTGCTCATGATAATAATTGCTTGTTTGTTGTTGATGGCGCGCAGAGTGTTCCGCACATGCCAGTGGATGTTCGTGATATAAATGCAGACTTTCTCTCATTCTCAGGCCACAAAATGCTCGGACCAGCTGGAATTGGAGTTTTGTATGGGAAAAAGGAAATTCTGGAAGAAATGCCACCATTCATGTATGGCGGTGATATGATTAAAGAGGTTTCAAAAGAAAGCACAGTTTACAATGATTTGCCCTGGAAATTTGAGGCAGGCACTCCAAATATCGAGGGCGGAATAGGATTAGGAGCTGCTGTTGATTATCTGCAAAAAATTGGAATGGAAAACATCCGCGCGCACGAAAAAGAATTGGTTGAATATGCTTTTGAGAAAATTGCAACTATTCCTGATGTTACAATTTATGGCCCAACTAATTCAAAAATAAAAGCAGGGGTTTTTGCATTTAATATAGGAGATGTCCATGCTCACGATACTGCAAGTTTATTGGATGAGGAAGGAATTGCTGTTCGTTCTGGGCATCACTGCACAATGCCTTTGACAAGAGAAAAGTTGCACTTGCAGTCCTCAGCGCGAGCATCTTTCTATTTGTACACAACTAGAGATGAAGTTGATGCACTTGCAAAAGGAATTGAGAAAATCAGAAAGGTGTTTAAACTAAAATGAGGCCGATAAAGTCAAATGAGGATATGAGCGGAATGGCCGCAGGAATGTACACTGAAGTAATCCTTGACTATTACAGGCACCCTCCAAACAAAGGAAAGATTGAAAATGCCGATGCAAAGTTTAAGGATTGGAATCCTTTGTGCGGGGATGAGATTGAAGTTTATTTGAAATTTAATTCAAAAAATATCAAAGAGGTAAAATTTGAGGGCGCAGGCTGTGCAATCTCACAAGCCGCTGTTTCAATGCTCGCAGAATACATCCAAGGCAAGCCGATTACTGAGATTGAAAAAATGACAAATGATGAGGTTCTTGGCTTGCTCGGAATTCAAGTAACTCCTGTGCGCACAAAATGTGCTTTGCTTGGGTTTAATGCAATAAAAAAAGCAATCCACTGGTGGGAAAAAGGTATAAATCCGGATTTAGTGACTAGGCCTGATACAAAATTAAGGATAGAGGATTAAAAATGGCCGATTTGGAAATTAAAAATTTGCACGTGGAAATTGAAGGGAAAGAAATACTGAAAGGAGTAAATCTTAGTGTTAACAAGAACGAAGTAGTTGCAATCATGGGTCCAAACGGCGCAGGGAAATCAACACTTGGATATGCTGTGATGGGGCATCCAAAATACAAAATTACAAAAGGCCAAATTCTTTTCAAAGGGCAGGACATAGCAAAACTATCTCCTGATAAGCGCGCAAGATTAGGATTATTTTTAAGTTTCCAGTACCCAAGCGAAATTTCTGGAGTTTCAGTGTTTAACTTTTTGCGCACTGCTGTAAATTCAGTCCGCGGCCAGCCTGTTCCTGTTTTAGAATTTCAAAAAACTCTATGGAATACAATGGCAATGCTTAAAATGCCTCAGGAATTTGCGCAAAGAAATTTAAACGAGGGCTTTTCAGGCGGAGAAAAAAAACGCGCAGAAATTTTGCAGATGGCAATTTTAAAGCCACAGGTCGCGGTATTGGATGAAACAGATTCAGGACTGGATATTGATGCGCTGAAAACAGTTGCTGACGGAGTTCAAAGTTTAATTAGCCCTGAGCTGGGAGTGCTCCTGATCACACACTACACAAGAATTCTTAATTACATCAAACCGGACAGAGTGCATGTCATGCTTAATGGCAGAATTGTGAAAACCGGCGGTGCAGAGCTTGCAAAGCAGTTGGAAGAAAAGGGATATGAATGGGTTGAAAAAGAATATGCTGCGAGTGTTAAGTAAACTATAAATGATTGCTCGACTTTTTATTTATTATTATGCCTCGACCATCTCTAGAGATTTTTAAAGGCCGGTGGCTTGATATTAGGCTCAAGCCCCATCATAAAGCTGACTTTGTTTTGAAAACCCCAACAACAATATTTGATCCTTTTCTAGAAAGGGAATTAACAAGGTATGAACGCCGCAAATTGCACAACAGCAAGATTGTTTGCGCTTACGATGTTAAAAGAAGAAAAAACGGAATTATCCTTGTAACCACCAATATAGATTTTGAAACAATTTACCGTTTCATATACTCCTCAGAGTTTCCTGCTCATTATGAGAGCGAATACGCAACGCACCCTGCCAGTATATACAACCGCATTCCCCATGTTATATCTGTCGCCTGCTTCATTGAGGTAGCCGTAAGAGGAGTTCCAAAGTACCTAATCCTTGTCAGGCGAAGCAAACATGTTTTGGGCGGAAAAAAGAAAATTCATGTCATAGGTGGCCTTTTTGATGCTAAAGATGGCTCTCTGCAGAATGCGATTCTCGGGGAAATAAGAGATGAGGTTGGGATAAAAAGTTCAGAGTTGGACTTTATTGGAGAAAATTTTCAAGTACAGAAAAAAAGCAATAACCCAAAAGCATTTGCTTTTATCGCTAGTCGGGCTCTGGCCCAAGTTAGTGTGATATATATTGCTCGAACAAACTTACCCATCGAAGTAATAAAGAAGAGATGGAAAAAAGCAAAAGATAAGGAAGAAGCCGACATTTTAATCTTTGCTGAACGCAAGCCAGAAATACTTCGGCAATTTTTAAGCAGTGCTAGTAGCCCAAAACTTTTAGAGTTGTATGTAGACTCTTTAGCGAGAAGCTGAAAGATATATAAACTTGCCAATCTAGATTTTTTAAACCTATGACCGAAAAGAAGTCCAAAATTATAATTAGTGTAATAGTAATGTTAATTGTTTTTGTAAGTGGCTGCACTGACAATAGTATTAATAGAAACTTGGATTTTTCAGCTGGTTTGAATAAGTGGGAAATAGCACATAGTTCTAATGTTGAAGATGCGTGGAATATTAGTGTAATACAAAAAGATGATTCCTATAAAAATGTTTTAGATTTCTGGAGGGATAACTCTGCCAGCGATGGTGGTGCTGTACGCGTTAAACAAAAATTAGATTTTGATGTTTCAAAAAAACAATTGCTTATTCTCGAAGCAGATGTAAAGGTGATTTCCCACACTTTAGATGGAAGTGGTTGGTGGTATGATACGCATCCTGGAGAAGGAGACTATCCAGTACATATTTTCCTCATATATAATGATACAACTGGCAAACAACAAGTTTGGTCTTGGGGATTTTTAACAGGTTCTAATCCAAATACAAAGACAAATTACGATATTGTTAATGCATCTGAGTGGTATCATTTTACTTCGCAGAATTTAATGGAATTAGTTCCACGACCGGAGATAATAACTAATATATATGTCGGTGGCAGCGGTTGGGACTTTCAGGGTAGAATAGATAATACAAAAATTATTGCAAGCTAAATATTTAGAGATGTTGATTTAATAGTTATTTCGTTGCTCCTAACTCCTAACGACAAACCTTATAAACTTTCCAACCCAGAGTTCTAGAATCATGACAGAAAATAAGTCCAAAGAACAAATCGAAGCTGAAATCCTGAAAGAAGCTCAAGCAGCCGCAGCTAAGGAAAAAACAGAAAGAAAAGAAAAAGGTTCCCCCGCACCCCTCCAAAAAGAAAAGAAAACTGAAAAGCCCACAACAAAGGAAAAATTAGAGGGAGCAGCAGGGTCAAAAGGCGGCGGAGTTGTAAAGCAGGCTTTAGAAACAGTCAAAACTTTGCGCAAAAAGCCTGAGGAACAGAAAGAGCGCAAAGTTAAGTTTGAGCGCGTTTATACTGTTCCTATCAAAAAGCCGGTCTCAAGAACTCGCAGAACACGAACTGCTGCTCGCACATTGCGTGCATTTATTTTAAAACACTCAAAAGCAAAAGAAGTCAAAATTGAGCAGGAAGTAAATCACTATATCTGGGCGCGCGGTTATCAGAAGCCGCCAAATAAAGTTCGCGTTTCTGTAAGTGTGGATGAGGAAGGAGTGGCAACTGTGAGTTTGAAGAAATAATCTAATGGCCAAAGAACATAAAAAATCCGAAAAACCCCACAGCGAAGAAGAGAAATTCCAGCGCAAGTACATGGAGTACAACCTTTACCGAAACCAAATGCAGGGATTTTCTGAGGAGCTTTCAACAATCGCAGAAACAGCCCGCGCAATGAACACAGCGCGTGAAACTTTGGAAAATTTTGATAAGTTAAAGGAAAATCCTGATGTTTTAATCCCAATCGGCGCGCAGACTTTTGCGCACGCAAAAATTACTGACTTGAAAAATGTTTTAGTAAATGTCGGCGCAAACACAATTTTGAAAAAAGATGTTCCAAAGGCTCTTGAAACGATAAGCAATCAACTAAAGGAATTAGAAGAGGCGCGCACAAAAATAGAAACAAATATGAAGGAGCTTGCTGAAAAAATGGAAGAGATGGAGCCTGAATTGGAAGAATATGCCGCCAAATTAAGAGGTAAGGAAAAATGAGAGAATTGGATACACTTAGGCTTTCATTAAATTATTTAAAAATTCCCTTAGAACTCAGTGGCATTGAGTTGTATAGCGAAAAGGAGCTTGCTAACTGGGGATGGCAAGAGCTCTATGATTATCTGCATATGCTAAAAGGACTCATAAGGCAGGCGAAGTTCAATCTCACTTTTCTCGGAACCTCCGGAAGGGAACTAAGAGCTATGAAAAAAGGCGTTATTGGAAAAACGGTTAAGCATGTATCGAAAAATGCCGAAGAAGGACATGTGCCAAGAGCTCATCGCAAAAGACTCCCTATTGCAATGCTAATTTTTGAAGAGGTTGGCACTAAAGAAGAAGCCGAGGAAGTGGTTGATGCTTTGGACAGTGCCATGAAAGACTTGGGCAGATATGCGGAAACTGTAAATGAAAGGCTTAAAGTCTTAAATGGCCAGGTCATACGAGTACAGCGGAGAATTGAGGACCTAAAGCATGAACGCAGTGTGAGAAGATTTTAGGAAAACTAATTAAACCTTTTATTCTAATTGTTTTTTATGTTCGAAAACCTAAAGAAAAAGCTGAAAGGCTTTTTTTCAAAAAGCAGCGAACAAATTGAGCAGAAGCCAGCTCCTGCTCTGCCTGAAGAAATCAAGCCGCAAGACAAAGCCGAAGGTTTCGCTGGCACAAAGGAAGATAGTTCCTTTGTGGAGCCTGATCCACAAACTACTCCAGCACCGGCTCTGCCGCCAGAAATAACAGAGCCAGACGAGACCGAAGAGCAGATTCTTGAGGACGTAAAAAGGGAGCTTGAAAAGCAAGGAATTACCCAGCCCCCAGATATGCCTGAAGTAAAGGAAGAAAAAATTCCAACTGCAGAGGAAAAGGCAGAAGAAATGATTGAAGGTCCAAAACTCCCGCTGCCTGAAGATATCGAAATTGTCACAGTTGAGCCAGAGGAAAAAAAGCCTCCTCCTGAGATTGAAGTTATAAAAATCCACGAAAAGCCAAAAGAGGTTTTGCGCGAATTAAAAGCCGAGATTGAAGAGGTTGAGGAAAAACCCGGAATCTTCAAACTTTTCTCAAAAATTACTCACAAAGAGTTGGGTGAAAAAGACCTGGATCCGATTCTTTGGGAGCTCGAAATTGCACTCTTGGAAAACGATGTTGCAAAAGAGGTTGCTGAAAAAATCTGCGCGCAAGTAAAGGAATCTCTGTTGGCAAAAAAGGCAAAGCGCGGGACTGTGGAAGAAATAATAAAGAGCACTTTGAAAAATGCTGTTAATACAATTCTAAGCGCTCCTTCAGCCGATGTTTTAGATTTAATTGCAAAGAAAAAAGAAAAGCCCTTTGTAATAATTTTCTTTGGCTTTAATGGAACAGGAAAAACTCTTACGATTGGAAAATTTGCAAAACTTTTGCTTGATAATAATTATTCAGTTGTGATGGCCGCAGGGGATACTTTCCGCGCCGCAGCGATCGAGCAATTAGAAGTACATGCAAAAAAATTGAAAGTCCCAATTATAAAGCAGAAAAAAGGCGCGGACTCTGCAGCTGTAATTTTTGATGCAATAAAGCATGCAAAAGCAAAAGGGATTGAGGTAGTTCTAGCTGATACAGCCGGCCGCTCTCATACAAATATAAATCTAATGGACGAATTGAAAAAAATTGTGCGCGTAAACAATCCTGATTTAAAAATTTTTGTAGGAGATTCTCTAACAGGAAATGATGCTGCTGAGCAGGCAAAACTTTTTAACGATGCGGTGGGAATTGACGCTTCAGTTTTAACCAAAATTGACACAGACCCAAAAGGTGGCGCGTGTTTATCTGTTGCATATACCACAAACAAGCCAATTCTTTATTTGGGGACAGGACAAAAATACGAGGACATGATACCTTTCAGCGCGAAGTGGTTCGTTGAGAAAGTGTTTTAATTTTATTTCTCGCTCAAATGATCTGTTGTCCAAATCTTTTTTCCGTTTTCGTCTATCTTAGCAACAAGCAGTGGGTTGAAATTGATTGTTTTGTATTCTCCCTCAATCCCCTCCTCTAGCTCAATCCGGTATATCATTTCCCTATAGTTTGGTGGTGGTTCTTCTTTCCCAAATATTGCATAGAATAAGCTCTTATCAAACGTCCTTTGTTTACAATTTGCAAATGAGATATAGCTCGGCTTATACCACTTTGCCACTTCACTATCTCTTTCAATTGTGTCACTGGGCATTTCTATGGTTTTTCTACCACTATAGTGATGGAAGATTATGGCATTGCAGATCATTATGACAGCATCAGTTTCTGTGGATAATTTTATTAACTCGACTATGCGCTTTTGCTTAACTTCTGAATCTTTCTGTTGCCATTTTGGAAGAGTTTTATAAATAATAAAAATATTTATTATTAGAAAAATTATTAGTGCAAGCGCAAGAACTTTTTTCATATGCTCCGGCCTAAATTTTTTTGAGCTCGCAGAAATTTTAACTAAAAGCTGCTCAAATCCTGCCCATATGAAAATAAAGAACATTGGTATTAAAGGGAGTAAAAATCTAACTTCCGGGAAAGCATAAACAGCGTGGAACACTGCAAATGCCCCCCAGATAATTGCGAACAATCTGTTTTTTGGGCTTTCTTTTCCTAAGATAAAAATTGCCACAAATAATATTATTAAATATGGAACTGCCCAAAAAGTTACTAAGAATGGATGCTCACTTAAGAAATATGGCATAACTAGCTCTGCAATTATCGAAATTATAACAACAAAAGCTATTGTGAGCAGAAGAGGTTTTTTGATCTTTTCTTTGCTTGTTGAAACAAGCCCAATAAATGTTGTCGTAGTTAAAGCTAAAATAAAATCGTACTGTACTGCAAATCCTTTTATTACTTTAAATATGCTCAGCAAATGCACCGGAAGTGTGAGATTCAATGTGCTTAGCCAAAATAGCGAAGGCTTCAATCTATCCCAATATACAAAATATCCATATGGGTCATAATCAGGAAACCATCCATAAATCCAAACAGCATATCTGTTTGCAGAAAAAAAAGGATCACCAAAAATTAAGTAATTCTTAATAAGCCAAGGAGATATAACTAAAACACCTAAAACCAATCCATAGATTAAATTGAGTTCAAATCTTTTCTTTATTAGATAATAGGCTAGCAGAAGTGTTGGAAAAATTATTAATGCTGTCTGTCTCGTTAAGTAAGCTACTCCTAAAAAGATTCCCATCAGGTAAAAGTATTTTGCCTGATCTTCATTCATTCCCTTATAGAAAAAGTAAATCCCTGCCAGCGCGAAAAACGCACAAGCCATATCCCGCTGCCCGTTTAAAATCAAATCAAATGTGCGCACATAAAACAAAACAGAAACCGCTGCTAAAAATCCAACCTTCTTATCAAAAAATTCCCTTCCAAGATAATAAACCAAAACAGGAAAAAATATTGTTCCAATAATTAAAGTCGGAAGCTTGGCCGCAAGCGCGGTTTTTCCAAACAAAGCGATAAAAGGCGCAGTTAGTATTCCCATCATTGGAAAGCCCCACTCTTCTGGATGTGGTATCGAATCAAATTTTACATAATATTGATCTATATAATCTAAAACAAACCCCTTCCCTTTCAAAAGATTGTCCGCAAGATTTGTGTACCCAACCGCGAGTGCACTTAATGTATTTGTTTTCGAAATAAAATAAAGTTCTACAATGAAAACTGCTAATCCAATTAGCAAAATTGAAACTAAAAAGATGTCGTATTTCCTTAGCTTTTCTAAAATACTGCTTGTGCTCATTTTATCTTAAATGCGCGGTGGTCCAAAAAATTTTTTGCTTAACCACTTCCCATCTGCAGCTTCCCTTGCCTGTCTACGCTAGCAACAATGGATGTTGTGAGGTTGACAACTCTGTTTTCATCTTCCATTCCCTCAGCAATCCAGAGCTTGTAAAGGACTTTTTTGTGCAGTTGCGGAACTTCGCTTACTGTGGTTATTGCATAATAAAATTTCGGATCAATAAGCCGCGAGCCGCAGCCTGAAAACGTGATATAGCTAACATTATACATCTGCAGTACCTCAATAACCCCGTTTACTCTATCGTTTGGTACCTCAACAAACTTTCTTCCTGTGAAAAAATTCAAAGACTGTACATTGCATGCCATTATGACAGAATCCTTTTCAGTTGTATTGTTTATTGCCTCTGGAAGCCAACTTGGGGATCCTTTATAGGCAGTCAGTTGGTATATGATTGGCAGATTTAGCAAAAGAAAAATTAGTAGAAAGGCAATAAGATACCTATCTATATATTCAGCCTTAAACTTTTTGAAATCTGTTGAAACCAGTTCAAGAACGCGATTTGCCCCAGCCCATGTGAAAATAAAGAAAAACGGTACTAATGGCAGGAAAAATCTTGTGGCAGGAAAAACAAAAATTCCATGGAACAAAGCAAACACAAGCCACAGAAGTGCAAATAATCTAATTGCAGGATTATCTTTTGCGAATGAAAAATTAATTATTATTACTATCCCTAGATATGTCAGCGCCAAAAGGCTCGTTGTGAGGAGAGTAACGTCTTTTGTATATATGACATAAAATTCAATAATTATTGACAACAGGATTACAAATGCTATATAAATCAGGAGCGATTTTTTAATTTTCGCCCAGCCTGTTATCACAATCCCGATAAATGCTGCCAAAACCAACGAAAATAGCAATTCAAGCTGGACTGCAAAAGTCTTTACGATTTTTTGTGCGATTACAAAAGAAACCGGTTGCTTAAATCCTGGGTATGAGAGTAGCCATGAAAGCGATGGCAGCCTCTCCCCGCCAAGCCAATATACGCCATATCCTGCATATTCATAATCTGGAAACCAGGCAAATATCCATTGCGCATATTTGTTTGCTGTGAAAAGCGGATCCCCAAAAATTAAGTAATTCCTTATCAGCCACGGGGACATAACCAAACCTGCAACAAGCATTCCTTTAATTAATTTTAAATTGAACTCTTTTTTTATCAGATAGTAAGCCAAGATTAAAGTAGGAATTATAATTAGAATTGTTTGCCTAACTAAATAAGATAACCCTAAAAAGATTCCCATCAGGTAAAAGTATTTTGCCTGATCTTCATTCATTCCCTTATAGAAAAAGTAAATCCCTGCCAGCGCGAAAAACGCAAAAGCCATATCCCGCTGCCCGTTTAAAATCAAATCAAATGTGCGCACATAAAACAAAACAGAAACCGCTGAAAGAAACCCAATTTTCTTGTCAAAAAATTCCTTTCCAAGATAATAAACCAAAACAGGAAATAATATCGTTCCAATAATTAAAGTCGGAAGCTTGGCCGCAAGCGCGGTTTTTCCAAAAAGCCAGATAAAAGGCGCAATTAAAACTCCCATTAGCTGGTAGTCCCATTCAAGAGGGTGGGTGACAGAATCAAATTTTATGTAATACTGATCTATGTAGTCAAGCGTGAATCCTTTCCCTTTCAAAAGATTGTCCGCGAGCGCCCCATACTCAGCCGCACGCGCCCCGAGTGTGTTTGCTTTTGAGAGAAAATATAATTGCACTATGAAAACTGTTAAGCCTAGAATTAAAATTGCAATTAAAAAGAGGTCATATTTCTTCTCTGGCATTTCTTGTTCATTCATTATAGAAATATATTATTTTTGTCATCCCATATCAGTTATAGCAATGCGGAATGTTTCATTAAACCCTTCTTTTGGTATTTGCTGTATGTCTATTTTAAAGACTTTCAATAAATATATCTTCGGAATTGCTACTTTATAAGTCTGTGAACTGTCGTGCAGTCTTATTAGAATATCGTATGCTCCTTGTGCAAAGTCATTTTCTGTAAAAGTTCTGCCACTAAACAAATAGTCATAGAAGTTTTTATCTATGGCCCTTCTATCACATGCGAGTAATGTAAAATAGCTCACGTTATAAGTTTTCATTAAATTCAAGTTTATTTCAACATCTTCGCTTGGGAACTCCAAATATTTTCTTCCATTGTAAAAGTGAAAAACAGCAACATCGCACCCCATGATAACAGCATCTTTTTCGGTTAGGTTATTAACTTTTTCAGACAAAAACATCATATCCTTCGATCTTGCATCGTTTGCGTAGGGAAATCCAGAATTTTTATCAAGAAATTTTCCAAAAGTCTGTGGCAAACTAAATAATACGAGGAATGCTAAAATAATCATAAGATTCTTTCCAACTTGTTCTCTGGATAATTTGGCAATTTTCCCCAATAAATTTTCCCCTGCAAACCAGGAATAAATCAATAAAAACGGAACTAGCGCAAGCCAGTGTCTTCCTCCGCCCCACCATATTACAGAGAAGAAAAGCGCGTAAGCTCCCCAAAGAAGTATGAAAATTGTGTTTTGATTGCTACCTCTTCTGAAGAAAAAGAACGAGGTTAATAGAATACCTATGTACGGGAGTGCTATCAGAATTTTATAATATATTGCTGGAATAGTTGGTGCTTTTCCAAAGCTAAAAAGAAGCACTGCAAATGCGCTGAAAGATACTAAAAAAGCTATCCATCTCCAAAGTTTCTTTGTAATATCCCTTTTGCTCGCTAAGGCTATTCCGGCAAAAGCAAAAATACTCAGCGCTATAAAATCAGTTAATTGGCTTGACAGGCTGATAAAAAATCTGTTTATATAGAAAGTGGCGGCTCCTTTTAGCCCAAGTATATTAAAAATTGAAAAACCTGAATCCCAGTAAATATTGAACCACACATATTCGTAAAAAGGCACAAAACCAAATATTTGGCCGCTATATTTGTTGACTGTGTAAAATGGGCCTCCAAACACAAAATAATTTCTTAGCAGCCATGGAAACATTATCAAAGCAGAAATCCCAAGTCCATAAAGAAACTTTTTTGAAAAATTTCCCTTAATTAAATAATATGCTAATAGTAGCACAGGAAATATTACTAATGTGACTTGCCTTATTAAGTAGGAAAATCCTAAAACCGCCCCCATAAGCAAAAACCATTTTACACTATCTTCTTTTGTCCCCTTATAGAAGAAATAAATTCCCGCAACAACAAAAAAAGCGAACATAGTATCGCGCTCGCCCCCAAAACTAAGGTTGAATATTGCTGGGTAAAAAAGTATTGAAACCGCTGCTAAAAACCCAATTCTTTTGTTGAAAAATTCTTTTCCCAAAAAATAAGTCAAAATAGGAAACAAAATTATTCCGATAATCATACTTGGCAGCTTTACAGCAAAAGCTGTTTTTCCAAACAAAAGGATAGAGGGAATTAGTATCAGAGAAACTCCTGGGAATCCGTACTCTTCTGGATGTGTTATAGAATTGAATTTTACAAAATACTCATTAATGTAATCCATCACAAATCCCTTTCCTAAAATTAGGTTTTCAGCAACTTCTGCGTAGTGAGCAGGATCTGAAGTTCCAATAAACTTAATTTGAGAGACGAAATAAGCTTGAACGATAAAAGCTACTATGCTTATGAGCAAAAGTGTAATTAAATAGAAGTCGTATTTTTTATCTTTTAGTTTTTCTAACTTTTGTCCATTCATTGTACAACTGTTCGCTTTTTCTATAGTAAAATTTAACTAGAAGTGCTTTCTATATAATAATATTGTGCGCGCATGGCATATGATTTGAGGAGGGAAAGTCTGAAGTCTCTATTTTTAATTACAAGGCTGGCTATTGTATTTTTGAATTTATTAGTGGCAGGGGGACTTGCGCAGGAAATGGAAGCTTCGGGCCATAATAGTAACAGCAATGAGCCTAAAGAAACCGAAAAGGAGCACCACGAGGAAGAGGAAAACGAGGAAGATCAAAAAATTCCGCGCATAGATCCAAAACTAGTATATTTGTACAGTAAAATCTTATTGCTTGTTGTTGTAACAAGTCTGGCTTTCGCAATTCTAATAACTGCTGTCAGCCGCGCAGATTTTTGGCAGGTTTGATTTTTTGGCTGACTGAATAAACTCAAACATACTTTTTCTGGTTTATTACTGAAAAAACTCGCCGGAGTTAAAAAAATTTTATATACTCCAGTCTGGACTTTAGTTGTGTCCAAAAAAAATTGCGTCGGAAGCAAAGCTTCCTCGCATCTCTCGCTTCGCGCGAGATGGACAAAAATTGAGGCGATAAAAATGAAAACAAACGGAAAAAAATTTGCATTCCTCATGGGCAGAATAACTCCGACAAAGGAGCGCGATGTACTTACAAGACTTTGGAAGCTTGACTCAGTTGACGATGTGAAGCTTACAATGGGAAAATTTGACTTTATTGCAAAAATCCACTTCAATGACTTTGAAAGTTTCTTCCAGTCTTACTTGGAAATAAAACATATCTCTGACATAAGACCTGAAAAAATCCTGATAGCAAGCAATGGGAGTGCATAAAAAATGAAAGATAAAAACAAACTCTTGATCATTGGCGCAGTGTTTGCAATTACTGCTACGCTATTTCTGAGTTTTGTACACGCCACCACACAAGATGCGCCGGCCGCTGGGGAGTCGGCGCTCTTTTTTACTCAGAGCTCTCAAGACACAGACCAAGATGGAGTTTCTGATTATGATGAAATAAATATATATAATACAAATCCATTGCGCGAAAGCACAGACGGGGATTATTATGACGATGGGCAAGAATTGTTTGGATTCTCCCCTGCTAATTATGGAAATCTTGGCGGGCAAATGCCTTCCTATGTAAAATGGCCAGGAAACAGCCCATTTGTTGCCTCATATCCGCAGATTGATTTTACAGTTGACCCTGAGTTTAAAGTTTTTATCCACAAAGAACTGCATTTTGCAAACAGGACTCAGGTAAGCGTTGAACATACTTTTGGAACAATTGTTACTAGGGAAATTGCCTCAACAGTTGGAGTTGGAAGTTCTCATACACAAGGTGGGTATACTGATGTCTCAAACAAACAGATAGACGCAGAGGTTAGTCAAAACTGGAGAAACAACCTCAACAGTAAGCAAGTTGTTAATTCTCAAACTCACATAAATGCTAAAAATACGGATTTTAATGTTGGCGCGAAGTTTCCGATGGGTACAGAGGCGCACGCGCTTGCTCCCATCCCTGCAGTTTATGGAAAAGCCTACCTTAAAGTCGAGCCACAAATAGGCTACAAAACAACAACAGAGGATAAAACAGTCACAGGAAAGCAAACAGGAACCTACAAAGAGGTTCAGGAAGGCGGAGCTACTGAAAATTCTCGCGTTGTTGAGACTGCCTCAAAATTAGGGTCATTTAGCTCAGGAACAGTAAGCACAACTGTTTCAAATGAAATTCGAACTTCTATTTCAGTTGTTGATTTATACACAATCGGAAACGCAGAGGAATGGGAAGAGGGCTGGAGCCAGGACACTTTAGATGCGGCAAAATTGCGCTTTAAATTTAATATTCAAAACACTGGAACAGATAGAACTGTTGGAATTTCAGATTTGAGATTTACAGTCAAACTCGGACCTTATGAGAAAACATACCCTGATTTAACACAAGAGGGAATTTCTCTGCCAGCTTTAAACCCAGGGGAATCTCGCTATTACAATGCGGAAGTTACTTTAACTTTAGATGAACTGCGCGAATTTGATACAAAAGGAAAAGTTCAGATTTATGTTGAGGATTACAATTTAGGAAACTCAAATGAGGAAGCATATGCGCAGAACGCATATGATGGCGGAGTTTTGTTTATAGTGGATGATGGGACAAAAGATGACACAACAAATCTTCAGTATTATCTTGTTCACGCTGAGCCAACAGATAATTATTTTGATTTAATCAAGCGCTTGAACCTAACAGTTCCAGTCGGAAACCCACAAAATCCAAAGAAAGTATTGGATTTCGTTATTGCAAATAATTCACTTTTCTCAATCAAAGGATTTGAAGTAGCTGATAATGCAGCTTGGTTTGTCCAGACAGAGGGAATAAGCGAAAAGCCATTTTTGCAAAAAGAAGCAACAGGTGGGAGAAAGGCAATTCTTACTTACTCAAAAGATTCGGATAATGATTTCTTCCCTGACAGAACTGAAAGAAAAATTGGGACAAATCAGAATGATAAAAATTCATTCCCTGAAGCAAAGGTTGTTGCTGCTTATCTATTAGATAATATAACTTTTGACGGAGCTTATCCAACAGTTTCTTACAAAGTAAAACTCTCAAACTCTGGGAATTACGATGCCTATGGGTTGGAAGCAAGATTATTCTCACTTAACACAGAAACAAATGTAACAAAAGAAATGGCTGGCGGGGCAGTTCGCATAAAGCCAAACCAAACTTTAGTTTTAAATGAAACTCTGAAATGGACAACTCCTGGAAAAATGGAGCGCACGAACACAAATCTTGCTTCTTTGAAAAGGGGAGCTACTGCTTATCTCTTTCCTAATTACGAATGCATAGGTGGCCCTGCAAATGAAATAATCGATGGAAACGTGGGAACATACTCAGTAGGGTGCTCTGATGCTACTTGGCAAATAAATCTTTCAAATTACGAAATTGTTGACAGGATAAGAATTTTCCTCTCTGAAAGATGGAGCCCATACACTTATGCTATCTACACCTCATATGATGGAAAAAGCTGGCAGTTTGCCTATGGCACCCCGGGCTATGAAAGCGGCGGACAGTGGAGAGAAAAGGAATTCACACCACGAGTAGCGAAGTATGTTCAAATAGTTGTGCATGGCAACACTGTGCGCACAGCTTTAAACGAGTTTGAACTGCTTGGCTATCAGTTCAATGGAAAATCACTGCACGAGCTGGCGCAGCCAAAAGTTTCTGTTCTTTACAATACTCCACACGGGGACCAGCGCTTTATAACAGAGGAAAAAATAGCAAATGAAAATGATAGCATTGAGAATCTCGCTGGAAAAATGCTGCATTCTATAAGGTTAGATATGAGCGCGCCAACTGAAATTGTATATGGAAACTCTGCAGACCTAAAAATAGCATTCACAAATCTATATCCGACAACTATTCAAAAGAGCAGAATTTTAGTTTCCTTCTTCGATCCTGATGGAAACCAAGTAAAAGAATATACAGAGAATATTGACTTTCCACAGGGAACAAAAACAACTAAAGTCACTTTAAACACTGCCGAACTAAATAAATCCTTAAAAGGACAAAAGTTAGTAGTTTTCGCAACAGCTGTCGACCATAATGATATAATGATTGCTGAAACTCTTGAAGCAATTAATATATTAGATCCAAACCGCGCGCCGACTTTAGAGCCAATCTCAGATTTAACAGTTCAAGTCGGGCAAAGTGTTATTGTCCGACCTCGGGTTTCTGATCCAGATGGAGATTCTTTAACTCTCCGATTCACAGGAGGATTAGTGTTTTCGAATATGGGGGACGGAAATTGGAGAGCAACTCCGCAGCAAAACGGAACTTTCAAAATTACAGTTACAGTTTCCGATCCTGAAGGAAAATCCGCAAGCAGAGACTTTACTGTTTATGTAAATCCAGCCCCGGTAATTCAGCCGCCTTCAAACAACACAACTGGTCCAACTCCAATTCCAACAAAGCCACCTGTCTCAATTCCTGAAACAGGGGGAGGAAGCAATTCAAGCGGAGCTCCAAAATGCAACATAGGATACGAATTAGTAAATGGAAAGTGCACACAAAAATTAATTCGCGTAGATCAGACAGATAACTTTACAACTCACGAAGAAATTCTAGAAAAGCCAGCAGTTGAAGTTCAGCCTGTGGCTGAAACTGAAGTTGAAAGCGAAAGCAAGGCAACTGGAATGCTTACAATGATTAAGGGCTCAAAACTGCTCTGGGCAGCGCTTTTGGCAGTACTAGCTTATGCCGCTTACAGAAAGCGCACAAAAATAAAAGAATTATTTTCAAAACTCGTTAACACGTTTAAGAAAGCGAATACAGAAACTCCGAATTTTAACACACTTAACTAGCCTTTTCTTTTTTCATCTTTTGCGCAATCAAAATAACAACGGTTACTGCAATTAATAAAATCGAGATAAGATAAACTGCAATTGGAATTTTTCCCTTAACCTCTTCTTTCTTTTCAACTTCTTTTGTTATAGTGGACTGAGCCTCTTCTTCAGTTACA
>DVAB01000021.1 GCA_014189685.1 Candidatus Naiadarchaeum limnaeum
AAAATATCGCCCTTCTGAATTTTTGAAAGCTCCTCTAAATTAGAAATTATTTTTACTCTTCCGGCAGATTTTCCAGGAGAGGCTCCAAATCCTTTTACTATAGCTCCGGCAGGCAAGGTTTCTTCCTTTGGAGATTCTTCAGCTTTTTCAATTTCTAAAATTGTTTCCTCAAACTCGGGCAAAGTCTCAGAAACTTCTGGGGTTGCGACTTCTTTTTCAAGAATGCTTTCAATGTCCTCATGTTCAGCCTCAACTGTTGCCACCTCTATATTTGGAATACCAGTTTCTGTTTCCAAAATTTCCTCTATGTCTTCTGCTGCTTGCGTTGCTGCCCGTTTCATTACAAGAGTAGCTGGCATTTGGCTTTCAACACTTTTTATCGTTGTAACAGGGCGTGTTTGTAAAATAAAAATCTGCCCATCTTCAATTCCCCACTCAATATCCTGGGGCCAGGCATAGTGGTCCTCTATTCTTTTTCCAAACTTTGCGAGCATAAAAAGTTCATCATCTGTAAGAACTTGTTTTTTTGCAATTTCCTGAGAAAGATTAACTTTTTTCGTTCTTCCTTTTTCTAAATCACGAGTGTACATAAATGGCTTTTCGCTTATTTTTTTTAAAACAAGCTTTCCTGTTCTTTTGTCAATAACATAGTAATCAGGGGTTATTTCTCCAGAGACAACAGCCTCTCCCAATCCCCACGCTGCTTCAATTGCAATTTTATTTAGGTCATTCGTTGTTGGATCAATTGTGAAAAGAACCCCGCTTTTATAGGAATCTACCATTTTTTGCACAACAACAGACATTGAAACTTTTTCATGCTCAAATCCTTTCTGTGTGCGGTAAAAAATGGCTCGCGGTTCATAGAGGGAAGCCCAGCACTCCTTAACAGCGTTTAAGAGCTCAGATTTTCCCTTAACATTTAGCAAAGTTCTTTGCTGGCCTGCAAAGCTAGCATCTGGCAGGTCTTCTGCAGTTGCACTTGAGCGCACAGCAACAAACTCTCCTGATTCAAAACTTGCCCCAGCGATTCTTATTGTTCCAGATGAAAGTTTATCATAAGCAGTTGCGATTTCCTTTGCTATTTGTGAAGAAATTTCTGAATTTATAATTACACTTTTGATTGTTTTTGAAGCAGAATTTAACTTATCCGTATCTTCTACATTCAGATTTTTTAAAAGGTTATTTACCTGATCGCGAATTCCAGCCTCATCCAAAAATTTATCATAAGTATTTGCTGTTACAACAAATCCATTTGGAACTGGCAAGTTAGCTCGCAAAAGTTCTCCGAGGTTGGCAGCCTTTCCTCCTGCAAATCCAATATCTCTTTTAGATATGTCTTTAAACCAGACTATTGTTGCCAATTATTTCCACCTCGATAAAAAGCTTAGAAAGGAATAGTATTTATATTTTCTTTAATTTTTGTACAATAGTTCTTGTATTGCAGGGCAATTTCATTTTTGCGCGCCTCAAAGCTTCCTTTGCAAGTTCAATGCGCTCTTGGTTTACTCTTATTCCAATAACTTTCTGCCCAACCCTTATTCGAGCAGCGGTTCCTATTGGTTTACCAAATGCTCTTGACATTCCTTCTTGAAATCTATCGGCACCTGCGCCTGTTGCCATTGGGTTTTCGCGCAAAACATGATGTGGATAAGGATAAACTTTCATGAAAAAAGAAGCTCCGGCCGCGGTTCCAAGTGTTTTTGTTGCAGCAACTCTGCTTGCTTCTAAAGCGCGGTGTGTTATCTGAACATTTTCGTCTGAAATTAATTGAACTTCATACTCAAACTCAGCGTTTTGGTCGCCAATTTGGAACGTGTGAATTTTCGGCTTTGGCACTCCGCGGACATAGTTCACTCTGGGAACGCGCTCAGATTGCCTTGTGTATGGGCGCCCATCATACTTTGCATAAACTCCGCCTTTTCGCTCTGCCATATTAGTGAATAGGAGCTTGAAATGTACGAGTTTATATATAAATCTTTAAACTGCCGGCATCCCAATTCTCGCAAATAAAAAGTTAATCATATTTGCAAAAAGCCCTTCTCCCGTATCTTCGCCTTTCTTTTTTCCGCTCGGCGCCAAAAACCATCCGCTCTCCTCTTCTTTTTCCTGCTCTTTCATTTTTTTAGCGCGGGTTTTTATTTTTTTAAGTACGTTTTTCAAATTCTTTTTTGTGTTTGGAATCCCACAAGTATTTCCAACTCCGACAACAATTATTTGGCTTCCTTTCTTAGTATCTAAAACTCTTTCCTTCACGAGCTCTGTTGCACCAGCAATTGAATCAGCAACTTCAGTTGGCATTGGGCTTATTGCCTCAAAAGGCGACATTTTAATTGCGATCGCATCCAAAGGAATATTATATTTAACAGCAATCTCCTCAATCTTTGCCCTTTCTATCCCAACTCCACCTATTGCAACACCAATTCCCTCTGCCACAGAACCTGTTTTTTCTCCCTCTAATTTTTGTGCAGCATCAATTGTGATTATTTTTCCAAGTTTTCTATTTCTCTTTGACAGTTTTAGTACAGCATCTCCCAGTTCTCCTAATCTTCCACCCGGTCCGCGGGCTTTAACAAAAGTAATATTGTGGCCCCACATTTTTTTGCTTGCAGAAATTACATCCTCTGCAATCTCTTTCCCTTCTTTATCAAGCAAAGAAGCAATTACAAGTGGTCCTGCTCCATCCCCAATTGCTTCTCCATTGAGGAAAGCGTTCAATCCTTTTTCCTCAGCCTCAACCAATTTTTCAATTATCGGAAGCTGCATCTGGAATATCATTGCGAACTGGAAGTTTTTGAATTTTTTCATCAGTTCTGCCCAGTGTCTTACGATTTTTGCAATCATGTTAATTGTAACAGCAGCCTGCAATCCCATATAAACATCCATTACCTCTTCGCTGTTGGCTTTTGGAGCAATTTCATGCGCTGCTTTCTTAAAGCGGTCTTCTGTTCCCCTGACTAAATGCTCTAATTTTTTCATAATTCCAAACGGATCCAGATCAACAGGCGGTATCATAAAGAAATCCATGAAATGATCGATTCTCTTTTTTGCATCCTTGCTCTTTCCGCCGTGTTTGCTTGAAAATTTGAAAACAGATTTTCTTCCATCCGCAGCTATTTTCTCAAGCTTTTGCGCACTTGCCTCAATTTTAGCAAGAGCTTGCCACAAGTAAATTCTTGGGCCGAGAAATATGAATACCATAAACATTATAAAATACAGTATATTCAGTATTGAGCCCCCAGCGTCCTTTGACCCGAAAAGTTGTGCCAAATCTATCATTTTAACCTTTTTTTCATTTTCTTGAGAACACCTATCAGCGTGTTTGCCTCTCTGCCTGTGATTTGTGCTCTTCCTATTATTCTTGATAACATAAGATTAAATATCTTTCTTCGCTCAACTGGCTTTGGATACTTTATTAAGTTTGCGATGGCTCCAAAAGTATTTGTAATTAAATCTTTTTCCCGCTTGCTCGCTAATCTGAACTGTATTTTTTCTCCTTCCCCCTTGCTCAATTCGTACAATATTATTGCAACTGCGTGTGAAAGGTTCATCGAACGATAGTCCTTTGCACTCTGAATGCTTACCGCAATATCACACCTCTCCAGCTCCTCATTTTTTAATCCAATATCCTCTGGCCCGAAAACAACTGCAACTTTTCCATAAACTTTTTGTAATTTTTTTCTTAATTCCTCCGGACTTATAGTTATGCGCAAAAAATAATCATCTTTATTCGTTGATTCAGCAGTTGTTCCAATAACTAAATCAAAATTTTTAATCGCTGCCTCGAAATTTTTGTAAACTTTTGCCTTTTTTAAAATGCTTTTTGCGTGCACAGCCATATCATTTGCTTTTTTTCCGAGCTTGCACGGCTTGACTAAAATTAAATTCTTTAGTCCAAAATTTGCCATAACTCTTGCAACGCTTCCAACATTGCCTGCATAAAGCGGCCTGACAAGAACAATTGAAATTTCAGCCATAATTTATTTCTTTACAACAAATGACTTAAGAAGTTTTTGTGCCCCGGATAAATCACTAACATTCATTACCACTTCTGTTTCTGGTCTGCCACTTAGCCCTTTTTTACTTCCACGAAGGTAAATTGACTCTACATTAATACCCTGTTTTGCAAGTAACTTTGCAACTTTTGCTAATTCCCCCGGACGATTTATGAGGCTTAAAAAGAGCAAGGTATTAGTTTTGACCTTATAGCCTCCTGAAATGCTGAGCAAGCTTGTAGCTTTTTCTTGGTCCTCCTTGTTAACAACAATTCGCAGAAAGGAATCCCCTCTTTTACGCGTATCTGAAGAAATCCCTCTGATATTTATACCATGATCACCTAAAATTTCAGTAACTCGTGCCAATTCTCCCGGTTTATCTTTGACAAGAACTTGGATCTCCTGCATCGTGCTAACATCTATAAATCAGGTTCATTATATACTTTTTTGAATCATGAGCACCGAAGAAAAAATAAAACAAATTGAGGAAGAAATCCAGAAAACTCCCTACAACAAAGCCAGTCAGCACCATATTGGAAAATTGAAGGCGAAAATCGCTCACTTGAGAATGCAGATGGAAGCAGGCAAAGGCGGAAGAAAAGGAGCTGCTTCTATTGGCTACTCAATTAAGAAATCAGGAGATGCAACTGTTGTAATTGTTGGTTTTCCTTCTGCTGGAAAAAGTACATTGTTAAATGCTTTGAGCGGCGAAGAACTTTCAAAAGTTGCTGCTTATGAATTTACAACTCTGACTGTAATTCCTGCAATGCTAAAATACAAGGGTGCAAATATTCAGCTGCTTGATGTTCCTGGGCTGATTACAGGCGCGGCGCATGGAAAGGGGCGTGGGAAAGAAGTTCTTGCAGTTTTGAGAAATGCAGACATTTTAATAATTTTAGTTGATGCAGAAAAACTTTGGCAATTAAATGCGATTAAAGAAGAGCTTCAAAATGCTGGAATTCGCTTAAACCAAAATCCGCCGCGCGTTGAAATTGAGAAAAAGATTCGCGGCGGGGTTGGCATTACAAAATCAATCAATGTTCAGTTAACTGATATTGAGATAATTGCAGTTCTAAATGAATTTGGAATTCACAGCGCAGATGTTTCAATTAAGGATTCAATTACAATTGAGCAGTTAATTGATGTTGTTGCTGGAAATAGAAAATATATCAAGGCGCTTTTTGTTGTAAACAAAGTTGATTTGGTCAACCGAAATGAAATATTAAAAGATTTAATTCAGATTTCTGCTGAAAAAGGCGAAGGTGTAAAACAATTGAAAGACGAAATTTACAAAAAGCTCGGCTTTATTAGAATTTATTTAAAGCCTCCTGGCCGCGAGGCTGATTTTGTAAATCCTCTTATTTTGCAAGAGGGGGCAACAATTGAAAATGTTTGCAAAAAATTGCATAAAGCCTTTGTTTCAAAATTCAAATATGCACAAGTTACTGGAAAAAGTGTAAAGTTTAAGGAGCAGAGAGTTGGATTAGAGCATGAATTAAAGGATGAGGATGTTGTAACTATTTTTGTTCGAGAATAAATCTTTGTTTCAAAAAATTCTCAAGAACTTTCCTGTTCGCGGCCGCGATTATATTTCTTGAAATTAATTTTGTGCCCTTGTGAATTTGTTCATTTCCGCTGAAATCTGTTACAATTCCGCCTGCTTGTCTAACAAGAAAAATTCCTGCCGCCACATCCAAAAATCTTGTAGCGCCTGCATAAACTAAAGCATCAAAAGTTCCGTCTGCCACAAGGCCGAAATCCAAAACAACTGCACCCATCCCGCGGTTATGCCGCGAATTTAAAAAGCTTCTAATTAAAAATTCAAAATCTGCCCTGCTTGCTTTTGGCGAAATTTCAAAAAGCGTGTTGCGCGAAATTTCTGCTGATGACGGCTTTATTAGCTTTCCATTCTTGTAGCTGCCTTTGCCTTTCAAAGCATAGTACTCATCCTTATTTACCGCATTTCTTATGTATCCTATTACATAACCATAATTTGAATCAAGAACAGCAATCGAAACTCCAAAATAATCAATTCCATTTTTAAAATTAAAACTTCCATCCAAAGGATCAACAATTACATAGTAAAGCGGCCCTTCTTTCAAGCCGCACTTTATCTCGCCGCGTTCCTCGCTTATTAAATGGATGCACACATTTAACTTTTCCAAATTTTTTATCACAATATCTTCTGATTTTTTGTCAGCCTCAATTGTAATATCCCCGCCAAAACCGCGGCCCATTTCTTTCCTACGATTACCACTATTGTAAATTCTCATTAATTCTTTTGAAGATTCTTTTCCGATTTTTTTGCAAACTTTGAGCCAGTCAATTTTCATTTTACCTCTTTCTAAGTGTCCATACTAAAAAATGTGTGCCGCGGTCATATTTTTTCTCCCAGTCTGTTACTAGTTTCTCCCTACTTTCCTCTTTTTCAAAATAAATATTGTGGGCTGCAAAGAGCTCCTGTAGTTTTTTCAATACAAAGCCTGCTACTGTACTCATTGTAACCGTTCCATTTGGTTTTAATACCCTTGCAATCTCTGCAATGCGCTCAGATATAACCTCCTCTATGTCCCTATTTGACTCATGCTCAACATATATGCTCTCAAGAGTTATGCCTCGGACCTCAATATGTGAAATACTTCCATCTCGAAATGGCAGGAGGTTGAACCTCCCAAGAACATAGTCTACTTTTATACTTTTGTCTTCAAGTTTTTCAATTTTTTGTTTTGCAATTTTCAACGCTTCTCTGCTCATGTCAAATAAAATATAAAGTTCCCCTGGCTTTCTTTCATACAAACACACTGGTGATGCTCCTGACCCCAAATCCAAATTTATTACCTTAACTTCCTCGCTCATTTTATTTTAAAATTCTTGCAATTTTCGCAGCAGCCGCCTCTGGAATTATTTTTTCAGAATCAATAGTTAAATCCGGCTTCTTTGGAGCCTCATAAGAAACATCAATTCCCACAACTTCTCCAACTAATTTAACTTTTCTTCCTTCTAATCTTTGCAAAGCTTTTCTGTATAAATTTCTTACAATTAAATTTCCTTTTCGATTAGCTTCTCGTTTTATGGCTGTTTTTAGTGAGCATTTTACATAAACTTCATAAAAATTTTCAATCAATCCGCGCGCAAAGTTTCTAAATTTTCTTCTGTGCCCAGTTGCATCAAACATAACATTGATTCCATTTTGAACTAAATAATATCCGATTAAAACCATTGCCCTATAAGCGTACTCTCTTTCCTCTTCTGTATATTTCGGTTTTTCCAACAAAAATTTTCTAAACTCATCCATCCGCAAAATTTGGATTTTTTTGCCTCTTAATTTCTTAACTAATTCTTTTGCAATAGTTGATTTGCCGCTTCCTGGCAATCCTGTTAACCAAAGCGCCCAAGTCATCCGTATATCACCTTCGCCCCTTCAATATAATCATTAATTTTTTGCAAATCAATTCTGTTCGCATCTAAAATATTGATTGCAAAAGAAAATAGTTTTTCGCGTACTTTGTTTGGATTTTTTGCACCGCGCTCGATAAACCAATTATCCGGGTAAAAAACAGAATTTGCAACTACTATTGCTCTAAAAGCAAAAAATGGCTGAGCAACTTCCAAAATTTGGAAATCTTTTGTTTTTTTCAAATAGGTCTCAAAGAATAAATCAAAGAGCTCTTTGAATTCCCCGATTAATTTCCCATATTTAGTTATGCTCCAGAAAATAAAATTCATTGCAAAAGCAGTTAAATCATCTGCAGGCTCTCCAAATTCTCCTCTGCTCCTATCCAATAAAATAAATTCTGAGCTTTTTTCATCCTGGAAAACAATGTTAAATGGATGGTAGTCTCCATGAATAACACATAATCTATCGGAATAACTTTTTAGCTTTCTCCACCATTCAACGCATTTCTTTACAAATTCAATTTTTCTTTGTTCGTCCAGAAAACTTCCTTTTGGATATCCATCAAGAACCCCCATGATGTATTCTCCGTGTCCGATTAAATCTCTTGCGCGCCTTGCATACAATTCTGGGCGCGAAATTTTTTCTTTGTGAATTTTCGCTAGATATTCTGCAAGAGTTTTCACTCGCCTTTTGTCCAAATCACTGATTCCTTCTTTAAAAATTCGGTCCAAGTCACTGTCATAGGTTTTTCCTTTTGCCTCCTGCAGTAAAATGTAATATTTTTTTATCCCTCCGATTGAGACTAATTCATCTCCTTTCAACCCAAGAACATCAAAGCTCTTTACATGCAATGGCAATTTGTTAAAAGTGTCGTGCGCTAAAATTAAATTGTGCGCAATATCAGAGAGATGGTCGTGCCCAAATCCACCTTCTGCCATTGTTTTTAATACAACTTTTTTTCTACCTTTTCCAGAGTTAAAATCAATTAAATAAGCCTCTCCGTAAACTCCTTTTCCAAGCTTTTTGAATTCTTTAAACTTAATTTGGCCGCCGAATTTCTTGGCTAGGTAAGTTTTCAAATTTTCTTTATTAATTTCCATGCTCCCACGCTCTATTTTAAGAAGCAATGGGTATTTATTATATGCTGTCCAACTTTTAATTATGAATTTAAAGCCGATAATGCGCATTCTGTGCCACCAGAGAGAGGACAGAACTTACAAAGTTTGCGATAATTATTTGTTAGTTTGCGGCCGCTGTTTAGGAATTTATATTGGATTTTTCTTTTCATTCATAGTTTTGCTATTGATTTATGGATTTTTTACAAGAAGTGTAAATGTTCTATACGCTTTTGCGCTTATAATTCCAATGGTAATTGATGGAATGTCGCAAGCATTTAATTTGCGCGAAAGTAAAAATTGGATTAGATTCATAACGGGCTACTTGGCAGGATTGAGCGTGGCTTACATATTCTATGCGATTATCTCTGTAATTCTAGCTACTCCACGATTTGCAAAGTTGCCATATTTTGAATTTATTCCTATAGCTGCAGTCATGCTATTTTTATTATTTATTCTTGAAAAATCACAGAATTCAAAAATTATTTTCCTGAAGAAGTTCTTTAATTCAATTGCAATTTTCTCAGCCGTATTTTTAGTTTTTGGCGTAATAATACTCTATGCACTACTTTTTCTAAAGCTAAAATTTTTCAGCTAAGCTGTATCACAAAAATTTTCTCAAAAGCTAATTTTTTCTCTGCAATTATCTCTCCCTCTGCCTGAACTCCAGATAAAGTGCTATTCACTATAACAGCGCGGCCGTTTTCTTTTAAAAAATCTCTATATTGCTCTAAAAATTTTTCTAAAGTTTCCGAACTGTTATAGCTCAAGTCTATAGGCCTGTCAGAATATTTTGTTTCGCGTGGCAGATAAGGCGGGTTAAAAATAATTAAGTCAAATTTTTCTCCATTTTTTAGCGGTGCGAGCAAATCACCTTCTCTAAAATCAACCTTTACTTTATTCCCTTCTGCATTTTTCTTCGCACATTTAATTGCATGCTCGTTTAAATCAGTTGCAACAACTTCCGCACCTTTTCTTGCGCATAAAATTGCAATTAATCCTGAGCCAGTTCCAATTTCTAAAACTTTTTCTCCTTTTTTAACCTGCAAGTTATTTGCTAAAAGAAAAGAATCTTCTCTTGGCGAGTAAACATTCCCATCAGTTTCCAGAATTAAATCATTGTAAAAAGTCTGTGCCATTATTTTGCAGCGCTTTTCAGAACTTCAACTGAATCTCTCAAACCTGAAACAATCAAATGATCCCCAACATTTATCTTATCTGAATCGCTAACATGTGTTATCCAGCTGCCGTTTTTCCTAATTGCCAAAAATTTAACTCCCTTGTGGTCTTTTTTGATATCCTTTATTGCCTTTCCAGAAATTTTGGCGCCTTTTCTTACCTCAATGCTATCAACATGCTCTCTTGACTCTAAAATTGCATCTCTTAATGCAGGATGTATCTCAACATCCCTGAGAACAATACCTGCCAATCTATCAGCAGCATTTGAAATATTCTCTGCTTCTGAGGCAAGTTTCAAAATTCCGGCAAGTTTTGCAGCCTGGGCAGGATTTTTTGCCGCTAACATAGTGCGTATTTCAACTTGGTATCTAAGCTTGTTCATCTCCTCCTCTAAATCGCGGACTTCATTTGCAAGCTCATCATTATTGAAAAGGACTGCAGAATAAGCAAGGTCAACCATTAGCTCAGAAATATCTTTCATATCCCGAAGTAAATCTTTTACTCCGCGGCCTCTCTCTAAAAGTTCGCCTACAATCTCATCAAATTCGTATTTTTTAGCCATGCTCTCCCTACTTGTTTAGTTTTTCACTTTATAAGCCTTTTTGCATAAACATTTATATAATTGCAATTTCTATCTGCTCGCATGGAAATTCACACTGCAATCGATAAATTCGATGAACTGCGCATTTTTATCGAAACAAAAAAAGAAGAACTGCACGGAAAGGAAGTTAGAATAAAAGTAATGGCAGATAGCAATATAGTTGCGAATGAAGAAGGCTTTTTTATAAATCCAGATAAGATAAAGAAAGTACAATTTGCAAACAATGATAATGAGATAAATCTTTTTTTGTTTAGGAATTCAAATCCGGAAGAAGTTCCAGCAAATGCAAAAGTTTCATTTAATGTTACAAAAGAACTTTGGCAGGAAATGCGGCCGAAATTTATAATAAGTTACAGCTAAAACTTAGTCTAAATCGTCCTTGCTCACAAGCAAAACCAAATCGCTCAATTCTTTTTCCCAGTACTTTTTTGCGTTTTTTGCAAATCCGCTCATACTAATTATTATAACAGGCGTTCTTCTTGAAACAGCTACCATTCCAATTGAAGAAACATCATCCTGGGAAACAGGCTTTTTTCCAGAATCTAAAATTCTAACCATATAAGTTTGCTTTCCAAGCGGGGTTGGAACTTTTACTTCCAATTCAACTTCTTTCCCAGTCTTCAAAAGTTTCTCGCTTTCAATATCTATGTTGTTTTTTTCAAGCCAATGGTAAACTATGTTTCTGAAATCATTTATTGGAGCTGCTTCAACTTCCCTGATTTTTTCTTCAACTGTCTTTCTTTTTCTTCCGCGCTTTCTTTCAACTTTTACCGGAATTGGCTTTACAGTTTTTTCAACTCTCTCAACTTTTTGCTCTGCTAATTGCTCAATTATTTTCTGATCCTGAGTTTTTGTTTCTTGAACAGCTTTTGCGACCGCGCCTCCAAATCTTACAGTTAATTTTTTCATTGCAATCTCCCTTGCTTTGGTTTCATGCATATCAGGAGTATACCAGCATCTTAGGGGCGTTCCTCTGAAATCAAGCACAAATCCGCCAACTAAATCCTCTAAATTTGAAAGTACAGTTGCTTCCTCAGGCCTGATTTCAAATTCTCCAACCACATTTTCCTTCATAAGTTTCTGCAAAAGTTCCTTGTCTTGCGGAGTCAACATGTCTGCAATTTTTTTCTGCAAAACAGGCAATTGATCAGGATAAAAATAATACTTCATACTTCCTAATTTTCTTTTTGAGCGCATTAACTTGTTCTGGCTTACAGCATCAACCAGAACAGCAGTTACAATTATTGAATTGGCCCCAAGTTTTTGGGCTATATCAACTGGAGTTGATGGGCCGTATCTTCTAATATGGTTTAAAATTTCCTCGTCAATCCTTGCCATTCCATCCAAATGTAGTGTAATTAACTATATATTTTAACTTTTTTAATCTTATCTTATGAAATTTAGCCTTGCAGAAGAGCTGCGCAGAAAATCAGCGCATTTTTTCGGATTAGCTTGGGTTCTGGTTTCTTATTATATAACTTTGAAGCAGACAATTTTGCTTCTCGGGCTTTTCTTCTTTCTCACACTAGTAAACGCCTCACTTCACAAATATTTAGTTCGCATTCCTCTGCTTGGAAATTTTGTTGATTTTTTGCATTCAATGGCGCGCGCAGAGGAAAGACATGCAAAAATTTATTATGGGGCAGTTTATTTTTTTGGAAGCTTGATTGTTGTTCTTTTTGCAACTCAATCTTTGCCAATTTTTAGAGGAGCTGCTATTGTTTTAATTATTGGAGACGCTTTCTCTGCAATAATTGGAAAAGCATTTGGAAAAACTGAGCTTCCTTACAATCCTTTCAAAAGCGTTGAAGGGAGCATTGCAGGGCTAATTGCAGCGAGCATTGCTGCGGCTTTTGTTCTTCCAATACCTCTTGCAATTTTTGCAGCTTTTATAGGAATGTTCATTGAATCAATTCCCTGGGATTTAAATGACAATTTAACAATGCCAATTGGGGTTGGGTTTTTCCTCTGGATTTTAACATCTTTATGATTTAAAAAATGGTAATTGGATATGAAACTGAAGATCCGCTTTTCGAAAGCGGATTTAAATGGATATCAATAAAATTAGCTGCAGTAATCACATTTATTTTTGTTTTGCAATTAATTTATCCGCCGCTAACAGATATGTTTTCAGAAATTCCTTCTAGAATTTTTTTTGAGCCTTGGAGAATTATTACTCATATTTTTTTGCATTCAACAACTAATATAACTCATATTTTTTACAACATGTTCGGACTTGTTTTATTTGGAGCGATTTTAGAAAAAATAGTTGGCTGGCGAAGATTTTTAACAATATTTTTTATTGCAGGAATAGTTGCATCTATTGGTTCAATTGTTGTTTCATTCTTGCAGGGAACCCAAAACATTCCAAGTATCGGAGCAAGCGGTGCAATTTTTGGAGTAATAGGGGCTTTAGCAGTTCTGCGGCCGCGAATGATAGTTTATGTTTTATACTTTCCAATGCCTATGATAGCAGCTGCATTTTTCTGGGCCCTAATTGATATTATAGGTTTGTTTAATCCATTTGATTACATTAACAATTCTGCGCATTTATTTGGAATGTTTTTTGGAATTGTTTTTGCTTTAGCGATAAGGCAGAGATTTGGAGAACCATTTTTTGTAAAAAAGAGAAGCGCAGATATTCATATTAAAGAGGAAGAATTCGAGGATTGGGAAGAGAGATGGATGGGGCGGAAAAAGAAAAAGCGCGAATAGCTACGAATGGATTCGTAGTTATCATATATTATTTAAAATAAGCAAAATACCTTTTTAACCATGGAAAAATCAAGAATCTTAATTGGAATTGGAATTTTAATCGCAGTAGTTTTAGTTAGTGGATGCACTCAAAAATATAATGGTTCAGAAAAAGTGCAGGTTCAAGAAAAAGCGCAAATTTCTAGTGGAATTCTTGAACTTCAAAAGACATATGATTATTTTTATAAAAACGAAGGTCCGAATATGCAAATTTTTGAATTTACTGCCATTAAAGAAGGCATAGAAGTTTTAAACTTTGTTTCAGAAAAAGGTAATAAAACCTTCTTCCTTGTTGAAATTGTTTCTACTGATGGTATCTCAAAAAATATTACATATTATGTAGATTCTCATCAACGTATAACCAATATAACTATGGGTTTAGACGATACCTTAAGTATTGGATTAGTGGCGATGCCTGCTCGGGAAGGCGAATCGGGCGTTGGGCGTTGGAATATTCAAGAAAGTACGCCTATAGAAAAAGATATTGTTGTAAAATCTAATCTAGTGGCTGATTTATGTACGGCAGAGAAACTTCAGTATAGACTGGAAAAAGAGTGCAGGGATGCATTTAAAGTTGCGGGTGATCCAATTGTTTGTGACCAAATGGAAAAATACGAAGATGATTGCTATAAATATTACGCAGAAAAATTTTCTGATATAAAACTTTGTGATAAAATAAATTATTTAGCGGATAAAGATGCATGCTATGAAAATATAGCTGTAAAAGAGAAAGATAAATCATTGTGCGCTGAAATTGACAATTCTAACAATTATCCTTATGATACGGGCGCAGATTGTTACTACAAAATAGCGGTTTTGCAAAACGATGGAATTATATGTGATCTTATTAAAGAAAAATCTGCTCCGTACGACCGTTATAATTTTAATATAAAACATAAAAAAGCGCAGTGTTATTATGAAGTGGCTTTAAATACAAATAATCCTGCTTTGTGTAATAAATTGGATGAAGTCGCTTCTATAGATGTTGGCAACTATTACGAATCTAAAAGTTTCTGCTATTTCAAAATTGCGTTAAAAACAAAAGATAATTCACTGTGCGAAAATGTAAAAACTCTTACTGTCACAGAGATTACACCAGATCCAAACGCTCCACCTTGTCGTTCAGGTCCAACAGCTGGTACTTGTGGTACTCCTGTAATTAAATTTAATTGGACTATGAGCAATGAAATGTGCCGCAGTGAGCTCAAAAATATACATTTGGACTTAACTTGTCCTCTAGAGGCGCCTAATTGCTCTTACGATACCTACAATATGCTCATAAATCCAAATCTAAAATATCGCTGATGTATTAAAAATGGAAAACTCAAAAGACAAAAAACTAATAATAACTCCTCTGGATGAAAACACTAAAAAAATTAGCCAAGTCCTTGCAAATGATACCTGCAGAAAAATTCTTGATGTATTAGCTGAAGATCCTTTAAGCTCCTCTCAAATTTCTGAAAAATTAAATCTTCCTTTAACAACAGCTGATTACAATATAAAAAAATTGAGCGAAGTTGGATTAATCACAGTCCATCACAAAAAATGGAGCCCAAAGGGGAAAAAAGTAAATTACTACGCGCCGGCTGAGAAATTTATTTTAATTGCGCCGAAAGCTCCGACTGCGCAGATTTTCAAGACATTGAAAAGTTTAATCCCTGTTCTTGCTGTTTTAGCACTTATCTCAGGAGCACTTGAATTCATATTTGCAGGATTCAAACGCTCATTTAGCGCAAAAGCCTCATTTTTGGCAGAGACTGCAGTATCACAAGTAGCCACAGCACCTCGCACAGGAAATATTTCTGGAAATGTCACAACAACTGTTTCTACAATAACAAAAGCTGGAACTCCGCCGCTTGATGGTGTTGCTGGGGGGGCTGGAGGAGTGGCAGCTAATGTAGCAAATATTCCTTCAAATGTAACAAGTGGAGCTGCTGGCTCTACAATAGCAAAGGCCGGCTCTGTGCCAGTGGCAGGAGCTCCTGCGCCCATAGAAACAGTTTCATACGCTACATACAAAACACCATTTTTGCTCCAGCATCCGGGATTAATAATATTTATAATTGGCGTGGCAGTAATTCTGCTCTACGTGATTTACAAGTATAAATATGAAAAATAAAATTTTGGTTGGAATCGGAATTTTAATCGCAACGGTTTTTATAATCGTAGTCTTCTATAATAAGCCAAAAGGGGTTTATTCTATAAGAGGAGATATGTGCTATTCGGATTCTGATTGTGCTTGTGATTATAAAAATCCAGATCAATGTGGCAAAACCGGCCAGTCTTTGGTTTGTATAAAAAATAAGTGTTATATTGGATTTAAAAATGAAACTGAATCATGCGCTTATATAGATAATGAATTGGTCTGTGAGGCTCAAGCTATTACTAACATCGGTGAACTTTTCAAATTAAAAGGCGA
Source organism: Candidatus Naiadarchaeum limnaeum (assembly GCA_014189685.1). GTDB lineage: Archaea > Undinarchaeota > Undinarchaeia > Undinarchaeales > Naiadarchaeaceae > Naiadarchaeum > Naiadarchaeum limnaeum. The sequence goes on from DVAB01000021.1 coordinate 15,458, forward strand.
GGAATCAAGAACTGTGAAAGTTGAACTAACAGGGTTTATTAAAGAGGGTTGCATGGATTTCTTTAATATAGAGGACTCTACTGGCACAATTCAAGTTAGAGGAGTTGATGAAAAATTTTTGGATAAAAAAGTTATGATAAAAGGAAATTTTACTTATTCACCGATAAGATGTTTAGCTCTGTGCGTTTGCGATCCGCACGTTGTAGTTGAAAGTATAAGTTTTGCGAAATAAAAACCTTTTTAAACCACCTTATTCATTCTATCTGCCTTAGCTGCCGTGTCAAACGGCGTGATGATAGTCTTAATTGACTTGAGCTAAAACCAACTGAAGACAAAAATGGGTTTCTACAAATATTTGGCAGAGGCTTGGAAAAAACCTTCTAAAGAGGTTCAGCGAAAGCGCTACATACAATGGAGAAAAGAAAATCGTTTTGTTAAAATTGAAAAGCCAACCAGAATTGATCGCGCACGTTCATTGGGATATAAGGCAAAGCCAGGATTTGTTGTTGTTCGTGCGCGAATAGGAAAAGGCGGAAGAAAACGCCCACGAGCAATTGCTGCAAGAAAGCCTACAAAGCTTGGGGTTTATTTCAATCCAGACAAAAACTTGCAAAGAATTTCAGAAGAAAGAGTGCAGAGAAAATACCCAAACTTGGAAGTTTTGAATTCATATTGGGTTGGGGATGATGCGCACCACGAATTCTATGAAATTGTTTTAGTCGACCCAAATCATCCGCAAATCCGTTCGGATAAAGATATTAATTGGATTTGCGCGCCGCAGAATAGGCGCAGGGTCTACAGAGGACTTACATCGGCCGGAAAAAAATCGCGCGGCTTAAGAAAGTAATTTAAACTTGTTTAATTTATAATTTTTTATGAACAACCGTGGTTATGTTTTAAAGCTGGCAGCTTTTGCAATTGCTTTTATTTTAATTGGCTATGGATACTACGGATTATTTTACATTCCCCAAAATAGCGGGTTTGGTGGGTCGAAATGTATTCTAGAGAATTTTCAGGCGCAACAAACTTATAAAACAGGCGAGCCTTGCGTGTACTCTTTTGAATCATTGGCTGTTGGAATAATTTTAGTAATTTTAATAATTGTTATATGGTGGAAATTCGATTAAGACAATGTACGATTTGCATAATTTTATTTTGACAAGAAAGGAAGAGCATGCCCAATATTTTCAGCAATTTGGAATAAGGGGGATTTCAGTTATTTTTGAAAACAACTTTGACGTTAGGAAATTCCATGAATTAAAAGAAAGATATCAAAATTTAGATTTAATAAGTGTGGTTGAGGTAGTAGCGGAAAGGAAGGGCGAAGTAAAAAAAGCAATTGATAAATTTAGAAATCAGGTTGATTTAATCATAGTAAATGCAAGAGACACGCGGGCTATGAGAGCTGCTGCTGAGTTTTCTCCAATAGACTTTATTGCGCATGCCTTTGTTGACCAAACAGCTGCGCGCGACTGTGCTGTAAACAATGTTGCTCTCGAATTTGATGTTGCAGATTTTCTCGGAGTTTATGGAATGAAGAGGGCAACTTTAATTTCAAAACTACAATTTAATCTTGATTTGGCACGCAAATACAAAATTCCAATCATCCTTGCCAGCGGGGCACAAAATGTTTATGGACTTAGGAACGCAACTCAAATAATTGCCTTTGCCGAGACTCTGGGATTTAAGCACGATGAGGCAAAAGCTGCTGTTTTAAGAAATCCTTTTGAGCTTGTTAAGAGAAACAGAGAGAGAAGAAAGGGCATAGAAATAGCAGAAGGGGTAAAAATCGTTAGAGAGTGAGATCATGAAATTTAAGGTAAAACCGTCCCAAAAAGAAAACTGGCGCTATATTGCATTTGAGTTAGTTACAACAGGAGTTTTTGTTGACCAAGATGTTGTGAAAGCAATCACAGCCGCGAATTTGCGCTTGTATGGGGAAATTGGAACTTCAGAGGAAAATCTCTGGCTTATTGAATTTGACAAAGAAAAACAGCGCGGGATTTTGAGATGCTCGCACAAGGCGCAGCAAAAAGTTCTTGCAGCGCTCACAGCAATAACAAAAATTAACGAGCAAGATGTTGTGTTTAATGTTCGCGGGGTTTCAGGGACGATAAAGAAGGCAACGGATAAATATCTTAAATAAAAACCCTTAAATACCCCACAATACTTTAATATGAATTCAAAAAATCATCGATTTATGATAACAAATTAATCGAGAGGTGAAAAACAAATAAAAAATGGCAGAAATGCAATCCCCCCAGATGATGGGTTATGACCGCGCCATTACTGTGTTCTCTCCACAAGGCAGATTATACCAAGTGGAGTATGCAAGAGAAGCGGTTAAGAAAGGAACAGTTTCTCTCGGAGTTGTCTACCAGGACGGAGTTGTTTTGGCAGCAGACAAAAACATAACCGAGGAACTGATGATTCCTGAATCTATAGAAAAGATTTATCAGGTAGATGAACACGTT
>DVAB01000005.1 GCA_014189685.1 Candidatus Naiadarchaeum limnaeum
ATTGCAGCAGCTGCAACCCCTGTTGGCCCGCGGCCGGAAACTAAATCTTTTTTGTTTGCCTTGTTTAAAATTTCAATTGCTTTTTCCTGAACTTTCGGGGATAATTTTAATTCAGAGGCAAATCTGCTAATATAATCCACCGGGCTTGTTGGCAGTAATTTGATTCCAAGTTCTCTTGTGATAAATCTATAAGTTCGCCCAACCTCGCGCTTTTTGACATTGCTTGCCTCAGCAATTTCATCAAGCGTGCGCGGAACATTGTGCTTTCTGCAGGCCGCATAAAGCGCTGCTGCAACAACCGATTCCATTGAGCGGCCGCGAACTAAACCCTTTGTAACAGCCTTTCTGTAAATTAGAGCAGTTGTCTCGCGGATATTTTTTGGAAGTCCAATTGCAGAGCTAATCCTGTCCAATTCAGAAAGTGCGTATCTTAAGTTTCTTTCAGTTGCAGTGCTAACTTGCCTGTGCCATCTCTTTAATCTATAGAAAGAAGCTCTTTTTGAAGGTGTTAATTTGTATAAATCAGAAAATCCCTGATCTCCGATACTTGTACTTAAACCCTTATCATGCCTTGTATAAGTTAAAAATGATCCTGTTCTGTCGCGCTTTTGTTTCTGCTCGTAATCAAAAGCTCTCCATTCCTGCGTTGTATCGATTTGTTTTTCCTCGATAACCATGCCGCAGCCATTACAGAAGCGCTCTGCTCTCTTGGGGTCGTTTTTAATATCAGTGCTACTACAATCAGGGCATTTCTCAACAGCTCCTGCTATTAAGCCAGGGGCTTTTTTAGGCCATGCTGTTTTGGCCTTTGCTCTGTGCTTAACCCTCTTAGCCTTCATTTTTCTCCCCGATATATATGTGCGAATTAACAAAATTCTCCACCTTAAGGCCGTGCTTTGGTTTAATAGTAAGATAAGGAGCATTTACAGGACCGAATATCTCTTGTATCTCTCCAATTTTGCGCTGTTTGTCACTAAAAAGTGGTTTATTTAGCAATTTAGCGGCATTTTCCAGGCTTAAAACCGAGTTACAGCGAGCAATCAGGCTCTTGTCCTTTGAAATATTAATTACACTGCCAAAAAGTTGCATAAGTTTAAATAAGATGGAAAGAAGTTATATATAAGGATTGCGTTTTAGAAGTGTTATACTAATGTTATAGTGCTGTTACAAAAGAAAAACGCGCTGATATGCGATAACTTATTAATAAATGACCTCTCTATTTAGAGGATTATGCAAAAACTGGCAATTTTTACAATAGTAATTCTGCTTTTTACAATTAGCAGTGCAAATGCACAATTAACTACAACAATTGAGGAAAGCGATCAATCAATTGTTTGGAGCGCAGAATGGAAAACTGAAAATTCTGCTCTTGCTTCGGGGGGAACTTGGAAAACCGCGAACAAAATTGGAGCTGAATTAATTTTTAATTTTGAAGGAAATGCAATTTCTCTGATTTATGCAAAAGGCCCGCAATCCCCGACTGCAGAAATTGAGATTGATGGAATAAAAGCTCTTGAAATAAATGCAAGCTCGGATACTTACATTGGAAGAGTCCGCTATATAATTGCACAAAATTTGGAAACAGGAAAACATGTATTGAAACTAAAAATAATTTCTACTGGTGCGAAAAACGGATTTGCTGTTGATGCTTTTGAGGTGCAAAGTTTTGAGCAAAAGGAGCAAGGACAGTTTAATTTATTTTTATTAGTTGCAGTTATTGCTTTAGCTATAGTTGGGGTAGGATTTTATAAATTCTACACACTAGGCACGCCAAAAATTGAAATTCCAAAAGCAATGGAAAAGCCTTCTGTTTTGAAAAAAGCGCCAAAAACGGAAGTTGAACAGGGCGCGCGGATGAAGGATATCATGCGCGCGCTGGATGAAAAAGATAAATCAATAGTAAATTACTTACTTGAAAACAAGGGAAAAGCAAAGCAATCACAAATAAGGCATTCTTTAGGAATGCCGCGCAGCACTCTTTCAAAAAGAATCGCAATTTTGGAGCAGAGAAACATTGTTGAGACAAAAGAAGTCGGAAAAACCAATTTAGTAAAATTAACACCCTGGTTTGTCTCTGGAAAGGAAAAGGAACGGTCTTAAGACTATTTTTTAGAAAAGGAGCATTTTAACGACGATTTTTTTGAGTTGTTTCGCAGTGGTTTTAAGTATTGTTTCTAGCAGAATTAGGGCAAGAAAAAAATGAAAAATTTTAAAAGGAGGTGAAAAATGAAAAAAATAATTCCGTTGATTGCGATAATCCTGCTCGCAGGAATTGCACAGGGAGTAAGCGCGGCAAGTGTTGATTGGGATAGAACGATGTTAGACTTAGGCAATGTTGTCCCAGGAGGTACAATTTTTGGATCAGCAACTGTCGTATCTACTGGAATTAACAATAATGTGAGAATTGTTGAACAGGATGTATCTCTAGATCCATTATACCCCAATAGTCCCTATTATCGCCTATACGGCCTAATAAATATAACGTCCCCTCCCGGAAGAGGAGAAATTTATGATATAGTGGAGCTAGGGACATTAGGGGATGGTCAGAGAGTCAATGTAGAGTTTAAATGTGAACCAAGGCAGAACTTACCACCAGGTGATTACTGGGCAACTTTCTCAGTTAATTCCACAGAAGATGTGCCAGGAAGCATTTTAAATGTAACATGTATTGTATTGCCTAGCTCCCCCGACATACAACCGCCAACTGTAAGCAGTGTTACGCCTACAACAGCTATCCAAGGCCAACCGCAAACATACAGAGTAACAGCAACTGATAATGTTGGAGTGGTAAGCTGCAACTTTTTCTGGGACAGTGTTGATAAAGGCGCAATGACACTTGTCTCTGGAAATGCGCAGAATGGGGTATGGGCAAAAACTTACACAGAGAATGTTGCTGGAACTCATGTAGCAAAGGCAGAGTGCCGCGATGCTGCAAATAATCTTGGAATTGGACCTGATACAAACATAGAAGTAACTCCGCGACAGTGCACAGGCAATGTGAGACTATTGCTTAGTCCAAACCCGGTCCAAAGAGGGGGAAGGGTTACAGCTACTGTTTATGGATTAAGCTCTGAATGCGCTGGAAAGGACGCATTGATAAGATACAAGTCTAGCAATGGCCCGCTTGTTACAAAATGCACTTTAACTAGCAGTGGAATGTGCAGAGCTTTCTTCATCGCACCTGGACAACCAGGCTTCCATCCATATTTTGCACTGGTAGACAAAAACAATGATGGCAGGTATGATTGGAGCTTTGGAGAAATTGGCTATGCCCTTCTTAAAGTGTTAGGCTGGGGCTGGCCATATCCATAGAGTAAGCATTGCTTGAGAGAAGTAATTCACAATCTTCCGCGGCCGCGAGCTGCGGATGTTTCATATTTAAAAGAAAAAATGAGGCAGAGAAGCTTTAAATAATTGCCCGAACACGGAAAATGTAACCCCTGAACAGTAGTGATAGCGAAAGACTTCAACGGATTTGGAGTCTTGAATAGGTATAAAAAAGGAGTAGTTTATTCGAAAGATATGCAAAAAACAAAAATTCATTTCGCAGCCGCATTCATTATAGCGGCTACTTTTTTCCTTATTGGTTTAGGGACAGTAGAAGCTGCAATAAGTCCAACTATTTACATAACTGCGCCTGTAAACAACACAAAGACAAATGACAACACACCAAGCATATTTTTCTACTTTACTGATCCTGAAGCTGGGAACGGGAGTGCAACTCTTTATTTTAATGCAACAAATGTTTCGTATAATGGAACTGTCTTTAACAACACAAACACATCTCTCACAGCGAGCACGCTCTCAGATGGGAACTGGACCTTTTGGGTTAATGTAACAGATTTTTTTGGGGATACGAATAAGAGTTGGATGTATGACATCTTGATTGACACCACTCCGCCTATTATAACTTTTGTAAACCCTACTGATTCAAACATAAGCGCACAAAGAGATTGGTTTTACATAAACACTACTTTAAACGAGGAAGGTCAATCTGCAAACGCAGAAATAAATGGCAGTAATTATAGTATGGCGCAAGGAACAACTAATTTGGAATGGTTTATTAATAGAAGTGGACTTTCTGAGGGCAACTATACATGGCGAATTTTTGTAAATGATACGCTTTTGAATAATGGGAAAACTGGATTCGCATGGACAAATATAACTGTTGTTTTTGATAATGATGGTGATGGATTTAATTCAAGCATTGATTGCAATGATAATAATGCGACTGTTAGGCCATTACTTAATAATAGTGAAAATAATATAAGCTCAAACATTCTTGTCTGCTCCGGAATTTATATCGCAAAAATTTATCTTGGTAATAACAACATTTATCTGGATGGAAACGGCTCAACTATTGGCGGAAATAATTCTACTGCGGGGCCATGGCCTAATGGAATTACAGTGCATCCGTACAATTCAATTGAAATAAGAAATTTTAACATACAAAATTATAGTGGCAATGGTATCATTTCTGATATTACTCCAGGCACAAGCAACACTAACATTATAAATAATAATATTTCTCATATCAGCGGCGCTGCAATAAATCTAACTACAACAATTAATTTCACAATAAAAAACAACAATATTTTCTCAAGCAAATTTGGAATACTTTTGGACAGCGCAAACTTTACAACAATTAAAAACACAGTATTCGAGAGCAGCATAGAGGAATATGGAATCGCTCTTATAAATTCCGCCGGCTTTAATACAATTGAAAACAACAGCATTAATGCAGGGAGTATTGGAATAGATTTGGCTTATTTAACAGGGTATAACAGCATTAGCTACAACAACATCACCTCGTCATCAATATACGCAATCATTATTACAGGAAGCGTATACAACAACATAACATTCAATAATATTTACGGAAATAACTGGGATGGCATCTTTTTTGACACAAGCGGCGCAGATCCAAGCAGCAACAATGTTTCGTATAACAACATTTATAGCAACAGCAATTATGAGATAAATAACCAGCAAACCGCAAACATAACTGCAGAATTTAATTGGTGGGGCACAACAGACTGCAGCGCAATAAACGCATCTATTTATGATTATTATGATAACTCAAGCCTTGGAATTGTTGACTGGGCGCCATTTTTGAATGATAGCTATCCAAATGGCGTTCCAAGTCCCTGCCCATCACCGCCGCCAAATACCCCTCCGACAATTAACATAACAGCACCTCCCAACAACACAAAAACAAACGACAACACTCCTTTAATCACATTTTACTTTACTGACCCTGAAAACACTACAGCAGAATCACGACTCTACAATTCATACTGCCAATTTTCAACAAATAACACAACCACGCAAAATAATACTTATACTAATTTAGAAAGCAACTCAGATCCAAATTGTTTGGGCGGAATTCCTGATGGAAATTGGAGCTTCTGGGTTAATGTTACGGATTACATAACTGAAAACAAGAGCGAGCTTTTGTATTTGATAATCGACACAATTCCGCCTGGAGTATTTTATGACACAGGGACAGACCAGAATGGAACATACAGCAAAAACTGGATTTTTATAAATGGGACAGCCACTGATCCAACTCCAAGCATAGGGCTTGTGCTTGAATTTAATGGCGCAAATGAAAGCTGGGATAATTGCCAAACAACTGACGGGACGTGGGTAAATTGCTGGAAAAATAAAACAGGCTTGGCAGATGGGACTTATTTATTTAAGGTTTATGCACATGACGGCGCTGGAAATGAAAACACAACGGAAATAAGGATTGTCACTCTTGATACAACCCCTCCATCAAATATTCCATGGATTAACGATACCTCAAATGGAACAAACTGGATTTATTGGGAGTGGCCGCAGGATGCAACTTTAGGATTTAGCCACTATGAAATCTGGCTAAACAATACTTTTAGGGAAAACAAGAGCACTTCCAATTATAATGCAACTGGCTTAAGCGCAAACACAGGCTACGAGATTCAAGTCAGGCCAGTTGATGATGTTGGCAATATTGGAAATTGGACAAATGATACTGGATTTACAAAAGCTTCCACAGGAGGAGGCGGAAATAACAATGACGGTGGCGGCGGAAATAACGGAGGCGGGGGAGTAAGCACAAATCTTACAAACAAAACAAACCCACAAGCCAGAGTTCCTGGAGTTTCTCAAGCAATAAACAGAACAGTTCAAACACCTTCAAGCCTGATAATAAATCTTTCAAAAGAATTCTCAGCGCGCGGCTTGATAAAATTAGAGCTAAGAGTTGGCGATGTAATCCAAGTTGAAATTGCAAAAGAGCCGCACACAATAACAATTGATAAAATAAATGCGAAAAACAAAACTGTAACTTTGATAATTCGCTCAACTCCAACAGAGGTTAATTTGAAAGAGAGCGGAAGCGTTTTGGTTGATGTGGATGGGGATGGGAAATATGATATCAAGATTATAATTGATAGAGTTGATGGAGAGAAGACAACTGTAATTCTGCAGGACTTAAAAGTTGAGCGCGAGCAAACACCAACTGCATTTTTAACTTTAACACAGGGACAAGTGGGGATATTAGGAGCGATAATTGGAGCAGCAATGTTTAGTATACTTGTGTATTTTTATGTAAGAAAAAGAGAGATGGTGAAACGATGAAAAACAAACGCAAAATTCTTTTAGTGATATTAACTCTGCTTTTGATTATGGTCATAGCTTTTCCTACACCAACCGTACTAGCAAAGAAAAGTTCTCATATGCCTGCTACGGAAAGTGATATAACTATAGGCAATGTTGCATCGGGATACGCACACTTTAACAAGCCATCGTGCGATCAAATTCCAATTGACGAACCGCGCTCAAATCATAATGATATGGTTTATGGGGGCACGGCTATCCATGGACACTTTTTTACTTTTGATCCGACAACAGATACTTTTACTGATAAAGGGATACCTGTACCGCATGATCCTTTTCAAACAATTGTAGATCTTACAATAGGAAAGGATGGTAAAGTTTATGGGCTATCATATCAAGAAAATACTCTATTTATCTACGATCCTGCAACAGATACAACATTAACAAGAGGTCCTATTTCTGATCCGCAGCTAACTGGAGGCACTCTTACAGCTGGTTTAGATGGGAGAATCTATGGATCAATAAGCACACTTGTTGGGAGTTTGAAAGTGTTTATGTACAATCCTGCTACAAATACATTTAGACAAAATGTTATTGATTTTTTTGTTGAGAGTACTATTGGAGAACTGACAACTGGATCTGATGGAAAAATATATGCTGGTGCGCGGAGTGGCAGGCAAGCAGTTAATAGCGGACATCTTGTTATTTATGACCCTGCCTCAGATAAAGCAAGTGATAAAGGAAAACCATTTCCATTTATTGATGGTATTTGGGCCCTAACAGCAACCGACTCCGGCATAATTTATGGTGTTGCGGTCGATTATAGTACTACTGATATTGTTTACTTGTTTTCATATGATCCCGCAACAGATACTTTTACTAATAGAGGAACTTTAATGAACAATGGAATAGTGTGGCATAATGCTATGACAACTGGTAATGATGATTTTATTTATATAGGAGGAAGTGAAATACGAAGTAGTACTATACTCATCCATAAGCTTTTCATATATGATACACGCACATCCACATTATCCAGTAAAGAAATTCAGCCGATAGATAAAAGGCCATTTGCTTTAGCAACAGCTCCTGATGGAAAAATATACATTGGCACAGGAACAAGTACTGATACTGGAGGGGTTCGTTCTCCTACAGATTTAATTGTTTACGATCCAGTTACTCAAAGCTTTACATCTAAAGGAGATGCAGTTGCAGGAGAATTATATATTAGTGCTTTGGCGATCAATGATATCTTCTCTTCCTCAACAACCACCCCAACAGCAGATGCAGGCCTAGACCAAACAGTTCTTGTAAATGAAATTGTAAATTTGAACGGTCAAGGAACAGATCCTGATGGTTTCATAACTTTATACGAGTGGGACTTTGAAGGAGATGGGATATATGACTGGAGCTCTACAACATCCGGTGTAACTAATCATGTTTACACTTTGGTAGGAATTTACGATGCGACATTGAGAGTAACAGATAATGATGGCCTACAAGATACTGATTTTGCAATTATAAATGCCATCGAAAAAGAAGAAACGCAATGCAACCCAAGAGATTTACCAAGCTGGTATAAAGGATGTTACCAAAACTCGGATTGTTGCCCTGGCTGGATTTGTTTGTACATGCCAAACCTTCCGGATAATAAACCGGGAAAGTGCATCCTAGCCAATGAATTTGACAATTGAAGAGGAGGGGAGCAATATTTGGGACAATTGGGTATCTCTATGTTAGAAGAAATGGCCTTGCAGCAAAAAAGCTCCAATCAACTTCGTAGCTATAATATGGTTTAAATACTGGAGTTCATACTTGCATTTGATAATATTTGACAATTGAAAAGGATGAGAACAATTTTTGTGAACAAAAAAATATACACAGTACTTATTATAGCTTTAGCGCTGTTTTTTGTAAAAATTAATTTCGCGGCCGCGGATTGCACGAATGGAAACAATCCGCCTACAGATGGAGATTGGCTAATTGGGAATGAAACAATTTGCGAGGATATGGCAATTGTTCTGAATGGGAATTTAACTATAAATGATACTGGAAATGCGACTTTTAGGAATGTCACTCTTTACCTAAACTCATCTTATAATCTTTCAAACGGAATCTCTGTTTCGGGGGGTTCTTATTATATCTACCCTAATTCTGCAGGTGAGCCATCTAGCATACTTGCTTATGATCCACTGTATCACTACAAATTTGCAGTTTACAGTGGCTCAACTTTTATAATTGCTGATTCTGAGGTAAGTGATGTTGGGATAAATTCAGATTTAGACAAAAGCGGTCTTTATATAGCAGCGCACAATGCAATAGTCAACAGCAGCAATATAAGCAATAGCGTGCATGGAGTAATTGTTGATTTTGCAAACAACACTCAAATAATAGGAAACGATATATTCGATATTGACTTCTTTGGAGTTCTTTTATTTGACTCCAATTACGCACTAATTTCGGATAATTTTATTGAAGATGTCGGCGCAGATGGCGTAAGAGTTGTTGCCTTTTTTGCAACAAGCAACCACAATGTTATCAACGGAAATACAATTCTCAATCCGCCAGAAGCTGGAATACTTGTTGATAAAGCGTCAGACATCAATATAACGGAAAATTTAATTCAAAACTCGGAACAGGAAGGAATAAGTATAGAAAATGTGAACACAACTGCGCTTATCGCAAACAATACAATAACTTCTTCAGGATTCACAGGGATTAAAGTTTTTAATTCTATAGGAGGAAATTATCTAAAACTATTGGGAAATTCTGTCTCAGATACCCAGAATATAGCAGGAATTTGGCTTGCTAAAACAAACTTCACAGATATCGGCTACAATAATTTAAGCGAAAACTATGTTGGGCTATATTTGACAGATAGCCAAAACAATTCTATACATGATAACACGATCTATCTAAGTGAGAAGAATGGAATATACTTAACTGGTTTTACATTTGGAAACAGGGAAACCGCAAATAACACTATTGAAAACAATACAATCTCAAACACAACAATCGGACCAGAAATTACATTGGCCGATTCAGATTCGAATGTAATTAAAAATAACACAATTCTTTCTGATATGACTGGAATTTATCTCAGCAGTTCGCATAAGAATAACTTATTTTTAAATAATCTTGAAAGTAGCGTCGCGACAGTGGGAACAGGAATTGCTTCAGACTACGGATCTACGAATAACAATATAAGCGAAAACGAAATCAAATTTTTTGGACTTGGGATTTATTTAAAAGAGAACATTGATACAACAATTGCAAATAACGAATTCGTAAAGAATGGCTATGGGATAATAATGGGCGATTCATTTGGAATAGACGTTTTTAATAACTTGATTAATAACACAGATCCGCTTGCAATAGGAGGATTTGGAATTGAAATATTTAGGTCAAACGCAACAATAGGGGGTAACGAAGTAATAAAGTATAGCCATGGCATTTATATTAGCGATAACTCATATCCCATCATTGAGAATAACACTCTTGCCTCAAACGAGGCTTTTGGAATATTTCTGATCAACTCCTCAGCGATTACCTCGCCCCCGGATCTAAATGGGACAAACACATTTGCTCCAAATAATTCAGAGGGTAGAATACTCCAGCAATGGTTTTTAACAGTTAGAGTTATAGATACGAATTCAAATCCGATAGAGGGAGCTGATGTACTTGTATGTCAGAACATAACTAATACATGCTGGGGCACGATGACAGACCCAAATGGATATGTTTATAATTTGGGTGCTATTGAATACGATATTAACAATTCTGGAATCCTTACAGATTGGAGTCTGCATAACATCTCCGCAAACAAAACAGGTTATGTTACAAACTCAACTCTTGAAACAATTGATTCTTATAAATCAATTATAATTCAATTGGCGCCTATACCTCCTACACCGCCACCACAGCTACAAGGAGAAGGCGGAGGCGCAAACATTGGCACAGGACTGCATACAAACTCATCAGGAAAGCCAGAAGCAGGAGTACTCAGAGCTCCACAACCTCCTGCACTGCCAGTTCCAACTCCGACAGTTACTACACCTGCCCCGGCCCCTGAGCCAGCCACAATTCCACCATCAGCAGGCCCAACTGGTTTAATAACATTGGCACGAATTAGGGAAAATTCACTCTGGCTTTTATTAGTAATAGCTATGCTAATTATGGGGTATTACTCATACAGAAAGTATGGAAAAAAGCGCACAACTTCAAGAAAAGTTTATAAAACCAATCTGTACTCTATAGAAGTGACATGAGCAGAGCTATAACAATTGCGCTAGTAATTTTTGTGCTTTTAGTTAGTGGATGTATTAGTTCCCCTACTATAGAAAAAATAAAACCAACGCCCTTAAAACTCCCAAAACCAACACAACTAATTGTTCAATCTGAACCGAGCGCGGACAATAAGTTTGCTGAGGTTACTGTGCAATTGTGGACTGTAACTACTTATCCTCGGCTAGTTAATGGAACTATTGTTGATACTTATTATCAAGGAAGAACTGCTGTTGAGGGGGTATTAAATGTAGAAATAGTTGATGCTGATGGAAAAAGAGTTTATTGGAATAATAACACTATAAAGGCAGCAGATCTGATGACAACTACAAACATCACAAATGAAATAGACGCAGATACGCTCTTTGGTAGATTTAAAGGATATCAATTCAGGATTCCAATAAATGAAATAGTAAAAAGCACAAAGACTCTTGGTGTATTAAAAGTTGGTTTAATCCTGCCAGAGGGACTTGAGGTTAAAGAAGAAGTAGCTTTTTATCAAATACCAACAACAGCTCCAAGTGAAAAAAAGATCAGTTATGAGCAGGAATACCTGAATAGCAGAAAAGTTTATAATTTATATCAAGAGAGAGGCGGGCTAAAGCTAACACTTGAGAGCACAGGCTATTTCAACTTTTATAGCGAGTATTGGTTAGGCGGGTCAGGAACGAAAAAAGTTTATAGAATAGATACAATTGTTGAAAACATAGCAAAGGATGGCAAAGAAAGAACATACATATTTGGCGATGCAGCACTAATAGTAGATGGAAAGCAATACCAATTAAGCAGCGATGAAGCTACAAATCCAATCTATGAGGGTGCTTCCAAAAAAATTACATTCTATACAGAACATCCAATTTATCAATCTAGAGCAGCAGACACTCCTCAAAATATAAATGGAAAGACAATAAGATTCGTGCCCGGAGATGCTCAAGTAACGGGTGAGGATATCTATGACTACTCTCGAGAGAAATTTAAAGAGTTTGAATTTGTTGGATAGCTAAAACCATCTCAAAATCCTAGAGCGCTCGAAATCAATTTTTTTCTCGTAATTTTCCTCATTTGCTTCAGTTAAATTAACAACAGGATTCGGCTTTTCAAAAAATTTCCCATCTGTTTGTGTAGCCTTCCCATCCCCAACCTCTACGAAACAAGCGCCCTCGCCTTTGAAAATTTCTGTTTTTCCGCCTTTAATTTTTGCAATTATATTTTTTGCAACAATTTGCGCCTCTGCTTCTGCAAAAATTCCTGCTTTGGGCAGGGCCATTCCATTTGCAAGCTTGATTGTTGTGCAATCCCCAACTGCAAAAACATTCTCAAACTTTGTCTGCAGATTTTCAGAATTTACTTCTACCCAGGAATTTTCCTGCGCTAATCCGGATTGGACTAAAACTTTTGGAACTCTATGAGGCGGAACAGCAATAACAATATCTGCTAAAATATCCTGTCCATTATCAAAAAACACTTTACCCTGCTTGAATTCCTTAACCTTATAACTTGGAAAATAATCAATTTTCTTTTTTGCAAGCATTTCTTTTACAATTTCCCCGTTTTCCTTCCCTGCAACAGGAATTGGCTGCGGCTCTGCAGTAAAAATTGCCATTTTGATATTTTGTCTTACAGCTCTTTCCCTGAAAAAGTCATCCAGCATAAATGCTGCCTCGTACGGGGCTGGAGGACATTTAAAAGGCATGGAACAAATTATTACTGCGATTTTTCCTTTTTCAAAATTTTCAATCCTTTCGTTTAGTTTTATAACTTGCTCCAAATCATACAGATTAAAACCATTATTAAATCCAGAGATTTGCTCAGGAGTGAGAGCTGCGCCAAGGGCAATAATTAGATAATCAAACACATACTCATCGTTTAAAGTATAGACTCTTTTATTCTGCGCATCAATTTTTACAATTTCCTCATGAACTAAAAAAATTCCCTTTTTCTTTAATCCACTTAAATCATGAACAATCTCATCTTTTGATTTTTTGCCAACCAAAACCCATAATTTTGAAAGCCCCATATAAAATTCACGCCTTTTGTCAAAAAGATAAATTTCGTGCGGCAGTTTTAAATCCTTGATTAAAATATTTGCAGCTTCCAGGCCGCCAAAGCCTGCCCCGAGGATTCCGATTTTTGCCATATAAGTTTCTAATTTCAACTGATTAATAAACTCTATTGGGGGTTACCTAGTTAAAAAAAGTTTATATGTTAAAAATTGCGCAGCTTTTTTATGAAAAAAGATATCATATTCAGTCCGCACGCAAAGATGAGAATACTGCAACGTGGAATAAATGAGGAAACTATAATTGAGATAATCCGCAATCCTGAATATACATTAAAAAGTTTCCTTGAAAGAAAGATTGCAGTCAGAAAAATAGGAGACAAATCTTGGCACGTTATATATATTGAAGAAGAAAAGATAATAAAGGTGGTGACGATATATTATGAATAATATGAAAATTGATAGAGACGAAGAATTGAATACAGCTTACATTTATATTAAGGATAGGGTTGAGAAAGGCGAGGCAAAGAAGACTATAGCTGTTAATGATGAGATTATTTTGGATTTCTCTGAGGATATGAAATTGCTTGGAATTGAAATTCTAAATGCTGAGAAATATTTGGGCAGTGCTGAAAAAAGAAAAGTTGCGCGGCCGGCTTAATCAATAATTTACCATCCAGGATAAATCAATCCAACAACAATTGAAACTACTAACCCACTTAATCCTGCAAGCAATATATTATTTGTGGCCCGAAAAATTAAAACTAAAGCCCCAACTCCGCTCAAAGCCATTATATTCGCAGGCGCAAAATGACCATAAACAATTAAGCGATAAATTATTGGAAAAATTATTCCTGCACTAATAAAAACAATCAATTCCTGCGAAAAAAATCCGATTGAAAAATTTATAAAAATTCCTAAATACAAAAGCGCTGCTGCTATTAAAACAGAAAGTATTGAAGCTTTTGAGAGGGCCATTAGCTGTACTTAATTTCTATCCTCTCCAAATCCATCAAAATTAAATTCTCATATTCAAAATTCTCTCCCCCGTTTACAGTCATCTTAACTTTTTTAGCATCTGTATTACAGTAGTCAAGAATGCAGGTTGAGTTGAACACTTTCTCTTTTCCGCTCCACTTGCTCCAAGTGAGGAAAAAATGTCTTAGTTTAAATTCTTTTACAACAGGCGACTCCACGTGTAGTTTTCCAGTTTGGTCGTGAGTATGGATAATATTCATTGTTGTACTTGTTGTTCCAATTCCTTCAGGAAATATAAACGGTTGCTCATTAATTGTGATATCAAGCTCTGGATGAATATGCATCGCCAATCCTGTGTGGGCAATATTTGTTTCTAAAACAAAGCGGTCATCCACATTGCCTATAGGAGTTTGCGGACTTTTTGGGGCATTTATTACAAAATAGCCAATAGCAATTATTAACAAAACAACAACTGCCAAGAGCGCGTAGGTGTAAGTCTTCTTTCTTCCGTGTTTTGTATCTAAATGCTGCGCTAATGCATCGTGCGAATTGAATTCATGTCCGCATTTTTCACATTTGAAAGCCATAAGGTTTTTAAACTCCAATTTATTACAGCGAAGTATGAAAGCCAGATATATAATTTTATCCACTGCTCTATTTTTTTTAAGCTCAATTGCTCTTGTGTTTGCACATGGGGCTGAACTCTCAACTTGGCAAAGGCTTGGAATCCCTGATCCCTATCAAATTTTAAGCTATTCAGCTGCAATAATGGTAGTTGCTCTTGTTCTCGCTGCTTTTTTAAAAAAGGAAATGAGCCCAACTTTACAAAAAATTGCTTACATTGCAATTGCAATCCCTGTAATAATAGGAACACTTTATCTCTCAGGAGCAACTGTTTATTTAAATCAAAAATCATGGAGCGGCGGGCCTGTTCACTGGCATGCTGATTTTGAGATATGGGTTTGTGGAGAGCAAATTGATATTATTGATCCAAAAGGATTCAG
>DVAB01000022.1 GCA_014189685.1 Candidatus Naiadarchaeum limnaeum
ACAACGCGCTTTCAACGCAAGCGACCTGGAATGCGGGAACTTGGTATTTTGCAACCGTGAGATGGGGCTCAGATGGAATGAAATTGTATGTAAATGGAGTTGAAGAAGGAAGCAATTCATTTACAGGCGCGCCAGATTGGGCAGATGATGGAGATTTGCATTTTGGAGCTGATTCGGATGGAACAAAGGCTTTCTATGGATCTCTAGATGAGCTCCGAGTTTCAAATGTCCAAAAAAGCGCAACAGAAATTTTGAATGATTATAAGAGAGGAATTTTAAATTTAAGATTTCAAGCGCGCTCAGATGACGACAATTCAAGCTGGGGAGATTTTATAGGGGATTACACAACTCCGCCCTCAAATCTTAGCGTAGAAAATAATCGCTACTTCCAGTACATTGTTCATTTTTCAACAGAAAATGTGAATTATACCCCAGAGCTCTATAATGTTTCAATAAATTACGAGGATACAATTGGACCAGAGATAACTTTTGTAAGTCCAACACCGGCAAATCAAAACCGCATAGAGAAATGGGCCCTTATCAATGTGACTTTAAATGAAAATGGAAGTGCAGCAACACTTGAATGGAATGGCGCAAATGAAACAATGAATGGCAGTGAAATGAATTGGTATTTGAACAAAACAGATCTTGCAGATGGAAATTACACTTTCAAAGTTTATGCAATTGATAATTTGAATAATACAGGAGTTTCTGAGGAAAAATGGGTAAATATTTACACGCCTGCGCCTTCACAGCCAACTCCAGTTGTTTCTTCAGGCAGTGGAAGTGGAATCGCAGTTCCTTCGCCAGCTCCAGTTCCAAGAGTGCCAGTAACTGAAACCACATCTCCGGTAGTTGAGGAAGTTCCAGCACCAACAATTGAAACAATTCCTGAAGTCGCTCCTGCTGCGCAGCCTGAGCAAAATGTTACTAGGCCGCCGCCATCAGCATTTACAGTCTTTGTTAACACAATTAGCTCAAGATCAGGAATTGCAGTAATAGGAGCAACAGCACTAATAATTGTTCTTGCGTCTTTTGCAATATATAGGGGAATAAAAAGCAAACCTACAGCGCAATCCCAGCAGCCCTCAGGAGAAAATCAGCCAACAGAAGGGCAACTGTAAAGTGTATAACTCTGCAGGCAAACGTAACTGGAAGAAATGTTTTGAACTCCATTTTTGAAAATCCGCCGACAGCAAAGGAAACAATATCGTAGGAAGTTACAGGGCCGATAAAACTAAAAATAACTAGAGTTGCAACTCCATATTTTGTGAGAAAATTTTGAATCCTCTCGGCTGTTTTCTTTTCAATTCGCTTTAGGATATATTTCTCGCCCAATTTTCTGCCTGTGTAAAAATTTACAATGTCTGCCACAGTAGAGCGCACAGCAATAAATAACAGAGCAATAATTGTAGGCTTGTAAAGTTTCATAATTGGAACTACAATTAGCTCGTAAGGAAATGGAAGAAACCACTGGCTTCCAATAAAAGCTGTTAAAAAACCTCCAAGCAGTCCATAGCTCTTGGCAAAGTCGCGTGTTTCTGAAATTATTTCTGGATTTTTCTCAATTTGAATTTTAACTATGGCTAAAAAAACTGTGATAAATACGAGCGCAAAGATAAAAAATAAAATCGGCTTCCAGTGGTCGCGAAGTTTGAACATGGTTTGAATTTATTTTTTCTCCTTATATTCTTTTATTTCTTTCAAAATTTTGTCCAAATCCTCATCAGGCGGTTCGTGCCTCATTGTAAATGGCATCTCTCCGTAATAAGGAATTAAATGAACATGCGTATGAGGAACTTCTTCGCCCATAACAGATAAAAATATTAATTCTGCTTTCAAGGATGTTTTTAATTTTTTTCCAATTTCCTGTGCAAGCGCAAACAGTTCTGAAACTTCTTTTTTAGGAATTTCTAAAAATTGAATATAGTGCTTTTTTGGAATTACTAAAGTGTGGCCTTTTGTATAGGGGCGAATGTCTAGAAATGCTATGTGCGCACTGTCTTCATAGATAACTTTAGACGGAATTTCTTTTTTTCCTATTTTACAAAAGATACATGTTTGCGATTCCATAAAAATAGTGGACCGGGCGTGATTTTCGAGCGCTAGCGAGAAATCCAGCGAAATACTATTTCGCTGTCCCTTCTCATTTTATTCGAAGGTGCTCGCGAGAGCATTTGAACACGCGGCCTCCTGCATGCCATGCAGGCGATCTACCGGGCTGGTCTACCGGCCCACGCCACAACTATCAGCAAGATAATATTAATTCTTTATGATGTGAGCAAATACAAACTCACAACTGCAAAAACAACCCCCAACCCGATTTTTGGGGTTAATTTTTCGTTTATAATTAAAACTGCAAGCGCGACTGTAACCAATGTGTTTAGATTTATAACAGGAATTACTTGGCTTGCAGTGCCGGCGCGGAGCGCATATGTCATAGAAATAAACGCAGCTGAGCCTATAATCCCGATTAGAACTGTAAGAGCTAAAACATTATTTGTTATTTGAAATTTTGTCCCGGAAAAAACAAAGTAGCCAAGCGGAAGAATAATCGTTGAAAGATAAATTACAAAAGTCAAAAGTGGCACCGGGGCCTTGTCAGAAACAAATTTCAAAACAAAATTCATTATCCCAAATAATAAGAGACTTGCGCTTGCAAATAAAACCCAGGATTCGACCATTTTTACTTTCTCATGTGCTAGTTTGAAGGGATATAAATATGTTAATTTAACTGGCTTCTATCTTTTCAGGTTCGCCAAAAATCACATGTAATAATCTAAGGGCAAATTCAAGAGTAACTACAAAGCCAAGATAATACACTATAGTTCTTGAGAAGGTAGCAAGTGTCGTAAGAGCTTGTATGGAGTTTTCAACAGAGAAATAATTTGCATCTAACAAAAAGATAGCAAGTAAAGCAAGCGGAATTACCTTAGCCAAATCCTGCGACAAGCTCTCACTGTAATATGCTGTTATCCGAACAGTGGCCAAAAGCGACATTGCCCCAAGCATCAAAATTTCAATCGACTGGTTTTTTGACAGAAATGTAAAGAAAGTTGTCAGTATCAAAAAAGATGTAAACACGATAATGGGATATAAAATTATGTATTCAAGCACAGAAAACAATAGACCTCCCCTGTTAAGGGGGAATAAAGATTTTTTTGAGATGAACATATAAAACTTGAACACAAAAAATGCATAAAAGGATATCACAAGTACATAAATCAATAGAGGCTTCAAAAAGACGTACGCCTCTGGAAAAGAGAAATTTAGAGTTGAAAGTTCAGTAAGATTAAGCGGGGTTGACATATTTTTAGGATAGACATAGCAAGTTTATAAGCCATATGGGAAGAGCGCCCCCGGCGGGATTTGAACCCACGTTCTCGCCGTGAGAGGGCGAAGTCCTTGACCGGGCTAGACTACAGGGGCACATTTAATATCGGCTCACAAAGGGTAGCTTCAATTGGTTAAGTACTTCATCTGGTAAGCAACTACCCTTTGTGCAAAGGTGCAGTTATAAATTGCAAGGGAACATTGCTGAACGAAGTTCCGCGATGCGTGCGAAACCTTTGGTTTCGCTACGTTGACAAACCGATATTGAATGTATAATCTAGTAAAACTCTGTTATAAATTACTTACTAGATAATTTTTTCTGTACATACGTTTCTTCTTTTCTATTTTTTATAACAGTAAGCTTAAGCGTGTTCCACAGTTTGCTTGTTGAATAGGTAAAAAGTCCAAGACCGCCGATTATCACAATTATCCTTCCAATTAATCCATTCTCAAGGGTTGCAACTATTTTCCAAATTGCAAAAAGGTCTGCAGGCGTTGTAAACACCCCTGCCAGAAGTATTGAGAGTCCAAATAATACAAATATTATATCTTTAACAATTTCCCCAATTCTTGTTGAGCGCTCATAAAAAATAATTAATCCTTTTCCTGTTTTTTTAACTCCGATTTCAGCAGCATCCTTTAAAAGTTCTATTTGCTTCGCTACCTCAGGGTTTTTCAAAATAATTGCTGATACAGATTTCTTCTCTGAATCATTGTTATTTTCAGTTTCTTCTTTTTTCATAAGCTCAAAAATCTAGGAGCGAGCACTTATAAAATTTACGGTTTGAAGCGCTTCATTGTGCGCGGGAAAGAAATCGCGTCTTTTACATCTTTAATTCCGCAAATCCATGCAACAACCCGCTCCAATCCAAGCCCATAGCCGGAGTGCGGAACGCTTCCATATTTTCGCAAATCAAAATACCACTCATAATCTCCTGTGCCTGCGCCTTTTTTCTTTAAGTCATGTTTCATTTGTTCAGCATCTGTTGAACGCTCAGAGCCGCCAACAATTTCCCTATAACCTTCAGGAGCAATCATATCAAAACACAAGGCAACTTTCGGATCTTTCGGGTCGCGCGGTTTGTAGAATGCCATTATTTCTTTTGGATAATGTGTTATGACAACCGGAACTCCAAAATGTTCTCCAAGCAATTCTTCTTCTTTTGTGCGCAAATCCTTGCCCCACTCTATTTTCATCTTATACTTTTCTTTCAGTATTTTCAAGGCTTCTGTGTAAGTTATTGTTTTATAAGGCTCGCGGGCATATTTTTCAATTAATTTCACATCGCGGCCCAAAACCTTAAGTTCATCTTTGCACTCTTCAAGAACTTTCTTTAGTATAGAACGGACTTCATCTTTTGCAACTTCTGTCACCTCGGCCAATTCCATCCACGCAGCTTCCATTTCGCACATCCAGAATTCAGAGAGATGCATAGCGGTTTTGGAAGGCTCGGCGCGAAAAGTCGGGGCAACATCATAAATTTTTTCAAGCGCAAAAATTCCTGCCTCTGCATAGAGTTGCCAGCTTTGAGTCAAGTACATTATTTCGTCAAAATACTTTACTTGGAAAAGTGTAAGCGCGCCTTCGCATGCGGTTGGAGTTAAAATCGGCGGATCAAATTCATAGTATCCGCGGCTTCTGAAAAATTCGTGGATTGCTCCAACAACAGTGTGTCTTATTTTTAGTATTGCAGTCAGGTGGCGGCTGCGCAGCCACAAATGTCTTACATCCAGCAAAAATTCATCGCTCAAGTCTTTTCCAATAGGAAAAATTTCTGCAAGCCCGACAATTTCTAATTTTGTTCCTGAGATTTCAAATCCTCCGGGCGCGCGCTCGTCTTTTTTTAAAGCTCCGCTTAATTTTACAGAGCTTTCAATTGTAACTTTTTCAGCTTGTTTATCACTTGAAGGAAAAACAGCTTGAATGATTCCAGAGGAATCACGGACAACTATGAATATTTTTTCCTTTAGCTCGCGCTTCCTGTAAACCCATCCACGCACAGCTACTTTTTTGCCTTCTTTGGCTAAGGTTAATGCTTCTTTTATTGGAAGAAATTTTTCTGGCATAGTGCTATTTTATAAGTTCAAGGTTTATAAATAACTGCTCACTATTTCCTGCTATGGACTTGAAAACTAGGGCACTTGCTCTGCACAAAAAACTGCGCGGAAAAATAGAAATTGCTAGCAGGGCGAAAATAAAAAGTTTAAAAGATTTGGATCTGCTTTACACTCCAGGAGTTGCAGATGTTTCCAGAGAGATTGCAGCAGACAAAGAGAAAGTTTACGATTTTACAAACAAATGGAATTCAGTTGCAATTATAACTGATGGCACTCGAGTTTTGGGATTGGGAAATATTGGCCCAGAGGCCGCGCTTCCTGTTATGGAGGGCAAAGCTTTAATTGCAAAGGAATTTGGAAATGTGGATGCTTTTCCGATTTGTTTAAAAACGCAGGATAAGGAAAAAATAATTGAAACTGTAAAAGCAATTTCGCCTTCATTTGGATTGATAAATATAGAGGATATCGAAGCGCCGAAATGTTTTGAAATTGTTGAGCGGTTGGAAGATGAATTGGATATTCCTGTTTTTCATGATGACCAGCACGGAACTGCGATTGTTGTCTTGGCCGCGCTCCTGAATTCATTAAAAATTATTGAGGAAAATACAAAGGCGGTGAAAATTGTAATTGCAGGTGCTGGCGCAGCTGGGTACGGGATCACAAAAATTCTTTCAAAGTATGGATTTAGGAATATTATTGTCTCAGATTCAATGGGAATAATTTACGAGGGGCGGCCGTTGGGAATGAATACCTACAAAAACGATATTGCGAAAATTTCAAATCATAATAGGGAGAGCGGGATTTTGGAAGAGGCGATTGAAAACTGTGATGTTTTTATCGGCGCTTCTGGAATTAAAAATTTAATTGATTATAAAGTCCTGCAAAAAATGAGTAAAAATGCAATTGTATTTTTGCTTTCAAATCCTGACCCAGAGATTTTGCCTTCGCAGGCGCAAAAAGCAAAAAATGTTAAGATAATTGCAACAGGAAGGAGCGATTTTCCAAATCAAATCAACAATGCAATTACTTTTCCTGCAATTTTCAGAGGTGCTCTTGATTCTAGAGTAAAAAAATTAACTTATGATATGTTTATTAAAGCAGCCGAGGCGCTTGCAAATTCTGTTCCAAAAAACAAGTTAAGCAAAAACTACATAATTCCAAATATAAATGAGAAATATTTCTTTGATAAAGTAGTGGGGGCAATAAAGTAAGATGGGAAGCTATAAAGTTGTAGTTTTGCGCGGGGATGGTATAGGACCAGAGGTTATTGAGCAGGCTATAAATGTTTTAAACGCTGTTCAGGATAGCATAAAAGGATTAAATTTTCATTTAGTTGTGTGCGATGCAGGAAATTACTGCATCAAAAAGCACGGGACAAATCTTCCAGAGGTTACAATTGATTTTTTGGAAGAAAGTGATGCATGTTTGAAAGGTCCGATTACAACAATTGAAAATCCAAAAGCGCCGCCTTCTGTTACAGTTGCTTTGAGAAAAATGTTTAATTTGTATGCGAATGTGCGGCCTGCAAAAAATTTGCCGAATGTTCCTTCAATTGCGAAAAATGTTGATTTAGTTATAGTAAGAGAAAATACAGAGGGACTTTACTCCGGGATTGAACAGTTAGTTGGAAAGGATACTGGAATCGCTTTAAGAGTTATAAGCAAAAAAGCATCCGAAAGGATTGCAAAATTTGCCTTTGAGATGGCAAAAAGGCGCAGTAAACATTTAACTTATGTGCACAAAGCGAATATTCTCCGTCTTACAGACGGGATTTTTGTAAAAGCTGTACAAAATATTGCAAAGAAATACAGAAGTGTAAAAGTTGATTCGCAGAGAATAGATGCGATTGCTATGCAGTTGATAAAAAATCCGCAGCAGTTTGATACTATTTTAACCACAAATATGTTTGGAGATATAATTTCAGATGAGGCTGCGCAGGTTGTTGGGGGAATTGGATTAGCTGCAGGAGCAAATATTGGGGATGATTTTGGGATTTTTGAGCCTATACATGGAAGCGCTCCAAAGCATGCTGGAAAAAACAGAGCAAACCCAATAGCAGCAATTTTTTCTGCAAAAATGATGCTTGATTATCTTGGGGAAAATGCAGCTGCAAGGAAAATTGAAAGCGCGGTTATAAAAGTTTTGAAAGAGAAGAAAGTGAGAACTTATGATTTGGGCGGAAAGGCAACAACAAAGCAGATGGGAGATGCAATTGCTAAAAAAATTTCAGAGTGAACCCTCTTGGTTTTGTTCTTCTTCTACTGGATAGTTTTCCGTTTCTTTGCTTCGTGATCTATAGAATAGTAATGAAACTATCGCAATAATAGCGGCTAGAGCAATAGCAATAGTTATCATAGTTTTTGACAATAGTGGCTTTTCAACTTTTTGGGGCGCAGGTTTAGGAGGAGGTGCTGGAGCTTCCTGAGCAGGCATTGGAACCTCAACAAGCGGTGCCTCGACTTTCGGAGGTGGTTTTGTCCCAAGGCGTAATTTTTCAACAGTCATTCCCACTGTTGCAGCTCCTGTAAATTTACTAACTAAAATTCTAAGATCATTAACACCATCCTCATTTACATCAATATAAGTTTGCTCGCCAATGGCTAAATCAACTATCAATGGAGTGGAAGTTATTTCAACTGTAACTTTTCCAAGAGCTGTGCTTTTAATCAAAATTGTGTCGTTCTCTGTTTCAGAAAAGTAAACAAGTATTTTATCCCCTACACCGACCTCTTCTGTTATGCTATTAATATTCACAGAGAGATTAAATGTTTTTGGAATTCTTTGTATAGTAGCGCTGCCACCACCTGACCCTGCTTCGGAAGATGTAGGCGGCACTGATATAACAAAATCATACGCCAAGCTTTTATTTTCCAGTTCGGTGGTTATATTTATCCAGTAATTGTAATTTCCATTATCGAGCGATGAGGATGTAAGATTTGTAGCAGTATTATTTGAAACATTTCCATTAAATGAGCGGTTTGTTCCATTAACATAGAGAGTTGCCCTTCCTGTGCTCTTTTTAGTATCAGTAAAATTAAGTTGAATGGAAGGAGTTGAAGTAGTAAAAGTAGTGTTGTTTGCAGTCATAACAAAAATCGTTGGAGTTGAGTTCACAAAAGCTGAGCCAACTAGATAATTATTATTTTCAATAATTTCTGCATATTTCGCAGCTAAATCCGCAACTGCGCTTATAGTAAAGCCTCCTGTATCATTTGAATTTGGAGTCCAGTTAAGGAAATAGGTTTTCTGAGAATTTGAAACGTTTGTAAAAGTCTGAACTGCAGAATCCAGATAAGTTGATGTAAGATCTGAGTTGTTATAGAGTGAAAGTTGAGGACTATGTATTCCTGCGACAATTTCATTATCTCCATCTCTATCAACATCGGCAACAGCAAGAGATCTAGCATCATCAGCTGTTGTTACATTATAAACTGGCCAGAGAGAAATGTTCAAAGTTGTGCCGGTATTGTTGTAAATTGAAATGTTGCCACCGGTGCCACCGGCTAAGCCTGCAATTACATCATTGTCGCCATCATTATCCAAATCTGCAATTGCAACTGAATAAACAGTAGATGAAGTTGAAACATTATACTCAGTCCACTGAGAAATACCTGTATGACCGGGATTTTGATAAACTGAAACCACAAAGAAATCGTTGCCTGCAACAATATCATTATATCCGTCATTATTTAGATCGCCAATTGCAAGTGTTTCAATATCGTCTTTAACTGTCCTATTGCTTGTTGGCCATTGGGCAATTGCAAGGCTACCTGTGTTGTTGTAAATTGAAACACGGTCTCCTGCATTCCCCAATCCAGCAACAACGTCATTATCTCCATCATTGTCCATATCTGCAACTGCAAGCGCGAACAGTAAGTTTGCAGTTGAAACATTGCTTGTTGGCCATTGTGAGATGTTTAGAATGCCTGTATTGTTAAATATGGAAATTCTATCAGCGGTACCGCCACCAAGGCCGGCAATTATGTCTAAATCCCCATCATTATCCATATCCGCTATTGCAAGCCCATAGGCATCCTTCTCTATTGTTATATTATTTGATGGCCACTGAGAGAAATTGTCCCCCGTGTTATTATAAATTGCAACGCGGAAGGTTCCGCCTACTCCTTGAGTTACACCAGCTGCGATATCTGTATCCCCATCCCCATCCAAATCCCCTGCGCTAACTGTGTCAACATAATTTTGATGTGTTCTATTTGAGACTTGCCATTGATCGATGTTCAAATGTCCCGGGTTGTAATATGCTAAAAATTGCTTATCGTTTGTACCAGTTACTATGTCGTTATCGCCATCATTGTCAATATCGGCAACTACAATTCCTTCAGGATAATCAAGAGTGCTTGCATTAAAACTCTGCAATTTTGTAATATTCGGCCACGCAGAAACACTTTTAAAAAGTGTCACATTTACATTCCAGCTTCCCAAGCCGGCCGAGCCATTTCCATTTGTAACATTCACTGTCACGTTGATTGTTTGCTGTACTCCTGCCCGGATCTCAGGAGGAAATGATATATTTGTTATTACAATATCTGGATTAGAAGCTCGGGTAGCATTATAAAATGTTGATGGGACTCCAGTAGGACCGATTAAAAATCCTTCTCTTAATGGGCCAAAAAAAATCAAAACAAAAAAAACTCCGAAAATAACTAAAATAAAGGTTATAAACTTTGCAAAATTTTTTCCCCCAGCATTGAATTTAAGAAATTTCATATGAATATTTATCTATTATCTAATATAAAATAATTTAGGCGCCAAACTTTCAGCAAAAAGTAGATATTACTCCTCTTCTTTTTTCCTCTGCAATCTTCGTATTTCAGAGGCAGTATATCCCATTCTTCTCAAATTCTCAATTCGCTGTTTCTTTAGTTCGCGCGCGAGCAAAAGCTTTCCTTCCAACACTTCTTTTTGCCTTATCTCTATATAATTTTGATGCGCCCCAACTATAACTATTGAAAAAATTGCAGCTAAAATAACAGCAACAACAATTGTCGCCGGGATATTTGTTGGCTGCTCAGCCCGCTCAATTATTTTTATAGGAAGTATTGGAGCTGTTATAAGAGGCGGCCGGGTCTCTACAACAGTTTTTGGAATTGCAACTTTTGGCGGTGGTTTTGCTTCCAAGCGAAGTTTTTCAACGCTCATTTCAACTGTTGCTGCTCCTGTAACTTTATTCACTAAAATTGCGAGATCATTTTCTCCATCCCTGTTAACATCAACAAACGCTTTTTGACCAGGGGTTACATCAACTATCAGGGGAGTTGAATTTATTTCAAGGGTAACTTTTTGAGGTGTTATTTTCTTAACAGTAATTGTGTGCTTTTCGCTTTCGCCAATAGGTTGCAATACACCCCCAACGCGCTTTCTCAATGCAACTCTGGAATTGTTGTCAAAAGTAAACTGATAGTAGTTTTCATTATTCTGTGCGCGGAAGATAATTCCTGCAATTGTATTTTTGCTTCTGGTCTCAATACTAACTTTTGTTTCGTAACTATAGTCTCTCCAACTGCTGTTTCCTGAAAATGATAACTGCTCAACAGAGATGAGACTGTCCTGCGTGTACACTTTTCTTGAGGCGTCCCAAGTTCCACCGCTCGTTTGCCAGTTTTTCGCTTGGCCATCATCAAAATCTTCTGTGAATGGGCGATAGGTCTCGCCAGGCACCCCTATTATTTCTCTAACTCGGATATCATCAAACGCTGCAGCAGTTCCAAATGTCTTTAATCCGATTTTTCCGCTTCTGAAAGTGAAATCATCAGTTTCAAAAACTCTTTGATCATCAATATGTGCGGTTATCCGACCACCATTAGCAGTGATACGGAAAGTGTAGTAAAGGCCACCTTGGAATGAATAGAATTTTTCATTTTCGCCAAAAGAAATTTCAACGCTCCCATCTACAGGGAAGTCATCAATAATTTTTATAACCTCGTCCACAGGAATCTTTATAACTTTTTTAAAACGCACTCTTTCAATTCCTATTCCTATAGTTTCCCCGCCTCCACCTGGCTGAGAAGAAGGTATATTAGAGCTTTGTGTAAGTGGAGCATAGTCACCTTTATAAGAAATGTTTCCAGAAGCGGTGTAGGGAATTAATGTGTCTCCTAAATAGTCTCCGGTGATATCTGTGCCTGTGTAATCACCCCAGTAGTTTCCTGCTATAAATGTGCGACCCACTATATTTACACCAGAGGTTTTGCTTATATTCCAACTGTTTCCTGGATTTGTTGAATTGTCAAAAACGTTTATTGTATTGCCAGAAATATAATTATTATAAATTGTATTGTTAACACTATTATTTCTAAGATCGGTTATGTTTATTCCAACATTATTGTTTGAGATATTGTTGTATGAAATAAGTATATTTGTAACATTGCAGCTGCTTAGGGCAGCATCCAAAGAAATTCCATTTTTCGAATTCAGATAAACAGTATTATTTCCAACAATTGTTCCGTTTTCGCAGTCAATAACAATTCCATTGCTGCTGTTGTAAACAGTATTGTTTAGGATAATGTTTGGTTTTGAGGAGATAGAACTATAGGAGTAAATAGCGAAGTTAGTTATGTTATAAACAGTATTGTTAAATATTGTGTTATTTCCAACGTTAACATCAATTGCGTTGCTTATATTAAAGATGATATTTTTCTCTATAAGATTTCCATATCCCGGCACTTGAGGAACGCCGGCACTAGTGATTTGTATTCCTGTCGAGCCTGAAGGTCCAGATACATTGCCGGAGATGGTGTTATTCGCAATAGTATTATTGTTTGATATGTGAAACCTTAGATGTATTGTAGCAGCCCTCGCAAAGGTATTATTTGAGATTGTTGTGTTGTTGCTATATTGAAATAAAACGGATTCAAAACCATCGTCGGTTCCATTAAAAATTGTGTTATTGGTTAGGTTTAGATCAACTACACTGTTGAGCCAGATTTGCCTTTCAGTATTGTTCCAGATCGTATTGCCTTGAATGATGCTATTGTTCGGGCCGCCAAGTGAAGTATTTGAAAAAATCCCATAAGTATAGCCAGTTAAGCTACAACCTTTTATAGTAATGTTTTTTCTTCCGCTAACTTCTATTGCACTAGTTGAATATGATGGCGAGTTATTCCCTCTTATTGTAGCCCCATTACAATCAAAAACCAAATTGTTCGTGTTTATTGAAATTATAACGTGGTTATCATTTGAATCATTCATCAAATAAGTTCCTGCGCAAAGAGTTGTGGAGACATTTGCAACATACTCGTTATAGCCGCTCAAGTTTGTGCAGGGAATAACTACTAGCGGGAGATAATCGCCGCCAGTTACAATGTTCCCAGAGGAGGTGTAGGGAAGAAGAGTATCCCCTATTCCATCCAAGTCGGTATCAGTTCCGCTGTAATCGCTCCAGAAATTTCCGCCAATATTTGGTCCGCCAATTATGTTTGTGCCTGCGGTTTTTGAGGTGTTCCAAAAGTTTCCAATTGTGCTGTTGTCCTTCGCCGCGGCAACAGTAAAGTTGCTTATGTAATTGTTGTAAATTGTGTTTCTTGAAGCAGTTTGCCCTTCAACTCCGTTATTTAGTGAACCGCTCAAATTAAAAGCAGTTTCAACATTTGAAATATTATTTGAAAAAATTGTGCTGTTGTTTGTGCCATCAAGCCCGATAGCAATTGCAGTTCCGCTTGGATCGGAGACATTGTAAATAGTATTGCCGTGTATTGTAAGGTTTTCCATATGATAGGCATAGATTGCAAAAGTTGAAATGTTGTAAATTGTATTATTAAATATAGTAACATTTTTTATAGCAGAAGCAGAGGATGCTGTTATGTCAATCCCTACGCTTAAATTATGGAGTGTGTTATTTTGTATTGTGATATTTTCTTGGGTGCCGCCGTTAAGCATTATACCTTCGTTTATGTTAGAGCCGGCTCTAAAGATAGAATTGGTTATGCTCACATTAGCTGCAGTCTCCATACTTATCCCTGGCTGGTTTGCCACTTCAATAGTTAAATTGGTTAGATTTACATAAGAGTTTCCTGCTGTGCTGCCTGCTATGAGGTAAATCTCGCAACAACTGCTAACAGTGGAGTTAAAGATTGTTGTGTTGTAAATTGTAGTAAAGTTTGAATTACTAACCCTAATTCCGCCGTGAAAGTAATCCCTAACATTGCATCCATGAATTGTGGTATTATTTTTATCAGCAATGTAAATTCCGTAGTTTAAAGCAGATGCTCTGGTTATAGTCGCGCCGTTGCAGTCTAAATCAGTGTTGTTTGCATTGATAAAAATAGCCCCGGCATTGCTGTCTGTGTCGTTCATCGGATAAGTTCCAGGGCAAAGCCTTGTTGAATTATTCACAGAATAGTCATTCAATCCCTCGAGAGAAACACAGTTTATGGATGCTGGGCCAACAATATAATTGTTTGATTCAATTGTTTCCCCAAATCTTCCGCTCAAATCTGCAACCGCACTTATGTTAAAACTTCCGCTTGCTGTTAGGCTTGGGGTCCAATTGAGGAAATATGTTTTTTGTTGGTTTGTAACATTTGTAAAGGTTTGAATCTGCGAGTCTAAGTAAGTGCTTCCAACTTCAGAATTATTAAAAAGAGATATGTTTAGATCGTCATTATTAATAATGATTAAATCAATGTCTCCATCAGTATCAAAATCTCCAACTACTGGGTGGC
>DVAB01000023.1 GCA_014189685.1 Candidatus Naiadarchaeum limnaeum
AAATAAAAACCTGCGCTGAAAATCTACCGCGCTCCCATTCTGATAAATTTTTTAGTTCTGAAAATCTTTCTTTTAAATCCATGCTCCCACACAACCCATTATATAATAAATTAATTATATACTATTGCTCAGACGGGGGAGTGGTCTAACTTGGTATGATGCCAGCCTCGGGCGCTGGTGGTTCCAGGTTCAAATCCTGGCTCCCCCACTAAAATTTTTTATCGCGTAATTTCCGCCCTTTTTACAATCTCGTACAATTCCTTTGCCTTACCTTTCTCAAAATGTTTTCTCGCAGGCGCCAAAATCTCATCAAGCGCTTCTATTGTTCCTTTTTTCAAATCCATCGGGTGCAATTTCCCTTCCTTGTAAATATTTTCTAATTCTCCATAGCTCTGCAACTCCAAATTTCCGCCGAATTTCTGTGGTCGCTCAATTGTTCTTGAATCAAACTTTCTAAATACAATATATCTCCAGATTTCCAAAAGCGGATTTCCCTCTACAACCTTTTCTGGGCAGAAAGCAGAATTAATTTTTTCTTCGATTTCTTTTTTTGAATCATGAATATAGATTGTGCCTTTTGGAACTGACTTGCTCATTTTTACATCTGCGGTCATTCTGCCTGCTTCAGCTCCTTGCAATCCAATTAGTAAATGGTGTGCGCAAATTACAGGCGGAGTTCTTTTTAACTTTGGTGCAATTTCACGGCTCAAAACCATTACTTTTCTCTGGTCCATGCCCAATTGCAAAATGTCAGCATTAAAGTAAAAAGGATCGTAAGCTTGCATGCACGGGTAGAAAATTTGCGCATCGTATAACATTTCTTTCTCTTCTCTTCCCATAATTGTGCCAGCCCTTATCGTTCTCTGAATAGTTGTTTGTTTCGCAACTTCCAGAACCCCTTTCCAGTATTCCTTATCATCAGCGGCATCTGAAGTCCACAAAACTTTTAGCTTTTTAGTATCAACCCCGCAGGCTTTCCAGCCCTCAATCATGTACTCGCCCGCTTTCTGGATTAAATTCAAGTCTCCGCCCATCTTGTTGTTAATCCAAGCAAACCAGTCCGCAATCCACAGAATAAATCCGAGTTTTGCATCCAGCAAATCCTGTATTTTAATTGCGCGCAAAATTCCAGAGCCCAAATGCAAAAGCCCAGATGGCTCAAAGCCATCGTATGCCCAAGGTTTGTCTTTTGTTTGTAATAATTTTCTCAAGTCCTCTTGTGTAATAACTTCCTCAATAGGCTCTCTTGTAATGAGTTCAATGCGCTTTTCAATATCCATACATACTAAAAAGAGGAGTGTGTTATTAAAAGTTATCTTTTCTTTGGGCTTTTGTTTAGCTGTGTTACTTAGGTACAAATAAAGGGAAGTTAGTTATTTAAGTAAAAAGATATTGTATATTACTATGGGTTTCTTTGATGATCTGAAAGGTTTTGCAAGTAAGGCCGTAGATAAGACTGGTAAGGTTGTGAAATCTGCAGCCGCAGAATATCAGAAAGTAAAAAACATACAAGATGCGAAGAAAGCAGTTCTTCTCGATCTATCACTAGATGACCTGAAGAAATTAGCATCACTATGCAATCTTGATGCATCTGGCTATAGGGAAGTTGAACGTCAAAGCTTTGGCACAGCAAAGCCAAAGAAGATCAAAATGAACCGGTTAGACTGGGTCGAGCATATAGCAAAAGTATCTACAACTAAACTTATCTATGCTTTGAAAGTTATAAAAAGAGGAACTCAGGCAACAGAACTAGAACGTAGCATAAATCAGATAGACGGTGCTCATGATAGAAAATTGAAAGAAATACAAGAGGGAGTGTCTCTTAGCCCAGAAGCTCCAGATATGCTTAATTCTATATTAAACATTGTTAAAAACTCTGTCATAGGTTTTTCTCCAGATAGGTATCATAATAACGAATCAAAATATCAGACCGAACTATTAGGTTATCTTAAAGGAAATCTACCACAGAGATTTGGTAAAGCCAAGGTTGATACAACTAAAGAATATAAGTTCAAAGATGGTAGAAGGGTTGACTTGGTTATAAACACTCAGGGATATAATGTTGGTCTTGAACTCAAATACAGTCTTAAGAATTCAGGGCAACTACACAGATTAATTGGTCAGATTTATGATTACTCTTCATTGGGTTTAGATGCTCTGTTAGTAGTAGACTACAATATTCTAGATGATTCTAATGCTACTAAATTAAGGGACCTTAAAAGTAAATCTGATATACCTTTAATTATTATTGCAGGTGGCGTGGAAGTATAAACTTACCAAAATCTTTTATAACAACTTATTTTCACAACCCTTATAAAACCCCTGATTCAACTTATAGAACACTTATTATAATCATGGATGTCGGGATAGTCGGCTATGGCGCCTATGTGCCAATGTACCGCATAAAAGCGGAAGAAATAGCAAAAGTGTGGGGCGCTGATGCCAATTCAATAAAAAGAGGGCTTGCAATTGAGGAAAAAAGCGTTCCGGGCCCGGATGAAGATACTGCTACTATTACTGTGGAGGCTGCGCGCCACGCTTTGAAAATGGCACAAATCGACCCGCAGGAGATAGGAGCGATTTATATTGGCTCAGAAAGCCATCCGTATGCAGTAAAGCCAACAGCGACTATTGTTGCAGAAGCAATTGGCGCAACTCCCAATTTAACAGCTGCTGATTTAGAGTTCGCATGCAAAGCAGGTACAGCAGGAATTCAAATTTGTATGGGTTTAGTACAATCTGGAATGATAAAATATGGGTTAGCAGGCGGAGCAGACACTTCTCAAGGAGCCCCTGGAGATCCTTTAGAATATACAGCTTCCGCAGGAGGAGCAGTTTTTATAATTGGAAAGAACTCTGGCAAAGTTGTTGCAGAAATTGAATCCACACTTTCATTTACAACAGACACACCTGATTTTTGGAGAAGAGAAGGAGCAGATTATCCACGCCACGGAGGCAGATTTACAGGTGAGCCTGCTTACTTTAAGCATATTATTGCTTGCACAGAAAAAATGATGGAAACGGTAAAAGCAAAACCATCTGATTTTGACTATGTTGTTTTCCACCAGCCAAATGGAAAATTCCCAATGGAGGCTGGAAAACAACTCGGATTTAAGCCAGAGCAAATTCTTCCCGGACTTTTAGTTCCAAAAATTGGTAACACATATTCAGGCGCTTCTTTGCTCGGACTCGCGGCTGTTTTGGATATTGCAAAGGCAGATCAAAGAATTCTTGTTACTTCTTACGGAAGCGGTGCTGGCTCTGATTCCTTTGTTTTGCGAACAACAAAAGAACTTCCAAGGGCGCGCGAGAAAGGATATCCTGTTCAAAAATATATTGATAATAAGAAATACCTTGATTATGGAACTTATGCAAAGTATAGGGGAAAAATTACAATGGCGGTTGGATAAATGCTTCGGAAGCAAAGCTTCCTCGCATTTTCTCGCTAAAGCTCGAAAATGGCAAACTTTAAAAAAGAAGTTGCAATCATTGGAATTGGATTAACACAATTTGGAGAACTATGGGACAAATCATTCCGTTCCCTAATAGCCGAGGCAGGAAATAAAGCAATAATTGACGCTGAAATAAAACCAGATCAAATTGATGGACTTTTTGGTGGAAATATGAGTGGCGGGCTTTTCATAAAACAAGAGCATCTCGCCTCTTTAGCAATGGACCATGGCGCACTACTACCAATGCCTGCTATGCGTATAGAATCTGCTTGCAGTTCTGGTGGCCAAGCATTGCGCGCAGGATACATGGCAATCAAATCAGGCTTGCATGAAGTTGTTGTTGCAGGCGGGGTTGAAAAAATGACAGATGTTTTAACAGGTCCGACAACAGAGGCCCTTGCAACTGCAGCTGATCAAGAATGGGAAGCTTTCTATGGAGTAACTTTTCCAGGAGAATATGCTCTAATTGCACGCAGGCACATGAATGATTATGGGACAACAGAGGAACAAATGGCGCAAGTTGCTGTTAAGAATCATTACAACGGCGCGCGCAATCCAAACGCACAGTATCAAAAAGAAATAACTCTTGAAACTGTAATGAAATCAACAAAAGTTGCCGATCCTTTAAAATTGTTTGACTGCTCCCCAATAACAGACGGAGCAGCTGCTGTTATTCTTGCAAGTGCTGAAAACGCAAAAGAGTTCTGTGATAATCCAATCTGGCTTGTTGGAAGCGGCGCAGCAACTGATACACTTGCTCTGCACGACAGAGATGATTTAACAACATTAAAAGCAACTGTTGTTGCTGCCCAATCAGCGTATAAACATGCTGGAGTCACTCAAAAAGATATTGATATGGCAGAAGTTCATGATTGCTTCACAATTGCAGAAATCTGTGCAATTGAGGATTTAGGATTCTGCAAAAAAGGCGAAGGCGGAAAGTTTACAGAGCAAGGGCATACTTCTCTAACAGGAGATATTCCAATCAATACTTCTGGCGGATTAAAGAGCAAAGGTCATCCAGTTGGAGCAACAGGAATTGCACAGGCAGTTGAAATTGTTTTGCAATTGCGCGGAGATGCTGGAAAAAGACAGGTAAAGAATGCTGAAATTGGTTTAACACATAATGTCGGCGGCTCAGGAGGGAGCTGCGCGGTGCATATATTTTCACGATAATGAGCGTAGCAAGATTTTGGAGAAAACAACCAAGCAGGTATAATTTAATTGGAACACAATGCTCTAAATGCAAGTCTCTTTATTTCCCGCCGCGCGAGTTGTGCAGAAAATGCAAGAGCTCAAAATTAGCTCCTCATCAATTTAAGGGAGCTGGAAAAATTGTCTCATATACGGTTATTAGAGTTCCACCAACCGGGTTTGAACTTTTAACTCCATATGTAATTGCAATTGTTCAATTGGAGGAGGGTCCACGCTTGACAACGCAGATTGCAGACTGTGACATTGAAAAAGTTTCTATTGGAGATAAAGTACAATTAGCCTTTAGAAAAATTTCAGAGGATGGAAAAACAGGCGCAATTTATTATGGATATAAGTTTAAATGTGTTCATCCACATTTGAAAGAAATGCAAAAAAAGAGCTAACTTCATGGCAGATAGAAGACTTCTTGGAATTTTAAAAGGAATTTTGCAGCGCTGGGCAGATGATTGGCCAACTCCTGAGAAAATGAAGACGAAATTGCCACCACCATATTCTTATTTAACTGAACCATCGCTCTCTAGGTATTTTCTTAGGCTTGTGGATGATCCACTAGTTGGAAAGCGCGCATTCAGAGCTGCTAACATGACATTGAATGATAAAGCAGTTTTGTTTGCGATCCGAGAAGGTAAGAGGGGCGGTGAATTAACTTCGCGGTCAAATGATTTACTTGTAGAATGGTCCCCCAAAGCTCGTTTTCAGCCAATGTTTGATACGAGGTTAAAGAAGTTAAAAAAACTAGCAACAAAGGACGAAGAAATAAAAGCAATACTAGAAAAAGGTGGTTATTTATAAAAATGGTGAAATCTTCACAAATTTCTGGTTTTTACAAACTTCCAATTGAAAAAAGGCTTGAGTTAGTAAAAGAATTTGCCAATTTATCCGAAGAGGAAGTAGAACTTTTGAAGAAACAATCAGCCCTTGATTTTTCCCTTGCTGATAAAATGGTGGAAAACGCAATTGGCACTTTTCCACTTCCTCTTGGAGTTGCTGTTAATTTTTTGGTAAATGGGAAAGATTACTTAGTCCCAATGGCTATTGAGGAGCCGTCTGTTATTGCAGCTGCAAGCAATGCTGCAAAAATTGCCCGAGTAAAAGGAGGATTTAAATCAAATTGCACAGATCCTATAATGATCGGGCAAATTCAGGTTGTAAAATTAAAAAATTTGCAAAAGGCCCGCAAGCAAATTCTCTCAAACAAAAAGAAAATAATTGAGCTCTGCAATAAACAGGATTCAACTTTGATAAAATTCGGCGGTGGCTGCAAGAATATTGAAGTCCGTGTTTTAAATAAACCTGAAAAAATGCTTGTTGTTCATCTTTTGGTTGATTGCAGAGATGCAATGGGCGCAAATGCTGTTAATACAATGTGCGAAGCTGTTGCTCCATTTATTGAAAATTTAACAGGCGGTCATGTTTATTTGCGCATAATTTCAAATCTAGCAGTGCACAGATTAGTAAAAGCAGAAGCTGTTTTTGATAAAAAATCTTTGGGGGGAGAATTAGCTGTTGCTGGTGTTATACATGCATATAATTTCGCAGTTGCAGATCCATTCCGCGCAGCCACTCATAACAAAGGAATCATGAATGCCGTTTCAAGCATAGCAATAGCAACTGGAAATGATTTTCGTGCATTGGAAGCTGGAGCGCATGCATATGCTTCTGTGAAAAATAAAAAATACTCGCCCCTAACAAAATTTGAGAAAACAAAGTCAGGCGATTTAAAAGGAACACTTGAAATGCCTATGGCAGTTGGTTTAGTTGGAGGTGCAACAAAAGTCCATCCTGTTGCAAAAGTAAATATCAAGATTCTTGGAGTTCAAACAGCGAGAGAATTAGCAGAAGTTATTGGCGCAGTTGGGTTAGCGCAGAATTTAGCAGCATTACGCGCTTTAGCAACTGAAGGAATCCAGCGCGGCCACATGGAGCTGCATGCAAGAAATATTGCAGTAACAGCTGGCGCGCCGCAAAATCTTGCTGAAAAAATTGCAGCTCAAATGATAAAAGAAAAGAATATCTCCGTCTCGCGGGCTAAGGAAATTTTGGAACAATTAAAGTAGTTTTAAATACTCTTTTCAACACTTATTTAATTATGGCACCGCCTGTAGAAGCATTACAGATTTTTTATGCACAATTTCTACCCAGAGGTTTGGAAGCGCCGCTTTTAATACTGATTCTCTATGGGGCTTACTTATTTATTTCAGCAGGAATTCTTTTGGTTGCATTAAAAACAGTCGGAGCAAAGGTAAGCCTTGTTATTGATTTGCCGAGGGGAGTTTTAACAATACTAATTCGCGATTTAATAGCAATTCCCTTAATTGCAATAATACTTGTTACTCCAATAATCGGAATAATAATTGCTTTTGCTGCGTGGTTTGGAATTCTAAAATACTTTTATGATATTACTTGGTATCAGGCAGTTCTAACTTGGATCGTGGGGAGCATAGTTCAGCTTGTTTTAATAATTCTAATCATAATTCCGCTATTTTTGCTTCTCTGATTTTTTTATTAAATCTTAAAATGTAATTAACAGCTTCCATGACTCCTGCGCCGTGCGACTTTTTAGTTACATATTTCGCAACATCTTTCACTTCCCGGCGTGCGTTTGCAACTGCTATCCCCAATCCACTATCTCTTACCATTTCAATATCATTTCTTGAGTCTCCGATTGCTGCGCATTCTTCCATTTTGTATCCAAGTTTTTGTAATAATTTTTTCAAAGCGTTTCCTTTATTCACTCTGGGCATAGTTAGATGTATTGCGAATCCTGTTGCAACAACTCTTAAACTGTATTTGCCTGCAACTTTTTCTATCTCTTTAATATCTGGCCCTAACCTTAAACAAACCTCGCTCAATCTCATATCCGCTTTTGAATAAATTTCAATTCCTTTAATTCCACTTTTTTTTAATTCCTCAAAACATTTTTTAGCACTTTCCGGATTTGATAGAATTTCCAAATTTTCACCATCAAAAATCACTCCGCCGTTTTCTCCAATCAAATATTTAGATGCGCCCATTAAACCAGCAATTGGCCTCAGCCCTTGCACAGGAATTCCTGAAGTTAAAATTACAATTAATCCTGCTTTGCCTGCTTTTTGAATTGCTTTGTATCCTTCTATATCCAAAAGTTTATTGTGAAAAGTTATTGTCCCGTCTACGTCCAGCGCGATAACTTTAATTTTGGCCATAATTAAAACTTATAATTGTGCCTCAATCGAATCTCTTTCCATTATTCTTTCGCAAAATTTGCAGCGCAAAACAATCGGTTTGTTTTTTTCAACAGAAAAAACAGGGGTAATTGGCTCGCGCTTGTTTGTTATACAAGATGGGTTTCCACACTTTAAGACTCCAGTAATATCATTTGGAATCGTAACCTTGTTTTTTCCAGAAACTTTGTAATCGCGGATTATGTTTATTGTGGCTTCTGGCGCGATTAAAGAAAGTTTGTCAGTTTCTTCAGGTCGCAAAATTCGGTCCTCAACTTTTACAACATCCTTCATCCCCCATCTTTTGCTTGGAACGTTTATTGCAATTGAAACCGCATTTTTATAGCCTTTATCTATTCCAAGAATATGCAACACCGTCAAACCCGAGCCAGCTGGCAGATGATCTATAACCGTCCCGTTTTTTATCTTCTGAATTTTCAGTTCGCGCTCAACTTCTCTTTCCATTTTATTTCCCCAAAACACTTGCAAGTATTGCCATTCTCACTGGGATCCCATAATAAGCTTGCTTGAAATATTTTGCAAATTTTGTATTGTCTAATTCTGGGTCAATTTCATAAACCCTTGGAAGCGGATGCAAAACAATTAAGTCTTTTTTTGCGTTTTCTAACACATTTAAATCAATTTTGTATGCGCCCTTAACTTTCTCATACTCTCCTGGATCTGGAAAACGCTCTTTTTGAATTCTTGTAATGTAGAGCACGTCCGCGTCCTTAACTATGTTTTCCAATTTTGTGTATTCTTTTATTTCAATTTCAAACTTATCCTTTAGTTCAGTCGTAACATCTTTTGGCATGCTCAAACTTTCCGGAGAAACAAAAATCATGTCAGCTCCAAAAAGCGCAAGGGCGTATGCGAGTGTATGAGCAGTTCTCCCATATTTTAAATCTCCAACAAGCGCAACTTTTTGCCCGTTGATCTTTCCTTTTTCTTTTCTAATCGTGTATAAATCCAACAAAGTCTGAGTTGGATGTGCATGGCTACCATCTCCGCAATTTATTATTGGCCTGGTTGAGAGTTGTGCGGCCAATTTTGCTGATCCCTCTTCTGGATGCCTTATCGCAATAACGTCCGCGTAATTATCGATTGTTCTAATTGTGTCTGAAAGATTTTCCCCTTTCACAGCAGATGTGCCCTCTGGTCCGCTAAATCCTATTACATTCCCCCCAAGTCTGTGCATTGCAGTTACAAAACTCAATCTAGTTCTAGTTGATGGCTCGTAAAAAAGTGTTGCCAAAATTTTTCCTTCCAGAATATTCGTGTAACCCTCTTTTTGCAAAATTTTTTCAAAATCAGCAGCGCGGGAAAGCAAGTATTCTATCTCATCTTTTTTTAGTTCTCTGAGTGAGATAATATCTTTGCCCTTTAGATTGACCATCGCTCCCACTGCCTCTGAATATATAGCACAGTGTATATAAACCCTTCCTAAATTTTTCTCGCAAAAGTTAAAAACCAAGCTAAATTCTCTTTGTTGCCGTTGCAATTTCGCTAGTTTTCAACTTTCCCTATATCTTTCGTGCGAAAGTTAAAAATCCAGTATGGGCCAAAAAATTTCCGCTTGGTCTGCTTTTATCAGGTGGTTCTATCTGCCACGGTCTAAGAATGCACTCGTAAGTTTCAACATTTGCAAAGTGTTTTTCATCCAAAAAATTCCTAAATCTTGATACTTGCTCAATAACTGGCGCAAAAACAACCAGATATCCTCCAACCTTCAAAGCTTTGTGTGCAACCTTGAAAGCTTTTTCAGGAAATTCCATGTCTAAAGCAACTAAATCTATACTGCCCTCATCAATTCCTTTTGTAATATCCTTATTTTTTGTTGTAATATTTTTTATTCCAAGCTTTTCAAAATTCGTGCGCGCGATATCATAAAAATCCTTTCTAATTTCATATGTGTAGATATGCTTTGCAATTCCTGCCAAATAAACTGTTAGTGCCCCTGAGCCTGTTCCTGCTTCAACAACCATATCATCTTTGCTTAATCCTGTTAAAGCGGCAATAATTCCAGCGTCTTTCAAAGTTATAATTTGCGGCGCTCTTTTTAACTTTTTCATTAAATCAGGCAATCGAGGTGGTACAACAATAAACTCATATCCTAAATGGGTTTTAACTTTTGTCCCCCACGCTTTTCCAACCAGCGCCCCAAGATTAAAATCTCCGAATTCTGTTGTGAATTTATTCTGGTCTAATCTAATCAAATATTTCTTTTTCCCAATAAACAACAAATTATCCTCGTGTTTAATTTTTTGTTCCATCATTTGAAGTATCTAGTAATCAAAGGCACTATTAAAAATAGTGCAAAGAAGGTTATTGTTATAATCATAATAACCTTTAGCATTTTTGGATCATTTGCAAATCCAAACGGAATCGGTCCAATAAAACCCCCAACAGCCACTTTTGTGTTTTTTGCCCCACCACTTAAAAGTGCGCCTGCTATAATTAGAATGAATCCTATTAGCACAACTGCAAATCCGATTGCTACTAAATCTTGGCCCATGATTAAATATTAATATATAGATAATTTTATATCTCTATCCCATGGAGCTTAAATACAATTACAGTCTAGCAAAAAAACTATTCATTATTCCAGTTGTAATTTTTGTTATAGCAATATTTTTCCTAGTACAGAATTATATGCAGACAGGAAGCTTTTTGAAAAAAGGCCTGGATTTTCAGGGAGGCGTTCAAATATCTCTACCGCAAAAAGAAAGAATCGATACGGAAAGTTTTGTATCTTTTTTAAGTTCACAGCTCGGAACTAAAGAAATTGATGTTTCAACAACTGTGAATCCAACAACGCGGCAGCAGGAGCGCGTAATCGTTTCAGTCTCTGGATTAAAAGACCAAGAAAAACTAGTGAATGCTGTTTCTGAATTTTTGAAAAAAGAATTAAAGCCAACAGATTATTCAATCAGTGTAATTGCTCCCGCGCTTGCAGGAACTTTTTGGCGAGAGGCGCAGACAGCTTTTATAGTTGCGTTTATTTTAATGATGATAGTAGTTGGATTTGCTTATCGCGCAGTTGCACCTTCAGTGGCAATTCTGGTTTCAACTGTTTATGATTTAGTGGCAATTTTAGGATTCATGGTATTCTTTGATATCAAATTAAGCTTGGCAACTTTTGCTGCACTCTTAATGGTAATTGGATATGGAGTTGATACAAACATAATTCTAACTGAGAAAATCCTTAAAGAAAAGGAAGGGGATGTTTTTGATAGAGTTGGAAAAGCGATGCGCACTGGATTAACTATGAGCGCGGCTACAATTGTTTCTCTAGTTGCCTTGTTCTTTTTTGCAGAATCGCTTGTTATAAAGCAAATTGCAATTGCACTTTTGATGGGTGCACTTGCAGATATTCCAAACACATGGATACTGAATGCATTATTATTGTTGAGGTTTAGGAAATAATGGGAAAAGCAAAAATGTTTTTCACAGAAAAAAGAATCATCCTTTTGATTGCTTTAGTTGCAATTAGTATTCTTCTTCTCCCCAGTTACAAAAAAGGCGGCGCAGAAATCTCTTTCGTGTTTAAGGATTCTCCTTTTTATGGCAAGGTTGCAGAAGGCGATATAATCAAATCAATAAATAGCGTGCAAATTAACGTTGTTGATGATTATACAACTGCAATTTCAAAAATTCAACAAAACCAGACCGTAAAGATAGAAACACAGCATGGAACTTTCCCTACGCAAATAGGGAATACAACATATATTGGATTAAATGTGAAGCGCGTTTCTCCCACAAGACTTAGACTTGGGCTAGAATTACAGGGAGGTGCCCGAGTTACAGTTCTTCCAAAGACAGCTGAAGGTGTAAATCTTTCTGAGCAACTCTATACAACAACTGCAGCTGTTCTTACGAAAAGGTTGGATGCCTATGGTTTGAGCGGAGTTGTTCCAAAGCGCATAGAGGATTTTCAGGGAAATAAATACATCGTTGTTGAAATGGCAGGCGAAGGATCTGAAAGATTGGTTGATTTGGTTAAGTCAATTGGAAAATTCGAACTGAACGTTTTGAACGAAACAATTTTTGGCGGCGAAGTTATAATCCCGCCAATTGGTGAGCCTGCTAGAAACTCAAGAAGTGGCGCATGGCAAGTAGGCCTTAATATTAGGGAACAAGCTGCAAACGATCTTCGCGACTCTTATCTAAGATTAGCCCCTTCGCAATCAGGAAGCTGTACACAGGATGAGCAATGCGGAGAGCAGTTTGCTTGTTCGCTCCCAGAAATAGGTATTGGGGCAGGTCAGTGTATTCCAAAAATCGCAATGCTTTTAGATGGAAAAGAAGAATTTTCAGCCCCACCTGCGCAATCCTTATTCCAAAGTTGGAAACAGGGCGAAACCACATCAAACTTAGTCATTCAAACAAGAACTTTTGAGGATGCTAAAAGAGTAAAAGTTGTTCTTGAGGCAGGAAGGTTGCCCTCAGAAATTGAATCAATGGAAATAATTTCCCAGGATTATGTTGATCCAAAACTGGGGAGGAGCTTTTTTAGAAGTGCTGGAATTGCAGGAGTTTTTGCAATAATTTTAGTGGGCGGAGTTATCTTTGCGCGATATAGAAGACTAAAAATTGCGATTCCAATAATATTTACAGGCACCTCTGAAATAGTATTGCTTCTGGGAGTAGCAGCGCTACTTAGCAATTCATGGGTAATAGATTTGCCTGCAATTGCAGGAATTATAGCAAGTGTTGGGATGGGAGTGGAGCAGCAAATAATAATAACAGACGAACTTTTATCCGGAAGTTTGCGCGATTCATGGGATTTGAGAAGAAGGACAAAAACTGCTTTTGGAATTATCTTAGTTGCCCTTGCAACAGTTGTCGCAGCAATGTTCCCACTTTTATTTGAAAACTTTTTCCCCGGTTTATTTGCATTGAAAGGATTTGCAATTTCAACAATACTCGGATTTCTAATTGGTTACTTTATAACTCGGCCTGCATATGCAAAAATGGCAGAGATTTTGCTTTTGGAAGAACAAGCTCCTACTTCGTCTTAGAAAATTATCCTCCCAAAAACAATCCACCTAACAAGTGCAAAGTAAATATCTCCGAAATAAAGGCTCGCTACTAATGTGATCGGGAAAACAGGAATTAGCGGGATTCCCCATTTCACGTTGAATTCGTTTTTTAATTTTCCCGCGCGAACATATTTCTTAAGCT
Organism: Candidatus Naiadarchaeum limnaeum; assembly: GCA_014189685.1. Lineage (GTDB taxonomy): Archaea > Undinarchaeota > Undinarchaeia > Undinarchaeales > Naiadarchaeaceae > Naiadarchaeum > Naiadarchaeum limnaeum. Next base: position 13,055 of record DVAB01000023.1, read on the forward strand.
GGGCAATTTGCTCCAAAGTAATTCCATTTGGATCTTTAGAATTGACAATAATCTTTTTTCCAGATTTTATATCGTGCTCAGGAACATCAAATTCTACCAGCTTATCAACTTTTGTTTTTTTATACATACAATTTTTATCAACTGAGCGCAAAAATTTTGTTAAAAACCAAAAAACAGGCGCTGCCAAAAGCGCATATAAAATCTTTTCGTATCTTCCGAGAATAAAAATTGTTATCATCAAAAGAATTCCAAAAAGCAATTCGTATCTGTTTAAAGAGGCTTTGAAATCAGGGAAAACCCTTTTGTTTGAGACTGCTAGAATCAGAGAATAAACTATTGAATATGCAACTGCAATAAAAAAGAAATTCATTAAGATTGTTATAAAGAAAGGCCAGCTCACCGGCAAAATTGGCCTAAACTCCGGATAGATAGTTGCAAACCCAATTCCCAAAACTGCTAAAAGTTTCACATCCGCCCCACCCCATTGCTGTGCATAAAAAAATAATAACCCCATTCCAAAAAAAGCTGCGCCTATTCCAAGCGAAAGCCACAGATAAAATAAATTATTTTCTTGCAAAGCATAAATTGCGCGCAGAATTATCATCGCTGCAATTAGTCCGAAAGAAATTTTATTCGGAACTTCTCGCTTTTGCACATCAGTATAACTAGCTATACTCATTCCTGCGAGTGCGACTGCAAAAGCAAGTAATCCCGGGCTGACCATATTTCAAAAATTATTTTTGTATCTAATTAACCTTTCTATTGAAAATCTGTTAAAACCGAAAACTATTTATAATTCGTTTTATACATCCTTTATTCCCAAAAAAGAGGTGTTAGAATGTCAGAAATTCCATTAGCTCCTATGGAAAGGCTTATTAAAAAAGCCGGAGCTGCGCGTGTTGCAGAGGATGCAAAATCAAGAATGAGTGAGGTTTTAGAGGATTATGCAATTTCAGTTGCCGCGCGCGCAAATCAATTAGCAAAGCATGCAAACAGAAAAACAGTAACAGCAGCGGATATCTCGCTTGCTGTGAAAGAAGTGGTTAGGAAATAATTCTAAGTTACCTTTCCGCCCTGATATTTTCCTTTATACGCCTTAGTTTTTCCTTTTACTAACTCGAAAATAATCTGCGCAATTTTTGTCCCTTTCTCAAACTCAAAATCAAATTTTCCAAGATTTTTCATTCCAAAAGTTAACGTTCCTGAATATCCTGGATCTATAAAGGCATGAAACTGGTAAACTCCTGAGCGCTGGATTGTTGACCTTGGAAGCATGCGCGCGCAAATGTTCAAAGGCATGTTTACTTTCTCCATCGTTTGAATTAGAACATAGTGATCTGGCTTTAAAACAAAATGCCTTCCATTTATTTCCTCAATCTCTGGCAAAACCCTTTCAGAAGTTGTCAGCTTTGCTCCGCTTTTTAGATGAAAAATTTTTCCAACTCTCAAATCAACTCCTGCGCCCTCTATATTTTCCTCTAAGTAATTCTCTAATAACTTTTTCTTTTGAATTAATTTATCAATCTCTGTGCTCCCGAGTATCATAGCGAGTAGGATATAAAGTTCGGCTTAATAAATATAGCTGCTATGAGCACAGCACTCTATGTTGGCAGATTTCAGCCATTTCACAATGGCCACTTGAAAGTGATCAAAGAGATTTTGAAGTCGCATAGTAATATTATTATCGGAATTGGAAGCTCTCAGGAAAAAAGCACAAAAGAAAATCCATTCTCAGTTGCTGAAAGGATTAAAATGACAAAACTTGTTTTAGAAGAGGCAGGTCTTGATTTGAAAACTTTTACTTTTATAAAAATTCCCGATGCTTTTAATGATGTTAAGTGGGTTGAAAGTGTGCTAAAACTAGCAGGAAACTTTGATGTTGCGTACACAAATAATGACTGGGCAAAATATTGCTTTCAATTTAAAGGAATTAAAACGCATGGCACACCATATTTTCCCCCATATAAAGGCGAATTGATTAGAAAAAAAATTGCAAAAGGAAAGCCATGGGATGATTTTGTGCCAAAAGCAGTTTATGATTATATTTTAAAAATAAAAGGTGATGCTAGAATAAGAAAACTTTCAAAGAAGAAATCATAGTTAAAGATTTATATAGGGATTCATTAATCCAATTTGGTGTGGAAGAATGGATATAAAAAGCAAAATTCCAGTTCAGGATGCAATGACATCTAGAGTTATCACTGCATCTCCTGATGCAACCCTTGAGGATATTGCAAAACTCATGCTTAAACACGATATTGGTGGAGTTGTTATTGAGAAGAAAGGCGAGCCACTGGGAATTGTTACTGAAAAGGATTTCACAAATGTTATTTCTAAGGGTAAAAATCCTCTTGCGGTGAAAGCCGGGGATGCGATGTCCTCTCCGCTTATAACAATAGATCCCGAGCAGAGCATTCTTGATGCTGCTCGTTTGATGACAAAGAAAAAAGTTAGAAAGCTTCCTGTTAAGAGCAAGGGGAAACTAATTGGCATAATTACAGCAGAAGATATTGTTCGCGTTGCCCCAAAAGAAATTGAATTGCTATTGGAGCTTGCCTCAATAAAAGCTCAGGATGTTATGGAATCAGCTGGCGTCCCAGAGGAGTTTGCAGAGAAGGGAAGCGAGGGCGAATGCGAAATTTGCGGAAATTATTCTGATTATTTGTATCACTTAGAAGACGGAACATATGTATGCGGCGAATGCCGCGAGACTGAGGAAGGAAAAGAAGAGGAAGAAGAACTTTAAGTCCTAATAATGAAAGTTAAAGATATTGTATTTACTAAAACCCCCGCTGTTTCTAAAAGTGATTTAGCTTTGAGAGCACGTGCGCTTATGCGACAATACAACGTTCGTGCACTTCCAGTTTTTGACAATTCAAAATTAATTGGCGTTATTACAAGAAGCGATTTGGTCAAAATTACATCTACTAAATCAAGCATAACTGTTGGTGGGCTTCTCTGGAAGCCTCTCATAGTTTTAGATCCAAACGAGGATATGCTAAAAGCTGCAAAAATTTTGCTCCATGAAGATTTAAAGCAGATCCCTGTTCTTGAAAATGGGAAATATGTCGGAATGATAAGGGATATTGATATTCTTAAGGCAATTCTTGATTTAAAAATTAAATCCAGAAAAAAAACTGTGAGCGAGGTTATGACCTCTCGCGTGAGATCTTTTTCAGTTGATGATGAAATTGAAAAAGTTTGGGGCGCTGTCAAGGAACACTCTGGATTTCCTGTTACACAAAAGGGAAAAATTGTTGGAATTATTTCAACAAGAGAACTGCTAGAGTCAAAACGCGCTAGAATTGAGCGCGAATCTCGAGCAATTAAGACGCCTGCAAAAATCGGGCATGTTATGCGAATAATAATCGGAGAAGAGGATAAGTTTTTAATTCGTCCTTCTGATGGGATTGAGACGGCCATTAAAAAAATGCTTGATTTAGAACTAAGCGTTTTGCCAGTCGCTGTGAATCATGATAAACTTGTTGGAATTGTGACAAGAAAGGATTTATTAAAGGCTTATCTCTAAAGTTTTCCTATACTAAAATGAAAAATTTACCGCAAAAATTCAGGACATTCCGCGATAAAGTGAGAAATCTCGATTTAAGTCCGAGAGAGTTTGTGCAGGCAAAGGGAAAGAGAGATGGAACAATAATGAGTATTGCCCATCGCCAAATAATTTCTCTTAATAAAACTGCTACTATTAAGCAAACTGCTGATAAAATGTCTGTTAATCGCGTAAGAAGACTTTTTATTACTGACATAAAGCAAAACTTAGAAGGAATGGTAAGTGCAACAGATATTGTTAATTTTTTGAGTGGTGGCGATTTTTACAAAATCGTAAAAAACAAGCATAATGGGGTTTTAGAAGCTGCTGCGAATGAACACATTCGTTTGTTGATGACAGAAAATCCAAAGACAATTAAATATTCTGAAAATATTGAAGATGCCTTAATAAAAATGCACGAAGATAATGTCGGATCGTTGCCGATAATCGATGGGAATAAAGTAATTGGAATAGTGACAGAAAGAGATTTTGTGAATCTGCTCTCAAAATATTATACGAATGAAAAAGTTTCTGCATATATGACAAAGGACCCCATAATTGGAACTCCTGGAATGGTGCTGGGTGATATTGCAAAAGTAATGATTAGAAATGGATTCAGGCGTCTTCCCATAGTTCAGGAAGATACATTGATTGGAGTTGTTTCAACAATTGATATTGTAAGCACTTTTTCCCATTATCCGAAAACTGAAATTCTGGAATGGGCGGTTTCAAAAATAATGAATCGCCCGATAACAATTCCCTCTGAAGCAACACTACCAGACGCCGCAGAGGTTATGCGCAAAAACAGCATTGGCGGACTTTCGGTCCTAAATGGCAATAAGATGGTTGGAGTTATAACAGAGCGCGATTTGCTAAAAGTTCTCAGCGCATAGCGATTTTGCTTCGGAAGCAAAGCTCGAAAATGGAACAAAACCTTTTTATACCCATTTATCTATATATTCAGAAGTCCTGCTCAATACAGGGTTACCCGGCAGAGGACGAGCTTTCTCAGCCATTGAAAACCGGGGGTTAGTACTGAGCTAAGGACATTCATTAACAAATCACACCTCAAAAATCACAAAATCAGAACTCACAGGTCATCTGAAATAAAGTATAAATGCATCAATATCACAACTCACAAACTTACAACTCACATATCAACTTTGACATGCTCATTAGTGAGTTAAGTTTGCTAAGGGAATTAGCAAGCTCTTCCGCAGTTGTTGTGGAAGGGAAGCGGGACGCAGAAGCTCTGCGCTCTCTTGGAATTGATGCTGAGTTTTACTTTATTTCTGGGTCAGTGAGTTCTGTAAATCAGCTAGCCGAATCACTTTCCAAACTCGGAAAGGAAGTTATCGTGCTAACTGACTTTGATAAAAAGGGCCGCGAACTTGCCTCGCGCTTAATTCGCGAATTGCAAAGTTGTGGTGTAAAAGTAAAAATCAACACAGAAGTGCGCAAAAATTTGATGCGTGCTTTCAATGGTATAAAAATCGGAGAGATCGAAGATTTAGCATCTCTCTTTGAAAAATTCAATATTGGTGATCAAAATGGGAAAAATTGGAATAGCAGCGACAAAATACGTAATAAAAGCAAAGCTTACCGCAACAGGAGTGGTAGAAAAGCCTGATATAATTGGTGCTATTTTTGGGCAAACAGAAGGTTTGCTTGGAGAAGAATTAGAACTCCGCGAATTACAAAAATCAGGAAGAATCGGAAGAATTGAAGTTGAGGTAACTTCTACTGAGGGGAAATCTGAAGGAACTATCGAAATACCAACTTCTCTCAATAAAGAGGATACGGCACTGATAGCAGCCGCCCTTGAAACAATAGAGCGAATAGGACCATGCGATGCAAAAGTTGAGGTGCTAAGTGTTGATGATGTTCGCTCAACTAAGCGCGATTATGTTATTGAGCGCGCAAAATCAATTCTTGGAGTTATGACAAAAGAAACTCCTGAATCCCAGGAATTGACTGAGATGGTAAAAGAAAAAGTAAGAGTTGGCGAAATTTCAGAATATGGGGTGGACAAGCTTCCTGCTGGCCCAGATCTAGAAAGTTCAGAAGAAATTATTTTAGTAGAGGGTAGAGCTGACGTTGTTAATCTCTTAAAACATAATATTACAAATGTCATCGGTTTGGGGGGTACATCAATTCCACATAGCATAAAGGAGCTATGCTCACAAAAGACAGTGACTGTGTTCTTAGACGGAGATAGAGGCGGAGATTTAATCCTAAAAGAACTATTGCAGATAATTGACGTAGACTTTGTTGCGCACGCTCCGCCTGGAAGGGAGGTTGAGGAACTAACAAGCAAGGAAATCCTAAAGGCACTGCGCACAAAAATCACAAAAGAGGATGCAGTTAAAGCTTTTGAGCAGCAAAAAATTGCGTATGAGCAGTCTCAATCCCGGACTCAACAATTGCCAGCTCGTCGCGTATATAGGACTTCTGGAGAAACTTATGGTGGAAGGAGCCACGCTACAACTAAGAGTGCACGTATTGAAGTCAAGCCCGAACTTGAGGAGCTTTCAAAAATTTCAACAGGCCTGATTGGAACAGGGCAGGCAGCTCTTTTGGCACAATCAGGGACAACTTTCAAAGAAGTTGGCCGTGTTCCGAAATCAGATATCTCAAGTGTTTTGAAAAATTTGCAAGAAGGAAAGGCTCAGGCATTAATTGTTGATGGCGAAATCGATCAGAGTTTAGTAAATGTGACAACTGCAAAAGGAATTACATATGTCATAGGCTCAAAAAAGCCACGCTTTCTTAAAAGGAAACCAGGAATTTATGTTTTGGATTCAACCTTTTTAAGAAAAATAGTTTCAGAGCAGGGTAGAAGCAAATGATGCCAGGGCTTGATCCACGAGCTTTAAAGAAGATGATGAAGCAAATGGGAATGGATATGCAAGATATTCCTGCTAGTGAAGTTATAATTAAGAAGCCAGAGGGTGGACAGATTGTAATTAAAAATCCGCAGGTACAAAAGATGAAAGTTCCGGGGCAAGGGGAGAGCTTTCAAGTCATGGGCAATGCTACTGAGAGCTCTGAAATTGAAATTTCTCAAGATGATATTAACTTAGTTGCAGAGCAGGCAAAAGTTCCTATGGAAAAGGCAAAAGAAGCTCTTGAAAAAGCAGGCGGAGATATAGCAAAAGCTATATTAAGCCTTGAGCGCAAATAAAAAAGGCATATAAACTATTTTTCAATAATTTTTTCATTAGCGGGAGCGTGGCTAAAAAATTATGACGGGAATCGTAATCGTTGGAGCACAATTTGGGGATGAAGGAAAAGGAAAAATTGTTGATTATTTAGTTGACAGACTAAAGATTGACTATGTTGTTCGTTTCCAAGGCGGAAATAACGCCGGGCACACAGTTGTAGTTGGAAATGAAAAGTTCAAACTTCATCATGTTCCAAGCGGAGTTGTTCAGGGCAAGCAATGTTTTCTTGGAAATGGGATGGTAATTGATCCAAAAGTTTTGATTGATGAAATCAATAATTTAAAAGAGCGCGGTATTAATCCAAAATTAACAATAAGTCCTCTTGCGCATGTAATAACAGAAAAGCACAAGGAATTAGATGCAGCCGATTCCAAAATCGGCACAACTAAAAGAGGAATCGGGCCTGCGTATTCTGACAAAATTTCCCGCAGCGGCACGCGTTTTTCTGAACTGAATTCTGTTTATCCCAACTATTATTCTGAGCTCTCAAAATATATTGGAGACGTTTCTCTTAAAGTAAATCAAGCTCTTGAGAAAAAGAAAAAAGTTTTATTTGAAGGCGCACAGGGAACTCTCTTAGACATCGATTTCGGAACATATCCATTTGTGACAAGCAGCAACACAATTGCAGGCGGTGCTTGCGTGGGCGCAGGAGTTTCTCCAAAGAAAATCTCTTTAATTATTGGAGTTTCAAAAGCATATACAACTCGCGTTGGAAGTGGGCCATTTCCAACAGAATTAAAAAATGAGGTCGGTGAACAAATTAGAAATAAAGGCGCAGAATTTGGCACAACAACTGGCCGGCCGAGAAGATGCGGGTGGCTAGATGCGGTTATGCTTAATTATGCAATTCGTCTGAATGGCATTGATAGCATTGCTCTGACTAAGCTGGATATTCTTTCCGGATTAAAAGAATTAAAAATTTGCACTGCCTATGGATATAATGGAAAAATCTTGCGAACATTCCCTTTTGATGCAAAAATTCTTGAAAAATGCGAACCCATCTATGAAACTTTACACGGTTGGCCAGAATTCAGTCACGAAGAATGGCAAAAATTTGCAAAATTGAAATTTGAAAGGTTGCCAAAAGAAATACGCAACTATATTTTGCTAATTGAAAGGCTTACCAAAACTCCAATATCACTCGTGAGCTTCGGCCCAGACAGGAACGATACTTTTATAAGGCACAAAATTTTAGTTTGAGCTGTGGGACTCATGGTAAAAAAATTTTATATAATTCGTTCAGGAAAAAATCCAAAAAATTCTAAGGATACTGAACATGTTTTTACAGGAGCGAGCCCGAGACAGGCTGCTCTAAAAGCAGCAAAGCGCGGCTATACTAATTTTATGTTCCGTGAAAGAGGAAGGAGAAATTCTGATGGCACAGTTACAATCCATGTTTTTAAGGGAAGCTGGAAATTGGTTAAATATCCGCGTGAAAATAAACCTTCATGGTTGCCTGATAAAATAAGAATGCCAGTTGTGAAGAAAGTGCAGACTGCAAGGGTTGAGGAAATCTAATTTTATATCCCAAGCAATTTCGCACCCAAATAAATTATTATCAAATAATTTGCAATTATATGCACCACTGAAAATCTCACAACGCTTACGATTCCATATCCCATAAAGAAATAGAAAAATCCTGTAAAAACATCATAACCAACTGTTAAAGCAATCGCAGTTAATCCTAAATTTTGCGCAAAGAATGCATAAGAAAGCGGCGCAAAATAAGCTATCCCAATAAATCCTAGAGCCGCAACCAAAACATCCTGCGGCCTCTCAATTGTGAAATATCCTGATAGTGTAAAAGCAGCTGCTCCAACTATTGCCCCGACTAAACTTCCATATCTTATTGAGGAAACAATTGTGAAAACACTAATCAATTCAATTCCAAGCGCAACTGGCATAAATCGTTCTGGAAAACGCGCAGCCGCACCTATTAAAATAAATCCGACAACAATTCCAAAGTCGCGCAGCGTGAATCTTGTAGTTGTAATTATATATGCAATAAAAATTAGCGCCGCAACTGTAACCGCGAGATATTTCAGCGTATCTTTTGTTAGTGGTAGTTGCGCCTTGTATCTTTTTGCTTTTGCCATTAAATTTTTTTCAACTCCTTTTGGTATTCAGGAAATTCAAGCATGAATTCATTTAGTCTCCATATTGGAACTATTGGAATTTTGTCCGCAAACACAATATTTTCCTCAAGAAAAGTTACAATTAACGGGTAAATAGCCTTTTTCTTTAACTTTTTAAATTTTTTATAATTTTTTGCGCGCGCAGTTTGATCCTGTGCGGCCTTTTTGAGCGCAGTTGTTTTTCCAGGTCTCATATTCCACTTTTTGCAATCAATGCAAAGAATTTCATTAAAGCGCGCAGCAATGATATCAACCTCATGCCTTTTTTTATTTAAAGTAAAGCGCATATTTCTCTGAACCTCGAACCCATGCTCTTCCAAAATGCGCGCAACTATTTGTTCAAATTCCTGCCAAGCGTGCTCCTTTAAAATTTCTTCAATATCTTTTCCGCTTGCAATCAAATTTTGAAGTTCTTGGAGGTCCATAGAGAACTCTTATATAATCAATAGGTTATTAAAAATATCCGCAGCGAGGTAGGGCAGCCTGGAGTGCCCGTCGGGCTCATAGACACACCTTAAAGGGTGTTGAGGGACCCGAAGGTCGTTGGTTCAAATCCAACCCTCGCTACTTTTTTACTACATCCAAAAAATTCTTAAAAATCTGCCACTCCACATATTCTTTTGGCTTTAACTTCACTGCCTCGTGGAAATCTGTGCAGTGCGGATCGTATTCCAGATAAGCAGTTCCGCTTTTTGGACTTTCCTCTGCATGGAATTGAACTCCATAAGTTATATCATTATAGCGCACAGCCTGAATGCAGTCTGGCGTTTTTGCTAAGACATGGTATGACGTTTCTCCGTTGAAGCGCACAGCTTTTGTATGGTACTGGAAAACTATGAATGGGTTTGGTAAACCGAAAAATAGTTTATCATTTTTTCCAGAAGGCGTTATCTCAACTTGCCTCCATCCTATTTCAGCGTTTTCAAGCTTGTAAACTTCTGCGCCAAAAACTTCTCCAACAATCTGAGAGCCAAAACAAATTCCAAGCAGCGGCTTTTTTGCCTGAATTATTTGTTCTATCTGCTCTCTTAATTGCCTTGCATATGCGTGCCTTTCAGAGCTTGTATCTGCACCGCTTATTGCAAAAATATCATACTCATCTATACTTGGAAATTCAAACTTGCGCGCCTCAACAATACTCACTTTCAATGTTTTGTCAGCTAGGAGAAAAGCATCCCTAATCTTTTCTGATTCCACAATTTTATTTTTATGGCAGTCGTAAATTAAAACGTTCATTTTGCAAAAGAATTTATAATAACTTTACTCACAGTTTCAACTTCTTTCTCGTTTATTATGAGAGGCGGCAAAAGTCTAATTGTGCTCATCCCAGATGTTTGCGCCAAAACTCCATTTTTCAAAGAAAATCCTAATTGTTCCTTAACAGGAAACCTTGACTCAACAGCGATCATTGCTCCAATTCCACGCACTTCGCGGATTTTTTCATTTCCATTCAACTGCTCAAGATTTTTTCTCAGCTTTTCTCCCATCTTTGCGCCTTTCTGTACTAATTTTTCTTTTTCTAGAACATCTAAACATGCAGTTCCTGCTGCACAAGCAAGTGCATTTCCTCCAAAAGTCGAAGCATGCTCACCAACTTCTAATTTATCAAAAATTTCTGTTCGCGCAGCGCAAAGTCCTATTGGAACTCCGCCTGCCAAACCTTTTGCAACTGTTAAAATATCAGGCTCAATTCCGAAAGTTTGTGCTGCAAAATAATTTCCGGTTCTTCCAAAAGTTTGTATCTCGTCCAGAATCATTAAAACTCCTTTTTCATCGCAAAGTTCGCGAACTTCTTTCAAATAGTTTCTGTCTGCGAGTACTACTCCTGCTTCTCCCTGAACAGCTTCTAAAATTACTCCTGCGGTTCTTTCTGTAATTGCATTTCTTAGCTCATCAATATTGTTAAAGCTAACGTGGGTAAACCCCGGAACTAAAGGCTCAAAAGGCTTTCTATATTTTGGCCGAAATGTTGCGCTCAGCGCTCCGAGTGTGCGGCCATGAAACCCATTTTTCATTGCAATAAAGTCTGTTTTGCCAGTTGCTTTTCTTGCAAGTTTTATTGTGCACTCAACAGCCTCTGTTCCGCTATTTCCAAGAAATATTTTTGAATTTTTAATTGGCAAAATTTTTGTAATCTTTTCAGCAAAGTTTGCCCGCGCCTCTGAATAAAAAATTCCAGGGGTTGTTATAATTTTTTGCGCTTGCTCTGAAACAGCTTTTGCAATATCTTTATTTCCGTGCCCAAGCAGTGCAACCCCATTTCCTGTTACGCAATCGATGTACTCTTTTCCATTTTTATCATAAACAATCGCACCGCTGCCGCGAACAATTTCAACATCCCTCTTTGCGTATGTGTTCGCAATTAAATTATCCTCAATTTCTTTGAAAGATTTCATTGTTCCACTACTGTTCCCTCTCCATCCAGAGCTTTTGCAATTGGATTTTCAACCACTCCACTTGCTATTACAAATCTTTTCACTCCAAATTCCATTGCTTCTTTTGCTGCAAGCAATTTCATTACCATTCCCCCTGAGACTTCTTTCATTTTCTGCTCCAACTGCTGAGCAGGAATGCGCCTTATTACTTTTTTGTTTGAATCATAAACTCCTGGAACATCGCTAAAGTTCAAAACAATTTCAGCCCCAAGCTCTTTTGCAATAAAAGCAGCTGCTCTATCAGCATTTACATTTACAATTTCATTTTGTTCAGTAAGAGCCATCGGCCCTATAACTGGAACAAACTTTCTTTCAATCAAATCAGCAAACCTTTTTTTATCAATGCCTGTAATCTTTCCAGTATAGTCTCCTTCAAGTATCATTTTTCTTCCACTCTCAATTATTTTTATTCTGTCTTTTCTCTGAGCGTAAATTGCATTGCTTAAACCAATCGCAGTAATCCCTTCTTTTTTAAAAGTTGAAACAATTTCATTGTTCAAATCATTTGCAGCTCTGTTAAATATTTCAACAGTTTCTTTGTCAGTATATCTGCTTCTTATTCCCTGAACAGATATGACCCATCTAGGTTCTTTTCCTAATTTTCTTGTCAATTCATCAGCCTGGGGGCCAACTCCATGCACCAAAACGCATGGCTCATTCAAACTCTTTAAATCCCTTGCAATATTTTCAATGCCGTCTGCAATGCTTCCCCCAACTTTAATAACAATAGTCATTTTCAGAAAATTAAATCGGGTGCAACCCAAAAAATTCAAGCCCTTCTGTTTCTTTAAATCCAGAAATTATGTTCATTGCCTGAACTGCTTGTCCAGATGCGCCCTTCATTAAATTATCAAGTGCGCTCATGACAACAAGCCTGTTTGAATTTTCATCGCGCTCAAAACCAACATCGCAATAATTTGTTCCGGTTAATAATTTTGGCTCAGGATATCTATAAATTCCATCTTTCTCTTTTACAATTCTTACAAAAGGCTCTCCTGAGTAATATTTTCTGTAAACTTGCCATATATCTTTTTCAGTTAAATTTTTATTTAAGAAAACATGGCAAGTGCTTAAAATACCTCGGACTAAATCAACAGCATGTGGACTAAAAGAAATTACTGGCCTATTTCCATTAAAGTTTAGCTCCTGCTCCATTTCGCCCGTGTGCCTGTGGAAACTTGGCTTGTAAGCTCGAACAACATTTGCGCGCTCAGCATGCATATCTGCTAGGTCTGCTTTGCTCCCGCTTGCAGAACTTCCAACTTTTGAATCAACAACAATATGTTCTGTTTCAATTAAACCCTCTTTTGCTAATGGATATAGAGCAAGAATTGCACTTGTTGCTAAACATCCTGCTCCTGAAATATAATTTGCCTTTTTCATCTCTTCCCTGTGTAATTCTGGAATTCCATAAACAAATTTTTCAATTAATTCAGGGCATTCGTGCTTGTGTCCATACCACTTCTCATATTCTTTTGGATTTTTTAATCTGAAATCTGCGCTCAAATCAACAATTTTCTCAGCATGCTTTATGTAAGTTCTCATATTTTTCATTGCAACACCATGCGGAACTGCTGAAAAAATTAAATCGTAATTTCCAAGCTCTGAATTTTTTATGAATTTTAATTCAGTTTTTTTTCTTAGATTTGGATGCACCTTTGAAACAGAATGGCCCGCATTTGAATCAGAAGTTACAGCTTTAATATCAAATTCTGGCTGATTTAATCTTTTCCCCATTAAATTTCTGCCAGTATATCCACTTGCCCCGACAATTGCCACTTCAATGCTCATCTTTTTGCTACCCTCAAAACATAATCGATAATTAATTTTGGAAGCTCAGGATTGCTCTTTATAGTATTTCTGAATTCAGGAGTGTGGTTTATTTCATGGACTAAAAATTCCCCTTCCTTTGCATTTTCCATTAAATCAACAGCTAGAACTCCCCCTCCAACAGCTTCTGAGGCTTTTGCACAAATTTCTTTTAACTCATTAGTTATTGGGCATGGCTCTGCTCCCCCTCCTCGAGCTGTATTTGTAATCCAGTGCTTAGAGATTCTGTAAATCGCTGCAACTACTTCATTGTCAATTACAAATGCTCTTATATCGCGGCCCGGTTTTTTTATATACTCCTGTATGTAGAAAACTGAGTGCACAAATTCCCCAAGGCTCTGCTTGTGTTCTAAGAGAGCTTCTGCTGCCTCTCTATCAGACGCTTTTGCAATCAATCTTCCCCAGCTTCCAGAAACCGGCTTTAGCACAACAGGATATCCAAACTCTTCAATTGCTTTTAGTGCGCTTTCTTGAGAAAACGCAATCACTGTTTTTGGAGTTGGTACGCCAGCTTTTTTTAAGAGTAAAGAGGTCCATGCTTTATCTCCACATATAGACGAAACTTTAAAGTTATTCACAGTTGGAACATTGCACTGCTCATAGCATGCGACTGAATACAATCCGCGAATAAAAGAAATACTTCTGTTTAAAACAACATCAAACTGAATATTGCAAACTGCAGGATCAATATCGAAAGAACATTCTCTATCGTCCACCATTGTAACTTTTGCATTTCTTTTTGCCAGTTCCTCAAGTAGCATTTTCTCTTCTTCTCTTATCCTCGAATATAGGAAGCCAACCTTTGTCATAATTTGAATCCTTTGTTTTTCTTTATGTGCGCAATCAAACCGCCATCATTTAGAATTTCAAGCATTACAGGCGGAAGTGCAAACGCTTTTAATTTATTTCCTCTTGTTTGATTATTAATTATCCCATTTTCTAAATAAACTTCTAATTCGTCTCCGTCGTTTATTTGAGAAGTATCAGCTTCTAAAATTGGCAATCCGATATTTATTGCATTTCTATAGAAAATTCTTGCAAAACTTTGTGCTATCACAGCTTTTACTCCTAAATGTTTTAGAACAATTGCAGCATATTCCCTACTAGAGCCTGTTCCAAAACCAATTCCTCCTGCAACGAAATCTCCCTGCTTTACATTTTTTGCAAAATCAGGATTAACATCGATTAAAGTGTATTTAGCAAGCTCATCCAAATTGTTTCTTAAGTGATAAACTCTGCCAGGGCAGAGCAAATCTGTGCTTATATTATCTCCAAATTTCCAAACTCTTCCCATTTTACAAATACTCCCGCGGGTCTGTTATTATTCCCTCAATTATTGTTGCAGCTGCTGTTGCAGGACTGCCAAGATAAACTGAAGCATTTGGATTTCCCATTCTTCCCTTATAATTTCTATTCTGCGTTGAAAGACAAACCTCTCCATCCCCTAAAATTCCTGCATGAATTCCAGGGCAGGCTCCGCATCCTGGCGCTGTAACAACTCCACCTGTTTCCATGAATATATTCACTAAGCCTTCTTTTGCAGCTTGCATGTAAACCTCTGCAGATGCAGGGCAAACAATAAATCTAGTTCCTTTTGCTCTTTGTTCGCCTTTTAAAATTTTTGCAGCTATTCTTAAATCTTCAATTCTTCCGTTTGTGCAAGTCCCAATATAAACTTGATTTACTTTCACTTCTCCAATTTCTGAAATTTTTTTAACATTTGCAACTGAATGCGGAGCCGCAACAACTGGTTCTAACCCACTTGCATTTATTTCAATTACTCTTTCATAATTTGCATTTTCATCAGCTCTAATTTCCCTGAACTGATTTTCACGGTCGTGTGCTTTCAAATAAGTTCTTGCAGTTTTATCTGTTTCAATCAATCCAACTTTTCCTCCTGCCTCAACCGCCATGTTGCTCAGTGTAAATCGAGATTCCATTGAAAGATTTTTAATCGTGCTTCCTCTGTATTCAAGAGATTTGTAATTCGCTCCATCCTCCCCAAGCATTCCAATCAAAGTTAGTATGATATCTTTTGAGTAAACACCTTTTGATAATTTTCCATCAACTTGTACTCTAATTGTTTCTGGAACCCTAAGCCAAGTTTTTCCCAAATGCATTGCAACTGCAACATCTGTACTCCCCATTCCTGTTGCAAAGCAAGAAAGTGCTCCTGCTGTAACTGTGTGTGAATCTCCTCCAATTAAAACAGTTCCAGGCATAGCATAATTCTCAACTAAAACCTGATGGCAAATTCCGCTTCCAGCCTCGTGGAATTTTGACCCTGTTTTTTCTGTGAATTGTCTTAGAACAACCTGAGCATTTGCCAATTCAGCCCGTGCTGCCGGAGCGCTATGGTCAACAAAGAAAATTGTATTTTTCGGGTTTGAGAGATTAAACTGATTGTCCTCTATTCTTTTTATTGCCAAAGGCCCGCTTCCATCATGGGCCATGGTTGTTCTAATTTTAGCTATTACTATGTCTCCTGCTCTCGCATTCTTTTTTGTGAGAGAGTTTGCACTGAGTATTTTTTCAGCTAATGTTTGTTCCATAATCTATAATGAAAATTATTCTCCCCAATCTTCTCCAGCAACTTCTGCAACTCTTAATTCTCCTGATTGCGGATTCACAACTTCAAGCTCCACCCCACATTCTGGGCAATCAATTATTTCACCCTTCATTGCTCCGTTTGGAATATTTATTTGAGCTCCGCATTCAATGCATTCTGTCAACTCAAATCACCTCATCCTTTCTTATTTTTTCAACTAACAAAACTAGTTCTGAATCTCCAATCTCCCCGCTTGTTTCTGCAGCCTCTCTAACACTTTCCGCAAGCATAGATATTTGCTCTTCCTGCAATTTTATCCCTAATTCGTTAAGCTTATGCCTTATTAAGTTTTTGCCACTAAATTTTCCCAATACCAATCTCCTCTTATTTCCAACAGATTCTGGGGGAACTGGCTCATAAGCGTGCGGATTTTTTAGAACAGCTGCTGTGTGAATTCCTGCTGTATGAGTAAAAGCATGTCTTCCAACTATTGGAGATCGGTTGCTTAAAGGAATTCCACTTGCTTCTGCAACATATTCTGAAATTTCCTTTAGCATTTCTGTTTTCACATCTAATTGAACATTGTAAGCATATTTCAAAGCCATCACAGTCTCTGCTAACGGGCATATTCCAACTCTCTCCCCAAGCCCGTTAACTGTACACTGAATCTGGTCAGCGCCTGCCTGCACTCCTGCAATTGCATTTGCAATCGCTAATCCAAAATCATTGTGGCAGTGCAAGTCTATTCCAACTTTTAAGTATTGCAGACTTTCAACCAGTTGTACTATTTTTTGCGGAGTTGCAATTCCAACAGTATCTGTAATGCTTATTCTGTCGGCCCCGGCGTTTACAGCTTTTTCAATTATTCTTCTCCAGACATCGTTTGGTGTTCTTGAAGAATCCTCTGGGGTAAATCTAACTTTCAGGCCCCTGTTTAGTGCATAAGATATTGAGTTAACTAAAATTTCCTCTAGATATTCTCTAGTTACGTTTAATTTGCTCTCAATCTGGATATCGGATGTTGGCATGTTAATTACAACGCGATCGCAGCCAGCTTCTGCAACAGCATCTATATCCTCAGTCTTTGCTCTTGCATATCCAAGTGTCTCAAAATCATATCCCAATTCGCAAATGGCTTTTGAGGCTTCCATAGCACCCTTAGAACTTGATGGAAATCCAACTTCTATTGAATTAACTCCAAACCCTCCAAGCAAGCTTGCAATTTTTATTTTCTGCTCTATGCTGAAAGCTACCCCGGGTGTTTGCTCTCCCTCGCGCAGTGTAGTATCCAATATCATAACCTTCATAGAACTCTAAAATGTGGGCAAAAAGCTATATATAAGTATTGTACAAAATCTATATAAATAAGACAATATTGTTAAAAATTAATATATTTTGTTAAAATGACTGAAAAAAAAAGCATTTCGCGCGCAGTGGAGAAATTTATTCTAGACGAACCACTGCTGGAGGATTTTCTTGCACGTAATTTAATTAACCAGAGTGCTCTTGCTCGAACTTTAATCCCTCGCGTAGAGAAAGAAATTGGGCAGAAAGTAAAGCCACAAGCTGTTATAATGGCAGTCAAAAGATTTGCAGCAGACTCGAAGGAACATATTCAAACTAAAAAAATGCGCGAAGTTCTTGGAAAAAGCACGATTAATTTGAAGAGTGGAATAGCAGATATCGCAGTTGAGAAAACAGATGGGCTTTTTAGTTTGCTTGAGGACTTAACAAGGAAAGTAAAAACACACCGAGGCGAAGTTTTGAGTGTTGTTGAAGGCCAAACAGAAGCAGCAATTATAACTGAAGAAAAATATGTTGACGATATAATCAAAAAATTGCCGAAAAAGTCTGTTCTAAAAGTCGAGCGAAACATTGTGGATTTGCATCTCCTTTGCCCCCCGGACTTTTGGAACGCTCCTGGAATAATTTATTTTGTCACAAAAAGACTTGCGCTTTCAAATATAAACATAATTGATCTGCTCACAACTCCAACTGAATTTTCAATTTTAGTTAGAAAGGAAGATGCTTCAAGAGCATTTGAATCAATTAGTAATTTGATTGAGGAGTGCAAAGCATGAAAATATTGGGTATAGATGAAGCCGGCCGCGGAGCAGTAATTGGACCGCTTGTGATTTGCGGCGCTTTAATTGATGAAAATAAGTTGAGCGAATTAGTTAAGCTCAAAGTCAAGGATTCTAAACTGCTCACAGAAAACCAGCGTGATATATTAGCTCCTCAAATCCGTATAGTTTTGCATGCCTATGAGATAGTTAAGATAAGTCCAAAAGAAATCGATTCGCAAAGAAATAGTGGAATTTCTCTAAACGATATTGAAGCTGAAAAAATGGCGCATCTGATAAATGAGTACAAGCCAGACATTGTTTATGTCGATGCAATAGATTCTGACTTGAAAACTTTTCGCGCGCGCATGAACAAATTTTTGCGTTTCACTCCAAAAAAATCTATTTTTGAGCACAAAGCAGATGTAAAATACCCAATAGTTTCTGCTGCAAGCATTTTAGCGAAAGTTGAAAGAGACGAAGATGTAAAAGCTCTCGAGTTGAATTACGGAACAATTGGCTCAGGGTATCCTTCTGATCCGATCACAGTAAGCTTTTTAAAGGACTGGCTAGAAGAACATGGAAAGCTTCCTGTTGAAATTATAAGAGAAACTTGGAGCACAGCCGAAGCATTTAAAACAAAGGGAAAACAAAAAAGCCTGCAAGATTGGCTTTCAAAATAATGGATATCACACTTGAGCAAAAATCAACCGCAGTTCATGTTGTAATTGGAATTGTAATTGGCTTAGTCTCAGGATTTATGACAAAGGATCCCTATCAAATTGGGAACGGAGGAATTTTGTTGTTTATGCTAGGAATTTTAGCACTTGTTTATTTTGTTTCGCAAAGAATTTTCAACCTGCGCGGCCAGGAAACCACAGATAAAAAATACGGCGCAAAGTGGTATTTATCAAACGGAGTTTATCCATATGCAATTTTTTGGCTGCTCGCGTGGTTAATAATTTATAATATTTGAGAATTATTTCTTTTCTTCATCCTGAGTTCTAATATTTATCAATCCCTCTGGCGGCTTGCTCTCATCAACCGTTTCAACTTTTTTCACAATTGTTGCCGCGGCCAATTTTGGCGGCGGGAAATATTTTTCAACAGCCTCGTTCCTTTCGCCCCACGGATCAAGAATAAAAAATTCAGTTCCAGGTGTTTCGACTTGCAATTTTGCCTTTTGAATTTTTTCCAAATCTTTTCCTGTTATTCCAACTACGCGTGCCTTAAATTTTTCAAAAAGTTTCCTAACATCGTGCTCAAACTTTTCTCCGTACTTCCAGCTGCGTTTTGCGAGAAAACCTTTTTGAGCCTCTTTCTGATATTGCAAAACCTCAGTAAGGCTCATTAACTGCAATCTTATGCCTAATTTTTTTACCTCTCCTGTGAAAGTGTAGCCTGCGTTGAAGATTAAGAGATATTTTTCCATATTGAGCGGCATATAATAAATTGCGGGGTATATTAAGGTTTTGAAAAAGAATTTATATTTATGAATAGTAATATGGTTATTATGAACAAGAGGGCAGAGGGAAAGTTCAATAATTTGTTTGTTTTTTTTCAGCGCGTTTGCTACTTCTGGACTCGCGAATTCGAAATGACACCGGCACATTTAGTGACTGCTGCGGAAAAGGCATTCAGCAAATCTGGAAAAATAAAAGAAGCTTCCGTTCGAATATCAGAATTAGATAGAGCAGTTGGTTTCTACTTACTTGCATCTTTTAAGATAGCTTTCGAGGAAAAGCTAGATATAAAAAAGCTCAAAGAAATTCTTTTGGCCACATTTACAATTGTTAATAATGAGTCAATTCCAACTATTGAAGTTGTGATAAATCAAGTAGCTGGAATAGATATACGCCGCTATACTCCAAAAACCGACGAAGAATTGTTACTTGAGGAGTTAAGAAAAGAAGATGACAAAAAAAGAAATGCAAAAGAACTGCGCGAAGAACTTATTCAATTAGACAACCTAAAAATTGCTCTGAAATTCTTTTTGCGCAATCTGTCTCAATTTGTTGCTCTTGCTAAACAGCGCAGAATAAAAATTCTCCAATCTGGTTATTAGCTAACGAAGTAATTAATAAATACCTTAACTTGTTACTATCCTTCTATGGAACTCGACAATCTAGAGAACTGGCGCAAATCCCACTATGCTAATGAAATTACCCCAAAATCAGACGGAAAAAAAGTTGTTCTAATGGGTTGGATGCGCGAAATTCGTTTGCACGGGAAGCTTGCTTTTATAGTTTTAGCAGACCGAAGCGGAGATTGCCAAATAACTATAAAAGAGGAAGAAAATTCAAAATTTTTTGAAAAAATCCGCTCCCTAAATAGAGAAGATGTTATCGCAGTAAAAGGAACTGTTAAAAAAACAAAGCAAACTGTCCGCGGAGTTGAAGTTTTGCTTTCTGATTTTAAGCTTTTAAACCGTGCGCAAACACCTCTGCCCTTGGATGTTGCTGAAAAAACCCCAGCGCTTTTTGATACTCGTTTAGATAATCGTGTCTTGGATTTAAGAAAGCCAAAAGTTCTTGTGATTTTTAAAATTCGCGGCGAGATTTTGCGCGCAGCACGCGAATATTTTGCAAAAAACAATTTTATGGAAATCGAAACCCCAAAAATTATTGCAACTGCAACCGAGGGAGGCGCAGAACTATTTCCAGTTTCATATTTTGACAAAGCCGCGTTTTTGAGACAAAGCCCGCAATTATACAAAGAATTGATGACAGCCTGTTTTGAAAAAGTTTTTGAAATCGGGCCGATTTTTAGAGCAGAGCCTTCTGAAACCACGCGCCATATAGCAGAAGTAACCCAAATGGATATTGAAATAGGCTTTGCAACAGAAGAAGATACTTGGGAAGTTTTTGATGATTTAATTCCTTATATTTACAGCAGTGTGAAAAAAAATTGCGCAGACGAACTAAAAATTTTGAGCGCTGATTTAAAAGTTCCAAAAGCTCCTTTCAAGCGGGTTTCATATACAGAAGTTTTAGAAGCACTTTCTAAAAAAGGCTTAAAATTAAAATGGGGTGAGGATACTCCACCGCATGGAGAAAAACTAATCACAGAAATTTACAAAGGACCAGTAATTGTTTATGGCTACCCATCCGAGCTTAAGCCGTTTTATATTGCTATCCATGAAAAAGACTCAAAAATCTCGCATGGTTTTGATTTAATTATGGAAGGGCTCGAGATTGCTTCAGGCGGCCGCAGAATTCACGATCCAAAAATTTATGAGTCTCGATTAAAAGCAAAAGGTTTGAATCCAGATAATTTTAAAGAGATCACAAAATTCTATCATTTGGGGATGCCACCGCACTCTGGATGGGCTATTGGGGTTGATAGATTAGTTCAAGTTATTTGCGGATTGCAAAATGTGCGCGAGGCTGTTCTATTTCCAAGGGATGTGAAAAGGTTGACGCCTTAAATTAAAACCCCAAAGCTCTGCTCTGCATTCCCAATCCCAACCCCTAAGTCTTTTTCTGTTATTTTTTTGCCTGTTTTTTTATCAATAAATTCGAATTCTTTAATTGTTGCAGGATACTCATGCCAAGTGAAAGTTGATTTTGCTGGCAATACTCCTTTTATTTTTTTCCTGAACTTCCACCACGAATCTGAATAAGTCTCAACTGTAAAGCTAATTTTTTCAGTTTTATTTTCCCCCGAAACAAGGAAAAAAGGATGATCCTCTCTTTCTATTCTCTTTATTTTTATATCAAAAATTCTATGTATTTTTCCTTTAAAATAAAATTCAATGTCTTTTTTCAAGGGCAGCTCTCCTGTTATCCTCCCCATATGAATTTTAAAATAAGTTAATGCTGCGCTTTTTTTGAAGTGGAAAATTCCCCAATACCATGGTAAAGCTGGCGCATTGAGGAAAACTCTCTGGAAATAAGCAGAGCCTTTTACTCTTTTTCCATGAACAACTCCCGTGAGGTTTAATTTGTTCATTCTCAAAAGCTTGTAATTAAAGCCAAACATTTCCTTGCTATTATGCGTGGGCATTGTAAACTGATTTAATTCCTTTAAGCTAAGTGCAAAATTAATGCCTTTCAACACCTTTACAAAGAGTTTTTTTCCTTTCAGCGAAAGCTCAGTATCGGGATTTTCTGTTTTCAATCCATGTTTGGAAAAGCATAATGGAGTGTGATGCCTTAAAAAATTATGGTGCATTTTTTCTCCATCATAATACCACGCGGCAACTGCACCATCTCTAATTTTTCCTCCACTAGTTCTTTCCAAATCGTGGTTTAAAACAATATTCAGGTCATTGCATTCAATTTCGACGTCTTTTTTTGTGCTCCAGAGTATCATCAATTGCCGCGGTTTTTCAGGATTTTTAGGGTTATTGAACATAAAGAGGAAAAACCACCACCACCAACTACCTTTTCTAGGCGTGGTTTTGCTCATATCAAAAACCTCTTTCTGTATTTCAAAAGCCCTTTTTGAATTAAATCTGTGTTCCATTGTGAGGAGATAGGTAGGATTGTTTTTAATACTTTTGAACAAATTTAAATACCCAAACTCTTAAATACTTTGAATTCTACATTTTCCGAAACATGGTAACAGAATATGATGCGATTATTGTTGGAGCAGGCCCTGCAGGCGCAACAGCAGCCATGTACTTAGGAAGAGCAGGCAAGAATGTTCTTCTTGTTGATATGGCAAAGTTCCCAAGAGACAAAGTATGTGGGGATGCTCAAGGAAGAAGAGCTGCTTCAATAATGAGGGAGCTTGGAATTTACGAGGGCTATACACAGCTCCCTGGAAAAGGAATTTATGGAATGACGTTGAGCTCCCCAAAAGGGTTTGTTGTTCACTTAGATGTTGAAGATCGCAATAACCCGCCACAGGGATATATACACAGGAGAGTTGATTTTGATAACTATCTTTTTGAAAATGCAGTTAGAATGTGCCCCAACTTTAAAATTTTTAAAGTGACTGATCTTATTATTGAGAACAATTTTGTAAAAGGAATTATTGGAGTTAATGAACAAGGGCAAACTGAAGAGATACGATCAAAAGTCGTTCTTGCTGCTGATGGGGCAAACAGTGTTGTTGCTGCAAAGTTTGGCTTGAACAAAAATCCACTTGCCCACTTTATTGTTGCAATTCGTGCTTATTACAAGAACGTCGAAGGAATGTCAGACCGCATTGAGATACATCTTGTCGAGCGAGTCATTCCTGGCTATTTCTGGATTTTCCCAATGCCAAATAAGGAGGCAAATGTTGGAATTGGAATGGTAGTTGAGGATATGAACAAGAAAAAACTTAACTTACAGGAAGCAATGCTCCGCGAAATAAAAGAGAATCCACTCTTCAAGGATAGATTTAAAGACGCATTTATAGAAACCCCTCCTGGAATAAGAGGGTGGAGCTTGCCCGTTGGAAGCCACCACAGGAAATGCTATGGGAATGGATTCATGCTGCTTGGAGATGCGGCTTCTCTGATTGATCCCTTGAGCGGAGAAGGAATTGGAAATGCACTGATTTCTGGAAAAATTTCAGCTCAAATTACAATGGAGGCTCTTGAGAAAAACGACTTCAGCGAGAAATTCCTAAAGAAATACGATACTGAACTCTGGAAGATAGTTGAACCAGAAATGAAATTAAATTACAAGCTACAGAAAATTGCAAAGAGGTTCCCTGGCCTAATAGACAAGCTTTTGGAAAAGGCAAATAAAGATGATAAGTTCAAAAAGAAGCTGGAAAAGCACGTGCCTTACACAAGCAACCGTGATGAGCTTCTAAAGAAAGATTTCTTAAGTGAACTTGGATTAGCTGCGACTTTTCTTGGAATATAAAACTAGGCTCCTTTTAGGCTGAAAAGTTAAATAACTGCAAGCCTTATTCATATTTAAAATGATTAAGAGCATAGAACTTCAGGGCTTCAAAAGTTTTGATAGACGAATCTCAATTCCCTTATCCAAGGGCATAACTGCTATTGTGGGCCCCAACGGCAGTGGAAAATCAAACATAGTTGATGCTTTTTGTTTTGTTCTCGGTCGAACTTCAGCAAAATCTATGCGTGCTGACCGCTTAACTCACCTGATTAACAATGGCGGAACGAAAAAGCAGCCTGCTCCATTCTTAGAAGTTGCACTTGGCTTTGATAATTCTGATGGTAAATTTGCAGTTGATTCTGAGGAAGTTAAGATTACTCGCCGTTTAACAAGAAACGGAACAATGACTTATAAAATTAATGATGACAAATGCACCCGTTCACAATTAATAGACATATTATCGCTTTCTCGTTTGAATCCAGAAGGCTATAACATAATTTTGCAAGGCGATATCACAGCTTTTATTGATATGGATCCAGTACAGCGCCGTGGGATCATAGATGAGATCTGTGGAATTGCAGAATACGATGCAAAAAAGATTGAGGCACAAAAAGATCTTACTCGTGTTGAAGAAAATATTAAGGAAATTGTAATAATGATGAGCGAGCGCAAGAAACGCATTGATGATCTTGCAAAAGAAAAAGAAGATGCTGAAAGATATCAGCTATACAAAACAGATCTATCAAGAGTTGAGGCAAATCTAGCATACTCAAAAACAAAGAAAATTGAAGCAGAAAGTTTGCAAATCTCAAGCGAGCTCAAAGTAAGGGAAGATGAAGAAAAAGAAGTTCTAAAAAATCTGCGCGCAGTTGAAAGCGGGATTTCCAAAAAAGAGCGCGAATTAAATGAATTAGATAAACGCTTAATTCGTGAAGGTGGGGAAGAACAATTTAATATTCGCGCTGAAATTGAAAATTTAAAGACACGCGTTCAAGTGGCCGAAAGCAAAATTGCTTCCAAAAAAGCCGAGATTTCTGGCATAGATTCAATTATCTCAAGATTGCAGAGCATTGCTGAGGAGGAAGAGGATACAAAAGTTCTTACTCTGAAACAAAATGTTAAAGGAATACATGGAACTGTTTCAAACTTGTACAAAGTTGATGCAAAATATGCAGCGGCAATCGATTCTTCTGTTGGAGGTCGCGCGAACTACATTGTTGTTGAAAATGAAAATGTCGCTCTTGAATGCATTGAGTTTTTAAAAAAGAATCAAATCGGCCGCGCAACATTCTTGCCCCTAAGTTTAATTAGGGGGCAGGAATTGGAGCATGCTAAGGAAAAGGGAATTTTAGGACTAGCGATTAATTATGTAAAATTTGATTCAAAATATAAAAAGATTTTTGAGTATGTTTTTGGAAACACATACGTTGTTGAAGATTTAAGAAAAATCAAACCTTTGCTTGGAAAATATAGATTGGTTTCTTTAGACGGGGATCTTGCAGATAAAAGCGGTGCAATTTCTGGCGGATACAAACGATTGCAACAATCAAAGGCAAGTACTGAGATTGAAAATTACATACAAAAAAGAGATTCACTTCTAGATGAGATTGAAGCGCTTAAAATTGAAATTAATGATTTGAATGGGCGTTTAAAAACTTCCAATGAAAAAGAAACAAAATTTGGAACTGAATTTCAGGGATTAAGAACAATGCGCGATTTAATCGAGGGCGAACTTGAAAAGATGCGCAGTGAAAGAGAAAATATTTCAAATGAGCATGATGCGGTTGTTAGAAAAGTTGGCGATTTGCGAGTGATAAAAGCAACCGTAGATCAAAGATTGGATGATGCAAGAATAAATCTGAAAAGATTTGCTCAGCAAAAGTTTGAAGAAATAGAAGTCGGGCAAGCTGAAAGACAGGTCGATGAGTTTATGCGCAAAATTACTGCTCTAGAGCCAGTGAATATGAAGGCAATGCAGGAGTACGAACTAGAAGTACAGAGCTTTAAGGAGTTTGAGGGGAAGTTTAACAAATTACAGGAGGAGCGAAAATCTGTTCTGAACTTCATAGATGAGATTGAGGGCCGCAAAAAAGAGGTTTTTTTTGGAACATTTAACAAAGTTGCGGAGGAATTCTCAAAAATATTTCCAAAATTAAGTCCAAGTGGGGAGGCAAAGCTAATTCTCGAAAAGCCAGAAGATCCATTGAATGGAGGGATGCTTGTTGAATCGCGGCCGGCAGGAAAAAAATTCCAATCTCTCGAACTTCTGAGCGGCGGTGAGAAAGTTTTAACAGCACTTGCATTCCTCTTTGCCCTTCAGAGATTTAAACCAGCACCGCTGTACATTCTTGATGAAGTAGATGCAGCTCTAGATCAACACAATTCACTAAGATTTGTTGAGCTTTTGCGCGAAAATATTGGAAATGGGCAAATGCTAATTATTTCCCATAATCCTGCAGTTATCAAAAAAGTTGATAGGTTATTTGGAATATCAATGACAGCGGAAGGAGCCTCAAGATTAATTGGATTGGATTTGACTGAGTATCAAGCTGCTCCAATTCCAAGGGCTGAATAAAATGGAAGAAGATAAAATTGAAGAAGAATTTGTTGCTGAGAAGCCAACGTTCAATATAGAACAGATTTTGCAGAGTGAGCGCGCTTGGGAATATATTTTGCTTGATATTGTAAAATCTGAAGAGCTTGACCCTTGGGATATTGACATTACAAAATTAACACAAATTTATCTTGATAGGATTCAAAAAATGAAGGAACTAGATTTAAGAATTCCTGCCAGAATTATTTTAGCAGCAGCAATTCTTTTGCGGTTAAAATCTGAAACTCTTTCACTAACCAAATCAGAAGAGGGTATGTTTGAGGAATTATTTGGGCAAGAAGAGGAAATTCCAGCAGAAGAGCCAGAGCCTGTTCCTCTTTTAGATTTAAGATTGACACGAAAGCCATTGCGCAAAATTACGCTTGCAGATTTGATCGAAACGCTTGAAAAAGCAATGGAAAAATCACATCGTGAAAGAGCTCTGCCATACCAAGTTGCACTAAATTTGCCAGAGGTTGATATTTCTGAAATGATTGAAACTTTATACAGAAAAATTTATAACATGCGCGAGGAAAAAATTCCTTTCAGGGCATTGTTGCCACAAAATACCACAAGCCATGCTGTTGATACTTTTCTCCCTCTACTGCATTTGGCAAATGAACAAAGGATTGATTTAGAACAGGAAGGAATTTTTTCAGAGCTTTTTATTTTAAAGCAGAAGATAAAGGCTAACGCTTCATAGCTTCGCTTTGTAGATTTCTTGGCACCCTGATACGGTATTTGTCAATAATGTACGCACATCTTCCTAGGGGGCTACCAAAGATGAATTTTTCCTTTTCTTCTTCTGGAAACTTTATTTGTTGTATTTTTCTTTTAGAATCTTTGTTATAAGCGGCACATACGCTCCTTAATTCTCTTGGTGCTCTAAAAACATTGATAATTATTGGAATTCTATAGTGTGTATCCATTTTCTGCCGGAACGTTTCTATTATATCCCTATCAAAATTGTACATCTCATCTCTAAAAACTTCAAATAGCCCATTTAATTTGTCAAAATGTGGTTTGTCCGTTACTATAAATGTCTTAGAAGGTCTCCCATGAAACAAACTTTGAACAGCCTCCTTAGGAGTTCTTGGTCCGAATGCAACAACTAACCTCTTTTTAATTTCTTGTATGAACCCTATCTTTGCTAGTTCATCAACAGCTCTTGATGCATCTCCATCCATTCTTTCTGCAATATCTTTCACCTGTGCAGCCGCTTCTAATGGTTTTGTGGTAAATCTGTAGACTACAAGCCCCTCGCTTGAGGCGTACATCCCACGAAGACTTGCTTTTAAAAATCTGCTCATCCATTTATTTCTCATCTCACCAACATTTGGCGCACTTTCATAAAGCCTTTCATATACATGAGCAAAAACTCCTTCGGGATTTGAAAGCATTCTTTTGAAATCTTTCGAACTCTTCTTTGTGCATTCTTCAAAAACAAACTTTAGTAGTAGTTTTGCGGCTGCAATTGCACAGTAAATATTTTTCTTACTTGGGTTTTCGGGATAGATGTTCTTTTCAAATACATTACAAATATCTGCAATTGTTCCACCTCTAAAGTGACTGGGCTCTACTCCACCTTTTAGCAATATACAAATCTCTTCTATTTTTTTCTTTGGTATTCTCGCATTTCCATAGTAGTGATTTATTTCAAAAAATGGTAAAAAACCATAGACACCTATGTCTCTGGCGCCATTGTAGTTTAATTCATTCCCAAAAACAAAGCCGAAATCTTTAAGGGCATCTGCATCCTTAAGATAATCGTACATTTTTTTGCGCTCATCTTTTGATTCATCCTTTTCGTCTTCATGGATATGATAGAGGTATTCTATTTTTCCTGTCCACAAAGGGATGACTACAAAATTAGTCTTTAACCATTTAGCGAATTTTTTAAGAGGTGTTTTTGTTATAGAATAAATTTGATAAATAAGTTTAAGAAGTTCTATTATGGACATCTGTCCTGTCCTATCGCTTCTGAGACTTGGCATGAGAATATCTGTAACTTATTTAATTAAAATATCTTCCTATACTCCTATGTCCGCAATTTGAACTCGCCCAAGTTGAAATTTTCCAATTAAACCTTTTTTAAACCTTCCTAAACAAATCACTAAATCCGTATTTACAACTACATTTTTTTCTTCTCCAGAATCTGGATTTAATCCAGACGGAACATCAATTGCAACTTTTATTTCAAATTCATTTAATTTTCTAATTGCAGATGCAAATGGCTCTCCAATCTCTCCTCTAACACCTGTCCCAAAAATTCCATCAACTACAATTTCACCACTTGTGCTTTCTAAATCTTTTATTTCAATTCCATCATTTTGTGCGCGCTTGAGATTCATTTTTGCTTCCCAAGTCTGCGGCTGTACAAGCAAGACAATTGAAACTTTTGCTCCCAAACTTTTGAAATAGCGCGCAGCAACTAATGCATCGCCGCCATTATTTCCAGGGCCTGCAAAACAAACAACGTTTCTTCTTATTACAGGAAAGAATTCATTTGTTATTCGTGCGATTTCTTTCCCTGCGTTTTCCATTAATTTTTCAATAGACAATCCTTTTTCAATTGCTTTTTTCTCTAATTCGTGCATTTCATCTCTTGTAACAAAACTTTCTAACTCCCTATGCTCTAGTTTTAATCGTTCAACAGTACCACTTTTTAAACCGAATTTTTGCTCAAACGCATGCAAAGTTTCCTGAAAAGAAAGAATTTTTTGGCCAGCAACTAAATTATCTCCGTATGAAACAATTTTTTCCTCGACTGTTACTGGAAGCAAATCCTGCACAGGCTCAATTTTTAATGCAAGCGTTTCCTCTTTTGTTATTCCAGCGCCAACATGATACTTTGCAATTTTTCTAATTTCCTCTGGCACTGAATAATTTTGCAAAATTTCATATCCAGTTATTCCCTGCCTTACTGAATGATCGCGCGCTCGGCCGATATCGTGCAGAAGCGCTCCATATTTTACAAAATCTAAATTAACTTTTACTCCTTTTTGAGTCAATCTATTTGCTAACTCAAGCGCGGCCTTTTCAACAGTTCTACAGTGCTCTCTAATGTTTTCAGCTAAGCCTTCTTTTTGCCAAATTTTCTGAACTAATTCTTCATTCATTTTGAAAAATAGCCCCGAGCAGATTCGAACTGCTGTCTCAGGCTTTCTCTCTCAATCTTTTTGAGACCAGAGGCCCGTATCCTTGGCCGCTAGACGACGGGGCTAATATTATATTTAGCGGGACTTATTTTATAATCATGCAGCTTAAAGACATTTTCTCATTATACCGATTTGGAAGAGGGAAGAAACTTTCTAATTTGAGAGTTACAATTATCCACCGCGGCGCGCCGCAGGATAAAAAAACAATTAATTTTGCGAGAACTGAAGTAAAAATTTTCCGCAGCCATTTTGAATATTTTGATAGGGCGGAAAATGATTTTATTTATATCCCCTTTCATAGAATTCTTGAAATTAGAGCAAAAGCAAAAATTATTTACAGAAAGCGTATGCCTATGCAGCGCGGTCAATGACAACTTCTGCAATTTCTCCACTGTATTCAATAATTCTTAATCCACTATCAAGAGCTAGAGCAATATTCAAAGCTGCCTCTCCCTTCAATCTAAGCGCGCTCTGAGCCATTTCTTTCAGTTCTTCTCTTATCGACTCAGAGTTCTCAATGACAGAGTTCGCCATCACTGGATCGTTTTTAAAGAAGGCGCGCATTGATGTGTCAAATAGCTCATTAATTCTCAAATTAACTTTTTTAATGTTCTCAACAAGATTTTTTGGGAGCTTTCTCTGATCAACTCTGCTTAAATATTTAGCGATCCCCTTTGCATGATCTGCTACTCCTTCAAGTTTTTTAGTTGTCGATTGATAAAATAGGCATTCCTTTGCGGAAATATCAATATCAGAAGACGCTCCCGGAGTTGTTGCAAGATTTAGATAGCGCATTGATAAATAATGCAATCGATTTATTGTCGAATCTCTCTCAATAACAGTTTTTGCAAGAATTTTATCGCGCTGGAACAAAACATCAACAGCGTCCTTGTGCATATCCTTTGCAAGCAAATACATTCTGCGAATTATTTTATCAATGGGAAGTTCCCCTGGTTTTACAAGGCATTCAATCGAAATACGTTTCATCCCTTCCTCAACAACCTCCAAACCAATAAGTGAACTTGATACCCTTGAAATTTCCTCTCGTAGTTTTGGAGAAAGAATTTCCTTGCCTTCAATATCAATGCGCTCGAACCCTGTAAGATATTTGCTGACAAGTATTCTTTGCAAATAATCAAAATCTATTTTATTGTCAAGCTGTAGGGTTACCGTTCGCATCTGTGGTGCAGAGTTTTCAGAGCGCAGCAAAAGCCCGCCATTTGAAAAATCATCTATGTAAACATTGTTCCCTGGTTTTAATTTTGTAGAATCAATCCATTTTTTCGGCAGCGAAACAACACAGCTGCTCTTTCCCATCTTAATTAGCTTTCGGACTTCCATTTTCTCGAGCCTCGCGAGAGAAAATAAGCGAGCTTAATTTACTTCTTCCACTTCGCGCATTTTCCCACTAAATATATACACAAATTCAGAAGTATATATTCCTTGTCTTTTTATAGGTCAGATGTTGTTAAGTATGGAACGTTTAGTTTTTCTAGGACAGAAAGTACTTTATTTCTGGCGTCGCTTTTTATTCCTTTCCAATCGATAACAGCTTTTTTTGCAAAATTTTTTTCAACTGCCTGCCTTACTGTATTTTCATTCAAAAATTCAGAGGCATATCTAGCTGCGACATGCCCAATGGCGGCTTTTTCATTTTCAATTTGGATTCTATTAAAGGAAGCGCAGTAATGTGTCCCTCCAAAAGCTGCATATTTTTCAAATTTTGCGGAAGGCGCTTTTTCGTAAATCTCTTTGATTGCGCGCGCAACTATCTCCCCGAGGTCTTTTCTTGACCATTCTTTTTCTGTGCTTCCAATTTCAATAAAAATTAATGGCTTTTCCCAGTTTGTTGGGCCGTGATGAGTGGCTTCCATTGTAATATCAAATCCCTCCGGAGCATTTTGTGAAAAATATTGCAGGCCGATTTTTAATGCAGCTGGCCACGTATATGAAAGAGCATTTGGCGCTCCGCCCAGATCTGCGCTTCCAAAATTACCTGTTGAATGAACAGTTAAAGCAGGTTTTTTTGTTTCGCTTCTGTGTGTTGAAGCGACTATTAAATAATCGGTATCATTTACTTCTTGGAACATTTTTTCCAATTCTTTTTGAGTTGTGAACAAAAGAGATTTTGGGGATTGAACTAATAAATTACCTAATCCAATTTCGCGCAGATTGTTTGCAATGTTTGTTGC
This sequence comes from Candidatus Naiadarchaeum limnaeum, assembly GCA_014189685.1. Taxonomy (GTDB): domain Archaea; phylum Undinarchaeota; class Undinarchaeia; order Undinarchaeales; family Naiadarchaeaceae; genus Naiadarchaeum; species Naiadarchaeum limnaeum. The sequence continues at coordinate 44,566 of DVAB01000023.1, forward strand.
CGCTGGATCATCTCTCCAATAAAGGACTTTTACAGAACTCATTTTATACAAGCCTTTTTACAACTCCATTCTCCAAAATTAAAGGAAGTGTATAAGGTGATAAGCCATCTAAAATTTCTATATCATCCAAAGTTTTCAGCCCCATTTTTTCAGCCGTTTTTTCTAGTCCAAGCTCAACCTCATGATCAAGTTTTAAAATATAGCAGTGCATTTTCTCCACACCCTGCCGCAGCGCGCCTAATGCTCTGTGGTGGCCATCAACCAAAACATATCGCTGGCCGTTTTGGACAACAAGCAGCGGCTCTGCAAGCCCAAGCGTTATTTCATATTCTCTCGCAGAGAGTTCATCTTTGTAGATTTTCCCTTGGGTAGGGATGAGATTTCTCAGCAGCAGATTGTCCTCTAAAAAAGTAACTTTAACATTGTGCAAGCTCTCAAGAGTTTTCTTCAGAGTCTCAACTTTCAAAGGAGTAACTCTTTCAATATGGGCCCGGATAACATCTGAGTTAGTAACTAATCCCAACAAATTTCCTTTATCATCAACAACAGGGAATCGTGAGTGTCCAGATCTGAACATTAAACGGGCAATTGCTTCCATATCCATTTCAGGCGGAATTGCAACAACACGGCGTTCCATAACTTCTTCAACTTTTTTATCAAGCGGTTGCAATATTATATCCTCATATGCAATAATACCAAAAACCTTTCCACCCTCAATAACAGGAAACCCGTCGTGAGCAGTTTCTTTCATTATTTTTATCACTTGCTCAACAGTCATAGCCTTAGTTACAGTTGTTGGATGCGAATTCATAAATTCATGCGCCTTCATAATACAAATAAATGTAACACACTTATTATAAGGTTTATTAAAATGGCCATTAAGTATTATTCAGCCCCTGACATAAAGCGAAAAATTTCCGAGCTTATTCAGAATAACGGCTTTCATAATGTGAGTGCTGAAAGAATTTACTGTTTCAGAAGCAAGGGTTCAAGTTCAAGAAGAATTTTGGCGCGCATTTGGAGCTTTCCAAAAATATGGCAGCAGGCTTTGTACATGGAGCCGCGGTATGTGATTGAGGTTTTGTCTGAAAGATTTGATAAACTAAGTCCTGAAAAACAGGAGGAAGTTTTGATTCACGAACTAAAACATATTCCAAAAAAATTTTCAGGCGGATTGCGAAAACACGATCATAAAAATCCGAGGTCGATAAGATTATAGCCTTAACTTATCACGAATACTAACGATGACATTAAATTATTCAGATAAAAATGTTGTAATTGATGATTTTGTCGGAGGGAAAAAAGGAACTCAATTGATAAAAGAGCTGAGAGCTGTTGGTGCATTAATGTACGTCGATTCAGTTCAACTAACACTTGATGAAATTAGAAGAAGCATTATAGAACAAATAGTCAATAAGCAATATGGTTTAATGATTTTTATTGAAAGCGGCGGACTGCTAATCCTAGGAACCACAGAGATAGTGTCCCATGCTAGGAGAACGGCTGTGCTTCCAGCCAGCAGCCATGTCATAGACTCTTATAAGGAGATAGAAACCTTTCTAAGCTTAGCAAAGCAGATTATTAAATCAAGCAAAAGAATTGCGATAGTTGAAGGTGATGTAGGTGAGGCTAGTCACTCTTATAATAGATTGAAGGATTTGAAGAACAGAATTATTGGCCTTAATAGGAAAGCATCTGTAGAAATTATTGTTGGAGTTGTTGCGCGAAAATTTGCGAATAGAAGACTTTTTAATGTTATAGGAGTTATTGTGAAAAATATAGATAAATTATCTGATATTGTTCATGAAATTCGTGATGTCAACTATCGCTCTGCTCCTATGCGAAAGCTTCGGGCTCTCTGGAAGCACAGAAAAAGAAGAAAACCTACTTCATTTCTTCAATCTGTTTCAGGGCGTCCTTAACAAATTCCTCGATCTTTACTCCGTACTGAACTTTTCCCTCTTTGTGCGAGCGCACAGCAATTGTTTTCTTTTCCTCTTCTTTTTCCCCGCAAACTAAAATGTAATTTATTTTTTGTAACTCTGCATTTCTTACCTTGTAATCAATTGTGTTCGGCTCAAAATCAGAAATAACTTTCAATCCAGCTTCTTCCAATTTTTTTCTAACTCCTTCTGCGTACTTTACATTTTTATCACTCATAGATAAAACAGTAACTTGGGCAGGAGCAAGCCATAAAGGAAATGCTCCTTTGTAATGCTCAACTAAAATTCCAATAAAACGCTCAATGCTTCCATAAATAACTCTGTGAATAATAACGGGCATTTTTTGCTTTCCATCTCTATCCACATAGCTTAGATCAAATCTCTGCGGCTGCTGGAAGTCAACTTGGACAGTTGCGCACTGCCAGTTTCTTCCAAGAGAATCTTTTATGTGAAAATCAATTTTCGGGCCGTAAAATGCGCCCTCGCCTTTATTTACTTTATACTTTAGTTTTAAGTTTTTCAAAGCATCTTCCAACCCTTTCTCAGCCTTTTTCCACTGCTCATCTGTTCCCATTGATTTTTCAGGCCGAGTGGAAAGTTCAACATAATATTCAAACCCAAATTTTTTGTAGAAATAGTCCGTTAGCTTTACAACCCTTTCAATTTCTCCCTCAACTTGCTCCTCTGTTGCAAAAATGTGAGCATCATCTTGCGTAAAGCTTCTCAATCTGAACAATCCTGCAAGAACTCCACTCAATTCATTTCTGTTTACTAATCCAAGTTCCGCTAATCTCAAAGGCAATTCCCTATAACTTCTGTACGAAGACTTATAAACTAAAATCGCGCCAGGGCAGTTCATCGGCTTTAATGCAAATTCCCTGTCCTCATCTTTTGTGAAAAACATTAAATCTTTGTAATGCTCCCAATGACCAGAGACTTGCCATAAACTTTTATCAAGGATGATTGGAGTGTTAATTTCCTGGTAATCTGCTTTTTTATGCTCTGCGCGCCAAAATTCGATTAACTTATTTCTAATTATCATTCCCTTATTATGGAAAAAAACAGTTCCAGGCCCAACTTCCTGAAAACTAAATAGTCCTAATTTCGGCCCCAAAATTCTGTGGTCGTTTTCAGATAATTTTTCTTTATCAATTCGCGCTGTTTGTTTTGCAAGTTTCTTTGTAATTGGGTTTTCCTCTTTTCCTGCTGTGATTACTCTACTAAGTTCGCTCAGCGGATGGCCCTTACATTTCATCTCAAACATTTTATAATATCCAAAAGGAGCGTGTTCAACTTCGATATCTTCTTTTTTTAATTGTTCCTCAAGCATGTCCATAATTTTCAGAGCTGTTTGCGGGCTCGAGGGCTCAGTTCCATACAAAAGGTGCACATACGGATAGAGAAAAACCTTTTTGCAATTAATTTGCTTTAGAACATCTTTTAAATCTGCGATAGTTTTTTCAACAATTTCCTTTTCATTGCCTTCATCCGATTTTTCACTTGCAAAACGAACAAACAAACATTCCTCCATCGCACCTTTTTTTTCTTTTTCAGAAATTTTCTGCGCTAATTTTGTCTCTCGAGTTACCTCATATCGAATGTAATCAACATGCTGGAGCAGAGTTTTCATATTAGCTTTCAATAACGTGCTTTAATTTATATTTCTTTGTGATTGTCACAGAATACTTTATAAATAACCAACAAAAATGTCATAACTATGAAACTGCTGATATCACTTCTGTTGCTTTCTGCGATTCTTATAAGCGGCTGTATCCAGCCTCAGCAAAATGGGACTGCTGGAGCCACTGAACCAGGAAAAGAACTAACTACAACTATTTCGCCTGCAAGAGATTTAACTGGAATTTGGGAAGGGCCAGCACAGTGGCGCAATAATGTTGGCAATCCTGCTTGTTCTTATGAAGGAAGATTGAGATTAAATTTCCAGCAGAATGGCAATAATTTGGCAGGGACAATGCAGGCTACAATAACAAAAAATAATCAGCTAATAGCAGATGTACCCTGCAGCCAGCCAGGAACTTTCCCTCCAGCTGCTGGTGTTGGTACAGTGAGCAGCTCCTCTTTCAAATTTATAGTAGGGGTTATAGAATACTCTGGGACTTTTACAAGCGATTTAATGCAGGGCACCTTTGAGAGCTGCCCCAATCAGGTTTGCAATGATGGCTCTGGTGCTGTAGGCGCTATAGGAAGTTTTAGCTTAATGAGGTAATAAAATTATTTTCTCTTTACTTTCCCCTCTTCCTCATCCATTTGTATTATTTTAAAGTCCTCAACTATCGTTTCGTGATCAAAAGCAAGCTCAAGATTTTCAATTTCTTTTAAAGTTTTATAGCCAACATCCTCTGTCTCTGTTGAGCCACTTATCTTGCCTTTTTTTGGCGTTGCAAAGAAAACTAGTGACACCGTGTGGCCGCGCGGATCTCTGTCCGAATCTGAATAAACTCCCAAAATTCCTTCAAGCTCAACATCCAAACCAGTTTCCTCTTTCACTTCCCTTACTGCAGCCTTCTCAACGGTTTCTCCATACTCCACCATTCCGCCTGGCAATGCATACCTTCCCTTAAAGGGCTCTGTTTTTCTCTTTACTAATAGGATTCCCTTTGTTTCATCAGCAATCAGGACATCAACTGCAAGTTTTGGATATTTTTCAGACATTTTCAAATCGCCTCATTTATTTCTTATTTGAAAATCAAGCGACTTTTAGTCGCGCAGATTTTAATCAGCTTCTTCCTTTGGGGCGGGGCCTTGCCATGAATTATATGCCAGATTTTTTCCTTTGGCAATCTAAATTTTAATGCGAGCGAATCCAAATTGTGATCGCCGCGTGCATATAATTTTTTTATCGCATCTGCAATTTTTGGCGGAACTCCGTGATGCGTGAACTCCCCCTCGATTGCAATATGATAAATTTCGGCATTTAAATAATCTCTCACTTCTCTTTCAGTCAGATTAAAAGCGTTCCCAGAGAAAATAATTTTATCTAATTCTCTGCATCTTAGAACAATTTCTTTTGCAGCATGCATTGCCAATCCACAATCAATTCTTAGAACTTTTGTCTCGGGAGGAATTTTCCAAATATCTTCTCTGTTCTCTATGGTAAACTCTATTAGCTCTTGCATAAATAATTTTAAGCACTGGTTATTAATATAGTTCAACCATGGACTTGTTCAAAAAGAAGTGTTCGCGCTGCGAAAAAAGAGGCCAGGCTAGATATATGGAAAAAGTGGTTTCTACTGAAGGAAAAAAAGAGTGGCGCTGCACCGTGTGCAACTATTTTGAAGACAGAATTTTCTAAGCTATTTTCGTTCAACCCAGTGTCTGTCAATCTCTTCTTTTACAGTTTCAACTACCCAAAACACCAATGGAAATGCCTTCTTTATTCTTTTCATTCTGTTTCAACAAAAACCCATTTATCAAGATACTGCTTTGCCTCAGGGTCAGTTCGCTCAAAAGCCTTGCGTTCAAAAACAACCTCTTCAAGGGTTCTGCACTGTCTCATTATGTTTACAGCATCCTGAACATTAATCGGATAATGAATTCTCAGAACTCTCGCTCTACTTGAGACTTTATTCAATTCTGTCCTATTTTTAATGACAAACTCATCAAACCCTTCCATATTTTCAACTACCTCTGCTCACTTCAGCACTGCATCGTGTAGCAAGTTACTTTTTCCCTACAACGCTCTCCAAAAGCTGCTCAAGCCTTTCTTTTGGCATATTTCCGCCAAGTCCGCTTGCTAATTTTTCAGCAACTCTTGTGAGCTCCATCGGGAATATGATTTTTGTTGCTTTTCCATCTGCAACATCTTTCAATGCTTTCAAGTAAAGATATGCGATTGTTGAATTGCTCAATCCACCTGCAGCTTCCTCAAGTGCGCGGATTCTGATTTTTGTTGATTCTGCTTCCTGAACAGCTGCGTTCTTATACAACAGCGCAACTTCCTCTGCTTTCATTGCTTCTACAACATCTTCAGGCGGAGTAACTCTTTGCAATTCAATGGTAATTATATCAACTCCCCACTCTGCTGTAAGTTTTTGAGTCTCATCTTTTAACTGCTTGTTTATCTCTGTAATTCGTGCATACAAATCCTGCAATTCTAAGTTTCCAACAACGTTTCTTATTCTGCTCTTTACATGCTCCTCAACCGCTTTTCTGTAATCCTCTTCAACAACCAACTCAGCTTTTACAGCGTCTTCAACTTTCAAATAAATAACAGCATCAATCGTTAACTTTACAGCATCTTTTGTAATAACTTCCTGAGGCGCAACATCTATTGTCTCAACCCTCAAATCATACTTCGCAAAAGTCTCGATTATTGGGATTATAAAAACCCACCCCGGGCCAACTAATCTATGATACTTTCCAAATCTAAACACAACTCCGCGCTCGTACTGTTTAAACTCAAAAATAATCTTCCCAAGGACCCAATGCCTTGGGTTCTTAATTAGCAAACCGAGTCCTGCAAATATCAAAATTACTGGAATTGCTACTACAAGGAATAATACCATTACCTCTCCCTATGTTACCACTATATAATGGTAAAAAGTAGTATATAAAGATTTTGGGCTATAGCGCTTCGCACTCGTGATTCTCAGGAAGCCTGTGCTCCCCACAGAAAAGTTCAGTACAGAATCTGCACCTAAACGGCAAAGCAACTGCTTTTTTACAATGAATGCACAGTGCTTTTAGAGGGGTTCCTGTTTTGGCTTTTGGAGGCTGCTGTTCTATTTTCTCCTTTCCACCAAAAGCTTTTGGAAGCGCAACAGGAATCTCAAAATTCTCAGCTTCGCGGCGCTCAGCTGTTTTTGCACTTCTAAAAAAAGCATGATAAGTAAGAGCCCCTACAGCTGCTCCGATTCCAATCAAAGCTATTATTTGCTCAGCACCCATTTACTTGCCTTTTACAAGCTTAGCTAAACTACTTCCTATTCCTTTAAATACATTTGTAAGACCAGGCAACAAATTCCCGATGTTTTGCCTTATTTTACCAAAAAGTCCGCTCCCGCCTGCTGGTTTTGACCACCTTATCTCAAGCGCGTTAAAAACTGTTTGGTTTAAATTTTGGCAGCTTATCTGGCCGCCGCTTAAAGAACATCCAGATGTTAATGTTTGTACACTTGCATCCGAGGGAAGTTTAAGCTCATAATTAACTCTCTCAACAGGATAGATTGTCTCAGTTACTCCTCCTGTAACAATTGTAACCTTTGGACTTGATAGCTGCTTTCCAGGCATGATTGAAAAAGTGCCATTCTCCCCTGCACTAACTAAAGTAAAAGAATCAAATTCTGTTATTATAAAATAAGAGATATCTTCGTCTGTTAGAAAAATAGGTTTTCTAAATATAACCCCTAGAGTACTTTCTCTTTCCCCTGTTGATGCAGTTGCATAAGCAGGCCCTTCAAGCACTTTCATAGTTCCAAGATTATCACTTGCTTCAAAATTGCCAACATCAGTTAAAGGTATGTTATACACCATCTTAGTCATCTGTCCAAAGTTTTTAGTTATGTTATGGCAGGAAAAATACCACGTTGCTTTGCTATGCGTTTTCATGTCAGGGCCAACATCATTTACAACACCAACCGGTCCAAGTGTGCATCTCACTACTTGCGCATTTGCTGGCTTTGCTAAAAAAATCACCATGCTTAAAATCAGAACAAGAAACAACATTTTTTTCATATTTTTTAGCAGGAGTTTAGTGAATCTGCCGATATATAAGCATTAGTAAAGTATTTAAAAAGCCAAACTTTATCTGCTCACATGGCAAAAATGCCAATGCGAGCAAGTGAGGAAAAGAAAATAAAGTTTGCTGTCGAGGAAATTGTACTGAGTTTTATCGGCGCACTCATACTTTCTTTTGGGGTATTAGTGCTAATGATTTCGCACACACAGGGACTTATTGTTGATTGGCCATCTTTTATTCTAGTGATTTTCATAGTGTGGCTTGGATTGCTATTGTTCACAGTTCCAATAGTGCGCAAGATTGAACAGTTAATGTAATTTTCCCACTTAATAAATAGCAGAATTTTCAGCGATTTTCTTAGTTAGTATAACCCATGTTTTTTTAGTAATCTTCTGAATTTTCCATATGTAAGTATCCACGGCGGAGTCCAGTTTGCTTTATGTATTTTTAATTTTCCTGAGCTGAAATCATTCAAACCTTTTACATAAACAGTTCCATATCCAACTTCCTCAATTGCGTGTGCATCAGATGCTGCTGTTATTTTCAAGCCCAATTCTTTTGCAACTTTTTGGGCCTTCCAATTATCTGGCAAAAACGGCGCCCGAGTGTTATAAACCTCAATATAGTCAAACTTAACTTTTCTAACTAAATCTTTAACGCTCTCTCTAAAATGATCATAGGGATGAGCAGCAATTGCTATTCCCCCTTGCTCATGAATGCGCTCAACAGTTTCTTCTGCAGAAAGACATTTTGGGATATTCTCTGTTATAAACAGTCCCAAAACATGCCCTTCCAAAGAACTTACCTCGATTCCGGGGACAAAAGTAAGTTTTAATTTTTTTGCAGCCTCTCTAGCGATTTTTTGCCCTTTAACAGTATTGTGGTCAGTAATTGCAAAGCCATCTATTTTTAGCCTTTTTACTTGCGCTGCCATTTCAGCTGGCGTGTTTATCCCATCTGAGAAAATTGTATGGAGATGTACATCCAAAATCATGTGAAAATCACCTTTAAGCACTTCCGATTTTCACATATGCGAAAAGGGAAGTACCTTAAGTCTTTTCGCATCATAGCTGCTCTATTTCTTTGAGAACTTTTAAATACTTTCCGAACCATAAATCAAATATGCCAAGAAGAAAAAGCCCTGCCCAAGATACGCTTTCATTGAGACCAGAGTTTACAACTATTTTTCAAAATATAGCCGATCTTAACTTTTTTGATAGGCACTCATATGTTGCTTATCCAAGTCCATATATTGCCATAGTCTATGGTATAGCTGGAAGGATTCCTTCAAATATAGAGGAAGCTTTTAGAGGTATTGCAGCCTTTAAGAATAAAGCACATGTTGAAGTTAGAGAAGTAAATTTAGTTTTACTTTTTAAAAATATAAGAGTTAGAGATGCGTGGCTTAAGCTTTTTCGAAAAATAAAAGATGAACGGTCAGAATTTGAGGGCGTTTTGAAGAGCGGGCGTAGATTTAAGAGTACTCTAAGTAGATATAAAATAGTTTAGTACTTCTTAATCAGCTTTTCAATCATCTCAATCCCTTTATCAGCTGTTTCCCCATCTATGATTAAAGGCGGTGCAATTCTGATTGTTTTTTCGCCGCAACCAAGCAAAAGTAAACCATTCTTAAACGCTCCATCAATAATTTTCTTTCTTCTTTTTACACTATCTATTTCAACTCCAATCATCAATCCTTTTCCGCGTACATCAATAATTTTTCTTGGATATTTTAATTGAATTTCTTTAAAGTGCTTAAGCATATAATCTCCCATCCGCTCTGCATTTTTAACTAAATTTTTCTTTTCAATAATCTCAATTACTTTTGCTCCAACTGCTAAATCAATCACATGCCCACCACCCCAAGTTGATCCAAGTGCGCCGCGCTCTTGTTTTGCCATATCATATTTTTTGCCTGCAATTGTTGCTCCAACTTGCAAACTTTTTCCAGTGGCCATTATATCAGGGACAACATTGTAATGCTCAAATGCCCACCATTTTCCAGTCCTACCCATTCCCGCCTGAACTTCATCAATAATGAAAGCGATGTCATGCTCTTTTGTAATTTTTCGCAGATATTTTACAAACTCTTTGCTCAAAGGGCGATAGCCACCTTCTCCCTGGACACATTCAATAATTACAAAAGCAGGCGTGAGTTCTCGAGAAATCAAATCCTCAAGCTCGCGGAAATTACAATACCCCTTTTCTCCACAAAAATCAAGTTCATGATGCGGAAGAACAGGGAAAAATTTTTTCTGAATTGCCTTACTTGAGGTATAGCTTAAAACCCCTATAGTCCTCCCGTGAAAAGCTCCTTTAACAGAGACCCCGCCAAGAGGGCCTTTTTTTAAATAGGCAAGTTTCATTGCATTTTCAACAGCTTCAGCCCCACTATTTACAAAAAAAGATTTTCTCAAGTTCTTTGGCAAATGTTTAGAAAGTTTTTTTGCCAGAACTAAAGCTTCTTCCAAAATTGTAAGCGTTCCATCAACTTTGTAAATACCCTTTTTTGAATACTCACGAACAACTTCTTTAACTTCAGGGTTCCCATAGCCTATGTTATTTGTGCTCACATTTGAATGAAAATCCAAATACTTTTTCCCATCCACATCTATCAAATAACAGCCCTCGCCTTTCACAGCAGCTAAATTGGATAAACCAACATCTATTCTATATTTCTTACTTTCTGATAGAATTTTTTGCGCTTTTTTCATAGAAATTCTTTTTCAAATTTACTAATTATTGTTTCAAGATCTGGCTTTCCAATTTCTTTGAGTTCATAATGAACTCGCACAATGGGCTTGTTAACTCGCAATATCCTATCAAGCCTTATTGGAGTTCCAACAATCACAGAATCACATCTCGCATGATTTATAGTTTTTTGCAGTTCATCAATTTCAACTTTGTTATAGCCCATCGCAGGAAGTATCTCTTTTAACTGCTTGTACTCCGCATAAATTTTTTTTAAAGAACCAACTGCATATGGACGTGGATCAACAATCTCTTTTGCGCCGTGATTTTTCGCAGCAATATAACCAGCTCCGAATCTTGTCCCCCCGTGAGTTAAGGTTGGGCCATCTTCAACAACTAGAATTCTTTTGTCATGAATTAATTCATGTTTCTCAACTTTTATCTCCGAAGTTGCATCAATAATTATGGCTTTTTTGTTAAAAGTTCTGACATTTTTCTTTACCCTTTCAATATTTTCTTTTGTTGCACTTTTTTCTTTTGCAACAACAATAACATCTGCCATAAGCAAATTTGTCATTCCGGGATAATACAAGATTTCATGCCCTGGCCTTAACGGGTCAACTAAAACTATATGTAAGTCAGTTTTATAAAAAGGGAAATCATTATTTCCTCCATCCCAAATTATTACATCTGCCTCCTTCTCAGCCTTTCTTAAAATTTTTTCATAATCAACTCCTGCATAAACAATGTTCCCGTTTTCAATATGCGGTTCATATTCCTCGCGCTCCTCAATTGTGCAATTGTATCGATTTAAATCCTCATACTTTTCAAACCTTTGTAAAATTTGTTTTCTCAAATTTCCATATGGCATTGGATGCCTTATAACAACGGCCTTGTAGCCCCTTTCTTTCAGAAGTTTTGCAACTTTTCTAGTTGTCTGGCTTTTCCCACAGCCAGTACGCACAGCGCAAATCGAGATAAATGGTTTTTTTGATTTGAGCATTGTTGAATTTAATCCCATTAATTTAAAATCAGCTCCCGCTGCAAGCACTTGTGAAGCTTTTTCCATGACATACTGGAAGCTTAAATCAGAATAAGCCAGAACAGCCTCATCAACTTTTAATTTTCTTATTAGCGCTAATAGTTTTTCTTCTGAATAAATCGGGATACCTTTTGGATAAAATTTTCCAGAAAGCTCTTTTGGGTATTTTCTTTGGGGGAGTTTTGAAAGCGCCCCTATATTTTGTTCAGATGCTTGTGTAAATGCAACAACATTATAATTTGAGTTATTTCTAAAGAACGCATTAAAATTATGGAAATCACGGCCAGCAGCCCCCATGATTATAACACGTCTTTTCATTTTAATAAAAGGGCAAGTATTCCTTTTTGAACATGCAATCTATTCTCAGCCTCATCCAAAACAATTGAATGCGGCCCATCAATTATATCAGCTGTTACTTCATACCCTCTATATGCAGGAAGGCAGTGCATAAACAAATAATCAGGCTTTGCATTTTTTGCAAGTTTTTCATTTACCTGATACGGCTTAAAAATTTTCAATCGCTTTGTTTTTTCCTTTTCCTGCCCCATTGAAACCCATGTGTCTGTGAATATTACATCAGAATTTTTAACAGCTTCCTTTAAGTTTTCAGTCCAACTTATTTTGCTTTTTGCATAACTCCCTATGTTCTTCCAAACTTTTTCACTTGGCTTATACTTTTTGGGAGTTGCAACACTCAGCTCAATCCCTAACTTTGCACAACTATAAATTAGCGAGTTGCAAACATTATTTCCATCACCTGTCCACGCCAATTTCAAGTTTTCTAAACTTCCCTTATGCTCAATTATCGAGAAGAGATCCCCAAGTATCTGGCACGGATGCTCAAAATCAGACAATCCATTTATAACGGGAACAGAAGAATTTTTAGCTAGTTCCAAAAGTGTTTCATGCTGGTAAGTGCGCGCCATTATAGCGTCCGCATATCTGCTTAAAACTTTTGCAGTATCGGCTATGCTCTCACCTCTTCCAAGCTGCAGGTCGTTCTGGCTTAGAAACATTGCATGCCCACCGAGTTGAGTCATTGCAATTTCAAAAGAAGCCCTTGTCCGAGTTGAGGGCTTTTCAAATATCATTGCCAAAGTTTTTCCTTTTAATTCCTCGTGAGAAATTTCTTTTTTCAACTTTTCTTTGAGCTCTTTGCTTTTCTCAAAAATTTTTTCAATATCGACTCTGCTCAAATCGTTAATTGAAATGAGATGTTTAACTGAAAGCGACCCCATGACAAATTTATTTAAGTAATTCTTCTTTATAATTCTATGTTAAATGAAAAAAATAGTTATTGCACTTGGAGGAAATGCTCTTGTAAAGACTGGCCAGCGCGGGACTTATAATGAAATGCTGCAAAATCTAAAAGCTCCAATCAAACAAATTGCCAGGCTCTCTAAAAAATATTCTGTTGTCATAACTCATGGAAACGGTCCACAGGTGGGGAACATTCTTTTACAGCAGGAAGCAACCGGATTAGTTCCAAAGATGCCGCTACAGTTATTAGTAGCAGAAACTCAGGGGCAAATCGGATATATGATAGAATCAACTCTAGATCAAGAATTAATGAATCTTGGCATTTCTGAGAAAAAACTTTTTTTGACTGTTTTAACTTATGTCAAAGTTAATAAAAATGATCCTGCTTTTAAAAATCCAACAAAACCAATTGGCCCTTATTTTAAAAATAAAATCAAGAATTGGAGAATGATTAAAACTCCACGTGGATGGAGAAGGGTTGTTGCATCCCCTCGCCCAATTACAATCTACCAGAAAAGAGAGATCAGGAAATTAGTTGATTCCGGGTTTATAGTTATTGCATGCGGCGGTGGCGGGATTCCCGTGGTTAAGGAAGGAAAAAACTTGCACGGTGTTGAAGCTGTGATCGATAAAGATTTGGCAAGCGCAAAGCTGGCCCAAGAAATAAAAGCAGATATACTGCTCATAGCGACAGATGTTGAAAATGTTTTTATCAATTTCGGAAAAAAGAATCAAATGGCTTTAAAGAAGTTAACAATGAGCAAAGCAAAGCAATATATCGATGAAGGACAGTTTGCACAGGGAAGTATGTTACCAAAGATTCAGGCAGCTATTAACTTTTCTAAATTTAGAGGAAAGCGAGCAATGATATGCTCGATTAATAAAATTATCCCTGCTTTAGAGGGTAGGGCTGGAACCCAAATTGTGAGGGGTTAAAGTATATAATATCAATTACATTAACCCAAGTTATGGCGAAATCAGCCGTTCTTACTTTGTTTAAAAGAGTTAAAGCCCAGAAACGCGCAGTTCTAACAGAGGTTGAGGCAAAGCAAGTTCTAGATTCTTATGGAATACCAACTACAAAAGGAATTTTAGTTAATAAAAAAGAAGATGCAATAAAGGCTGCGCAAAAAATCGGTTTTCCTGTTGTAATGAAAGTTGTTTCTCCAGAAATTGTGCATAAAACAGAGGCAAAAGCAGTTGCTGTTGGTTTAAAAACTGTTGAAGAAGTTGCTCAGGCTTTTGAAACTCTGCAAAAAAACGCGCGTGCATATAAGAAAGGCGCAAAAATTCACGGAGTTCTAATTCAGGAAATGGCTTCTGGAAAAGAAGTAATAATTGGGGCTATTAAAGATGTTCAATTCGGGCCAACAGTCATGTTTGGAATTGGGGGGGTTTTAGTTGAGATAATGAAAGATGTTACTTTTAGAGTTGCCCCAATTTCAAAATTGGATGCACAAGAAATGTTGCACGAGCTAAAGGGATACAAAATTTTACAAGGAGTGCGCGGCCAAAAACCAATAAATGAAAGCGCTATTTTAAACATTTTATTAAAAGTTTCGCAATTGGTTTCAGAAAATCCTCAAATAAAAGAGCTTGATATAAATCCACTTTTTGTGAATGAAAAAGAAGCAAAAGCTGCAGATGCAAGAATAATTTTGGAATAAGATGCCCTTGGAACTTGCAACTATCGAGCACGAACTAAGAGAAAGTCCAATTAGAAAAATCGCTGCACTATTAGCAGAATCAAAAGCCCACAAAGATATAATTTCTTTTGGCGGCGGTGCCCCTTCTCTTCCACCACCACACGCAGTTGTAGATGAAATTATTTCTTCTCTGAAAAAAGATCCTTTCAAATCAATGTCATACACAGCGACTAAGGGAAATCTCTCCCTGCGCGAAGAAATTTGTACTGATCTAAAAAAATATGAAAAACTTTCAATATATCCTGTGCAGATTTGTCTAACAACAGGGGCAACAGGAGCAATTGATCTTGCTCTTGAATCTATAATCAATCCAGGGGATGAAATTATTTTAGCAGATCCAACTTATGCTGGCTTTCCAGGACCTGGAATAAAAGAAAGGGCGAAATTAAAATTTATCCCTACAAAATGGCAAGAAAATTTTGAGATTAAAACAGAATTAATTGAAAATTTAATCTCAAAAAAGACAAAAGCTCTGATTCTATTATCCCCTGATAACCCAACAGGCCGAGTTTTGAGCAAAGAAACAGTAAGAGCAGTTGCAAATTTTGCAGAGGACCACAATTTTTGGCTCATAACAGATGAAACCTACAAAGATATTATTTATGAAGGAAAACACTGGCCAGCTTACACGTTTGCTCCTGAAAATACTTTATCTGTTTTCACATACTCAAAGTCCTGCTCAGCTCCGGCTTTTAGGCTTGGTTATATCTATGGTCCGCAAAAAGCAATTGAGGCAATTGCAAAGTTAAGCCAGTATGTGAATCTCTGCCCCTCAAACATTTCGCAAATTGGTGCAGAGGCATTTTATAAGGTTAAAAAACAATATCTACAAAAAACAGTTCTGCCAACCTATAGAAAGAGAATGGAAGTAATGGGCAAGATGCTGAAAAAACACTTGCCAGATGCTGGGTTTGTAAAGCCGCATGGCGCGTTTTACTATTTTGTTGATTTCTCACTTTATTTAAGAGACCTAAAACTGAATGAAGAAAAGTTTTCTGAAAAGCTTTTGAAAGAAAAACATGTTGTTGTCATTCCGGGAAGATATTTCGGCCAGTCTGGGAGAAGGCACTGCAGGCTAACTTTTGTCTCTGAAAAGGAAAGCAGAATAAAAGAGGGAATTCAAAGAATTGCTGAATTTGTTAAAAGAAAGTAATAAATATCTCCCTCTCCTTAAAAAATGAACATGGAAGAATTCGGTCCAGAAACTGCTAAATATCTAGACAAAAACAAAAATAACCCCAATTTTAATCTTAATGCCAACCAATTAGCAGCCATAGGAAAAGTTAATTCCGCTATCCATAGCTTTTTTCAATCAATAAAAGGGCAAACGATAGTTTATTTGCGCCGAGGTATAACTGAGGAACAAGTACAACTTTTGAGAAGATTTACAGCTGTTCTTTATGAGTGTGATGAAGAGATAAGAAAAGCTGGCCTAAACACACTATGGTTTCAGATGTTTCTACGCCCTCTAATAATTAGAGATGCAATTAAACTTTATAATATAAAAGAGGAATTTTCAGCGTAAAAACATTAAAATAGCCACATCGCTTATTTGTTTCAACTATTTACTCCTATGACAA
Organism: Candidatus Naiadarchaeum limnaeum; assembly: GCA_014189685.1. Lineage (GTDB taxonomy): Archaea > Undinarchaeota > Undinarchaeia > Undinarchaeales > Naiadarchaeaceae > Naiadarchaeum > Naiadarchaeum limnaeum. The sequence goes on from DVAB01000023.1 coordinate 60,486, forward strand.
AAAATTTAGACCTTTTTTTCAACCCAAAATCAGTAGCAATTATAGGCGCATCTAGAAATCCCCAAAAAATTGGCCATATTGTTCTAAAAAATTTTGTTGAGGAGGGTTTTGCTGGAAAAGTTTTTCCTGTCAACCCAGACGCAGATCAGATTTTAAATTTAAAGTCCTATCCAACTGTAAAAGACATTCATGATGATGTTGACGCTGCTGTAATTTTGACCCCTGCAGATGTCATTGCAAAAATTTTGAAAGATTGCGGAGAAAAAAAGATACGAGCAGTCACAATTATCAGCTCTGGGTTTAAAGAAATCGGGTCGCGCGGCGAAAAAATAGAAAGCGAGTTGAAAAAAATTATTGAAAAATACAAAATAAATGTTATCGGCCCTAATTGTTTGGGAATTTTCGATACAACTTCGCAAGTTGATATGCTATTTTTGCCCGCTTACAGGCTTGGCCGGCCGCAAAAAGGAACAATTGCTTTTATAACCCAGAGTGGTGCATTTGGAAGTGTTATTTTAGACTGGGCTGCCCAGGAAGGTTTTGGAATTTCTAAATTTATTTCATATGGAAATGCAATTGATATTGATGAAATTGATTTTTTGGAATATTTAGGCAATGACCAAGAGACAAAAGTAATTACTGTTTATCTTGAAGGCGCAAATCGGGCGCGCGAATTAATTGAAATCGGAAAAAAAGTTTCAAAAATCAAACCAATTCTCTGTTTAAAAGCAGGCGGCTCTAAAAGAGGGGCGGCTGCAACCCAATCGCACACAGGAAGTTTAGCAGGAAGCGATGAAATTTATTCAGCCGCATTCAAACAAGCTGGAATTATTCGCGTGCAAACAATTGAAGAAATGTTTGATTATGCGCGCGCATTAGCAACTCAGCCACTCATGAAAGGAAATAGAATTGCAATAATAACAGATGGCGGCGGATTTGGAGTTATGGCAACTGATTATGCAGAGCAGGAAGGTTTGATTGTTGAAGAAGTTTCTGAGCAAACAAAAAAGAAAATGATGAAATGCACTTTGCCTTTTGCAACTCTGCACAATCCAATTGATTTGACAGGAAGTGCAAGCAGCGCAATGTACAGATGTGCGCTTGAGGCAACTATGGCGGACAAAAATATTGATGCCTTGCTTGTGATTCTGCTATTCCAACCACCAAACATAGAAAGTGATGTGATTGCTCACTTATTGGAAGTTAAGTCAAAATATCAAAAACCAATGTTGGTTTGCAGTGCAGGCGGGAACTACACACAGCTACATAGAGATATTTTAGAGAGAAGTGGCATTCCAACATACCCAACTCCTGATCGTGCAATAAAATCTCTAGCAATTCTCTACAAATATACCCAAATAAAAGCGAAGCAGCACTAGGATAAGGATTTAAATATCCTTTTACTATAAGCGCATATCCATTTAAGTGGGAGTTGGTTGCATGGAGAAAAAATTTTTGTTCATATCGATAATGCTTTTTACTTTGCTCACCCTCTCTTCTGTAAATGCTGCCACAACAGTTGACATAAAAAGCCCAAAAACAGGTACAACTTACAATGTTGGCGATCAGTTAGTTGTTGATGGCACAATAACCCTTGACCAAACATTATTAGGGACAACTGTTACTTTTAAAGCATATAGCCAAAAATACAATATTACAATTCCTCTTGCGCAGAAAATTTATAATTTTCAGGCAAATGTTCCTGTTACTTTTTCTCAAATAAATAAAGGAAATATTATTTGGATCCTAGCAAGGAATACTCAGGTAGGCACTGATTGGCAAATAATAATAGATATTGATAAATCTCCCGCATATGCAACAACATTTGAATCAGGATTTTTCTTTATATCGAAAACGATTCCGCTTACAACTAGTGTAAATTCCTATATGCTTAATATCGGAGAAACATTGGAAGCAACTGGAACAGCAACTACCTTGCGTGGAACGCCTGCAAATGGAACTGGCAATATTTTGCTTGAACACTCTGAGCTTGGAACTATCTACTCAAATAATACTTCCGTAATAGATGGCTTTATAAGCATACGATATCCGTTCGATAAAGGAGATCCTACTGGAACATACACACTTACTTTCAAAATAGTGGATAGTAATGGAAACATTGGATTTGTTATTTTGACAGGAATAGTACTTTCAGATCAATTAAAGCTTACTTGCTCAATCCCCCGAAGCGAATTTTTGCCAGGAGAGAGTTTTGCAGTCACGGGAAATCTAAAAAATATACATGATGCCCCGCTTGAAAAAATTCCTGTTGTTGCGTATCTCACAAATCCAAACGAAAACACAGCGGTAAATTTTGTTGGAACAACTAATGGAAACGGAAATTTTGAAATTATTGTGGGAACTCCAAAGCTTGCGCAGCCAGGGCAATATAACCTGCGCCTTGTTGCTGAAGATTCTGATGGAAACGTTGGGAGATGCGAAAAGAACTTTTTCTTGAATGTGCAACGCATCTATGTTATTGATTTCAAGCTGGATAATTCATGGTTTTATAATGAAAGCGAGCTTGGAAATGAGGTTGTAATTGTTAACAAAGGAAATATTGACTTATCTGGAAAAATTGTTTTGGTTCTTGATGGTGTTGAAGTAACAAGTACTGACTTTTTTGTCCAAAAGGGCCTTGAGGCAACTGTTCGGCCATACTGGATAGTGAGCGGGACCGAGGGAACGCACACACTAGAGGCAGTAATACGAGTACAAAATGAGACACTTTATAGAACAGAGCCGCAATTCTTTACAATTTTCCCAAAGCCGCTGCCCAAGAAAATTCTAAGCCCCTCAGTCTGGCAGGTTTTTATAGTTGCTGGAATTTTTGTTATTGCTATTTTACTTTATTTGAAGAAAAAGGATATAAGAGATCATTTCTGGCACTGGGAGTTAAAGCGCAAGTATGGAATTGGGAAATAATTTTATTTTGCGCCCACGACCAATTTTAAAAGCCCGACAATTATTAAATATGCAGCCACTAAGTAAGCTAAAAGATCCGGCTTCCAGAGTATGAGCGCTCCAACAACAATCATAATAATTGCTGCCGCAGTTTCACCTATGCCAAGTTTTTTAAATAGTGCTATCATTTCAGTAAAGACTAATAGTTGAATATTTAAAACCTTTGCGCTTATGGCTAAAAAAATAAAGTACCCATACGAGTTTAATCAAAAAGTAAGAGAGAAAGCAAAAATCTACTCCAGGGGCAGATTTTTTAACAGAATTTTTAGCGGCATTTTTTTGCCATTAGTAGTTTTGAGCGCATTCTTGCTTTCAGGAATGCATCTTGTAATAAAAAATTTTGCTTTAAATATAAGCGATTTTTTTCTTGTTCAAATATATATAATAGTTTTGCTTACGATCTTAAATTTAATTGAATTCCCAGTGGTCTTTTATTTTTCCTATATACGAGAACATAAATTTGGTTTGTCAAATTATAAAATGGGCGGATGGTTTAAGGATTTTTTCAAGGGACTTTTCCTTGAATATGTAATTTCTCTAATCACAATAACTGCTCTTTACTATATTTTGGCAAACTTTTCTCTTTGGTGGATTTATGCAGCTATTCTCTATGCAATTTTTATTTTGGCTTTTCATTACATTTTTCCGATTGTAATTTTTCCGTTCTTTTATAAAGTTAAGCCTTACAAAGATGAAAAACAAAAGCGCAGACTTTTGGAAATGGTGCATTCAGTAGGGGCAAAAGAAATAAAAAATGTTGTCCTCGCGCTTGAAAGCGAAAAATCAAAGAAAGCAAATGCAATGTTCACTGGATTGGGAAATACAAAACAAATTGTTCTTTTTGATACTTTGACAAAAGGCTTCCATCCATCAGAGACAGAGACTGTTGTTGCGCATGAACTTGGGCATTATGTAAACAAAGACATCTTGCGCGGAACTTTTTTTGATGCAGTCTTGGCATTTCCGGCGTTCTTTCTTGTTGATTTATCGTTGAAAACATTTTCACAAAGCTTTGGTTTGAATGGAATTTCTGATATCGCAGGCCTACCGCTTTTTATGCTCTCCTACTTAATTATAGAAATATTTTTAACGCCCTTAGAAAATTGGTACTCAAGAAAAGTTGAGGCAGAGGCTGATTGGTTTTCATTAGAAGTAGCGAAAAAACCAGATGCGCAAGTTTCAACAGACAAAAGATTGGCAGATATGAATCTGTCTGAAACCAATCCGCACCCCTTAGTTGAATGGTACTTTTACGACCATCCTGCAATTAAAAAAAGAATTGAGATGGGCGAAAAGTGGAAATTAAAAAATAAGCGCAAAAAATCCCGTTCTTAAGCTGGAATTCCAAAGGCAATTATAGCTACTGTTGCATGAATTCCAACTGAAGCAAGGAAAAACCACCAGTAATAGCAATGATACCTGTAAAAGCTCATGTATTTTTGGTTTTGCGTTAAACGCATTGCCAATCCTGGGATGCATCTACAACTCAAAAGAACTAGAAAAATTCCAATTAAGTTTGTTATTCCAAGTATGAAAGCTAGTTTTACTGCGAGCCACGCTGGAATTAGAGCCATGGATTTACTTAATTTTTTCAGATATTTATATTCGATGGCAGCTTAAATAAACATATTAAAACAAACACACATTGATTTCAATCCTGCCCCTGTGGTCTAACCTGGATATGATGGAAGCTTGCGGAGCTTTTGATCTGAGTTCAAATCTCAGCAGGGGCATCCTATCCAAATACGCTTATCACAGTTGCGGCAAAAGAAGTTAGCAGGAAATAGTTAACACTTAAATTTAGAAAAGAAAGCATTATATGTTTTATTAAGGGCTCCGGTGAGAAAAAAGCCTTAACAATATTTCCACCGATATATTTACCAACTATTATTCCAATCATCCCAAACAGGACAAAATTTTCCACAGGGATAAAAGCTCCAAAAATTCCCAGTGCTGTTAGATAAACCGAATCGTAAATTGTAAGCATTGGCAACGGATAACTTCCGCCAAGAATTTTGCTCATTCTCCAAATCAAGATCGTTGATAAAATTCCTACCAGCGCACCGGCCTGCCAACCAAACATGTGCCCTCCAACCAATGTTAAAAAAGAGTGAAACCCAAGAAGCATATTTCTAGAGAACGGTGTTGAGCGGCTAAAAGTAACCAATAAAATTATTGCAGAAACGCTAAGGGCGCTTTTTATTCCAAATAGCACTGGAATAACAAAGATAGCTATTAATCCTATTAACTCAATCGCACTGCTTATTTTTATGAACGATTTTTCTTTCATTCTTCCAAGGGGCAAAGCTATTCCAAAGAAATCGTATTTAATTGTTTCTATTGATGTTAAATGAGCGCTGCCGACGAGATTCGAACTCGCATGAGCAGACTTAGGAGGTCTGTGCCTGTCCAGGTTAGGCTACGGCAGCAAAATTATTCTCGTCAAAGAAGCACTTAAACTTTTACATTCTCACTGGAATCTCAATACCTAGGCTACAGGAGCACGATATATATATCACTTTAGCTATAAATTAATTAAAAATGGGTGCTGACTTTAGCGATGCAATAATTCAACAAGCTACATCTATTTCTGAGACTTTGGCTAAAGCCAGAAATGCTGTCCCTCAACTAAAAGACGTTAATTCTTTACTTAGGCAGATAATAAAATTATCGAAAGAGACAAGTGCTTTTGGGAAAAAAGCAAAGCAAATGACGATGAAACATACTTTTGACTTTTATAAAGATATTGTAGTTTATACTCCTGATGCAATTTTTAGGTTAATTAAAGACAAAGACGGGCGGTATGAGAAGAGCGAACTTTTGAGAGAGCTATCTTTTTTTGAAAGGCGTGCGGTTCAAAAATATAGCTCAGAATTTTTAAGAATAACAGAAGCGCTTTCTAAGATTCAAATGCTCGGAGATAAATGGGAAGGACGGAAATTAATCCCAGGAGAACTTAGGAATGTGCTTTATTCAATGATTTTATCTGCAAAGAGGGCTTACAAAGAAACAAAACCCACGCATGAAAGCAAAAAAGCCTTTGACGACTCTATTATTACTTTCTTGGATAAACTTACGGCTGAACTTAAAAGTGGGTTAGATAGTTTGGAGATGCAAATAACAAGTGGCACTTTGAGACTAGATAAAAAGTCTGCCGGAGCAGTAAGCGAATTAAATAAATTACTTTCATGGCGTCTTAAGCTTGAAAGGAATAGGAGATGGGATGATATATTAGGGGCATTTTATTTTCGTATTGGGTCGTATATTATTTGGGCGTTATTGCTTTTTATAATCTTTCTTGTAATATCAGTGATTGGCTTTTTCATGTACACTTTACAGGGAGTTAATGTAGTTGTTCCTCTTGGGACCTATGCTTTATTTGGTGCTATAGTAAGTCAAGTACTTTCTTTCGTAAAGCTTATTTATGGTTTTGCTTCTGAGTGGTCTAAGACAAGAAAAGGTAAAAGAATGTCGGCTATCCAATCAAAATACTTCGGCAATGGCTAGAAAAAAGGAAGCTTTAGCACAAGCCAAGGCAATTAAAGAAGCTTATTTTGCACAAAAGGTTGGAAAGCTTCCAATTTATGAGTTTAATGGTTATATGCTCACCATTATTTTCGCGGGTTTAGATGATATAGACTATATCAAAAAAGAATTAGCAAAATTAGGGGTCGAAATCAAAGAAGAGAAGGAACAGAAATTAATAGGGCTTGTTGATTTTATCAATCGAATTTTAAGTATACTACAGCGCTATTCCGAGCGAAATAAACTTGATATCGGGAAAAGTTTTTGTGAAAAACTTTTGAAGACTGTATTGAACTACAATACTTTTGTTATGGCATATATTGATTTCCTAGGAAAACAAGGTTTTCTCTCCAATATGAGTTTTCTTTTAGGTTTTAGTGGGATTTACTCTGCTCAAAGGAAAAATTTAAGTAAGCACATAAAGGAAGCCGGTATAAAAAGAAGACACATAATTGAAATAGGGCGAATAATTTTTGGAGATCGAAACAAAAACATAACTAAAATGTTTTCTCTTTTAGAAAAAATCCATCCAAAACCTTTGCCGTAATATCTACATCCTTTCTGGAATCTCAATACCTAGCAAATAAAGGCAGTTTTTCAAAACATTAAATGTTGCTTGAACTACTGCAACTCTTGCATTTATCAAATCTTTATCAGGCGCGTTTAAAACAGGCAAATTATTATAGAACAGATTAAACTTTTCTGCCAATTTATGCGCATAGTTTGCAAGCGTATGAACTCTGTAATGCGTTGCCGTCTCTTGAATAATTAATGGAAACTTTGCTAAATGCTTAACCAGTTCGTGCTCCTCCTCCTGTTCAAGCAAATTAAATTTAACTTCGCTCAATTTTATTGATTCAGCTTTTTCCAAAATTCTTTTTGCGCGCACAGCAGCATATTGTATATAAGGCCCTGTTTCTCCCTCAAATTCTAAGGCCCTATCCCAATCAAAGAAAATTGTTTTTGTATTACTAATGTTAAGAATTGAAAATTTAATTGCGCCTATTGCAATCTGCATTGCAGTATTCTTCTGCCCCTCAAGGGGAAGCTCAGGATTTCTGCTTGTTACTTCTGCAAGCGCCTTTTGAAACATTTTTTCTTTTAGCTCTCTGTATGTAATTGTGAGTCCTTCTCTTGAGCTCATTTTTTCCCCTTGCAGAGTAATCAAGTCAAAAGTTAAGTTGAAAGATTTTTTTACTTGTTTAAATCCCATCAGTTCAAGAGTTTTGAAGAGCTGCTGGAAATAAAGCCTCTGCTCACTTCCTGTAACAATAATCGTGCGGTCAATTTTGTATTTCTTGAATTTTTCTTCTGCCAAAGCAAGATCTCGAGTTGAATAAAGAGTTGTTCCATCGCTCTTTAATAAAAGAAAAGTATCCAAATCATATTTTTTAAGCTCAACAACAACTGCTCCGGCACTTTTTTTTGCAATTTTTTTCTTTTGTAGTTCTTGGACAAGATCCTTTCCACGCTTATCCATTTGGCTCTCAAAAAAATAATAATTAAATTTGACTCCTAAATCTTTGTAAATCTCTTCATACTCATCCAAACTCCACTGTCTTGTCCTTTTCCATAAATCCATTAGCTCACTGTCCTTTCCCTCTTCCAATTTTTTCTGTAATTTTTCAACTTCTGCTTTGTGTTCTGGACTTTCTTCCAATTTTTTAGAGGCTTCTGCATAAATTCTCCCTAACCATTCTCCTCTATTTGAGTTTGGAGTATCTCCTCTGTGGAAAGTTTGATAAGCCCATAGACATTTTGCAACATGCGCTCCGATATCTCCCTGATAATTCGCGCGCAAAACCTCGTATCCATTATATTCAAGAATTCTGCTCAAACTTTCCCCCAAAAGCGTACCTCTCAAATGCCCAATGTGAAAAGCTTTGTGCGTATTTGCTTGGGAAAACTCAACCATTATCTTTTCTTTTCTCTTTTCAGCCCTGCTATAATCTTTTTCAAAAGTTTCTTTTATCACTTCTTTTGCAAAAGCTCCTCTATTAAGGAAAAAGTTTACATATGCACCAGCAAGACCAACCTTCTTTGCAATTGAAGGCTTTTTGGTATTTGCTAGGATTTTCTCAGCAATATCCCGCGGGGAAACTTTTTTTTGCCTTCCAAGCTGAAAAGAAATACTGCAGGCCAAATCCCCCATTTTTGCGCTTGGGGGCTCTTCAATAGAATTATCTAAATCGCCTGTTTTTACTTTTAACTTCAATTTTTTTAGAGTTCCCTCAAGAGAATTAAAAACATCTTCCCTTGCTTTCATCCAGGCGGTTTTCATAATTCGTTTATAATGAGACTTTGCTTTTAAACTTTTACAAAATTCCATTTAATTTGGATTTATCAATTCTCTTGTAATTTTTGCCTGCGCCTATGAAACTCAGATTAAATGAATGGACCCGAGGGGATATTCAGCTCTGCTGAATACACCGAGCGTCAGCGAGAGCGTTTGAACCCCCATTAAGAGGTCCGAAGCCTCTTGTCCTAATCCAGGTTAGACCACGGGTCCGTAATAATTAGGGAATAAACGCACTTATCTATTTACCGTAAAAAAGCCATTATCTGCGGCAGAAAATTTCTCAAAATAAGATAGTTAAATATGATATTTATTACGCTGAGGGGAAGCCTTCTTGTTATAGGGTCCATAAATACATAAACGCGCACAAATCCAACAAGCCCATTTCCGAATATTATAATTGTCCACAAACTGTATTCTAAAAGATTTGCAGCCGGGATTAGAGCTGCGATGTAAGATAATATGACTAGATAAACAGTATCCAGCAAAATCCATGGCGGCTTTTGAAAACTTCCAAGGTATTTTCCTGTCATGTTTATGAGCGGTGCACTTGCAATTGCAACAAAAGCAGCTGGAATAGCCCCATGCAAATGCGCTATTACTATTATAAGCACGCTGTGGAATTCTATTTTTAAATTATCATAGAGCGAATTCGCGCGGCTAAAGATTACTAAGAAAGTTGCGAGAATTGTTATAAAAGCAATTTTTGGGAAAAATAGCAGTGGGACAAAAAGAATTACGAGTAACATAATCAGGTCAAATCTCAGCAAACTTCTTGCGGTGGTCATTTTTTTTGTAATTTAACATCGGTTTATAAATTCCCTTGCAGTTTGTCCCTGCACCCGCGATGCCGATGTTAAATTAGTGCCCCCAAGGGGATTTGAACCCCTACCAATAGCTTAGAAGGCTATCGCCCTATCCAGGTTAGGCTATGGGGGCATAAATATTATTGTAACTGTGCGCTTTTATTCCTTGTGAACGAAGAATATTTAAACACCTTTTTATTACTTAAAAATCCTTTGGGACACATGGCAGAATTTATTGTTGCAAAGATTGATGAAATTCCTAATGGAACCGGAAAAGTTGTATTTGCAGGAGACAAGCCTATAGCACTTTTTAATATAAATGGAACTTTTTATGCTATTGACAATACATGCGCGCACAGAGGCGGCCCTCTTGGCGAAGGAGATTTGGGTGGTACAATAGTTACATGCCCTTGGCATGGCTGGCAGTTTGATGTAACAACCGGAGTCTCTCCATTTGGGCCAACAGTTGAGAAGTATGAAGTTAAGCTTGACTCACAGACACAGGAGATAAAAGTTGTTGTTCCATAGAATAATAATCTTTCAAAGATTTAACGCTAAATTCGCCTTTTTGCATTTTCTTGATTGCTTCTAAAGCAGCAAATGCTCCTGAAATTGTTGTTATGCATGGAATTTTTGCAGTTATGCATGCGCGCCTTATCTTAAAACCATCTCTACTCGCAATTCCTCCTGTTGTAGGTGTATTTATCACAAGGTCAACCTCGCCATTCCTAATCAAATCAACAATGTTTGGCGCTCCTTCAGAAGCCTTCAGTACTTTTTTTACATAAATGTTGTCAAGCGAAATTACTTTGGCAGTGTTTCCAACAGAAATTATCTCAAATCCCAACTCTGAAAATCCTTTCGCAAGTTTTGAAACATATCTTTTGTCATTTCTGTTTACAGCAAAGAATACGCTGCCCATTTTTGGCAGATTAACATACGCCCCTAACTGTGCTTTGTAAAAAGCAGTTCCGAAATCATAATCAATTCCCATAGATTCCCCTGTAGATTTCATCTCAGGCCCTAATCTTATATCTGCGCCTGGAAGTTTATCAAATGGAAATACAACACTTTTTACAGAAACATGTTTTGGAGTTATCTCTCTGTTTGCCAAGCCTAATTCTTCCAAACTTTTTCCCATTATCGCTTTTGTTCCAATTTTCGCAAGTTGCACTCCGATTGCTTTGCTGATGAATGGAACAGTTCTGCTCGACCTTGGATTTGCTTCCAAAACATAAACAATCCCCTCCTTAACAGCGTATTGGATATTTATCATTCCAATAACTTTTAACTCAAGCGCAATTTTTTGTGTGTATTCTTTTACAGTTTCAATAACTTCTTTGCTCAAAGTTTGCGGCGGGACAACACAACTCGAATCTCCAGAATGAATCCCTGCTTCCTCGATATGCTCCATCACTCCGCCAATAAAAACATTTTTTCCATCGCAAACAGCATCCACATCCAATTCAATCGCATCCTGCAAAAATTTATCAATTAAAATTGGGTGCTCTTTTGAGACGCGCACAGCTTCTCTCATATAAATTTCCAAATCCTCATCTGTGTGAACAATTTCCATCGCGCGTCCTCCAAGAACATAGCTCGGCCGAACTAAAACAGGATACCCCAATTTCCTTACAATCTGTTTGGCTTCAACATAGGAATTGGCAATCCCATATCTCGCTTGAGGGATTCTTAATTTTCTTAGAACTTTTGTAAACAAATCACGGTTTTCAGCCTTATCCATATCCTCCGGAGTTGTACCAAGAACCTTTACTCCAGCTTCTTTGAGTGGGATTGAAAGATTTACGGCTGTCTGACCTCCAAATTGTGTTATAACGCCTAAAGGCTTTTCAATTTCGCAGACCGCGAGAACATCTTCCAAGTGCAAGGGCTCAAAATACAATCTATCTGATGTATCGTAGTCTGTTGAAACAGTTTCAGGATTGTTATTAATTATAATTGCTTCATATCCTAATTCTCTCAAAGCCCAAACTGCATGCACAGTGCAGTAATCAAACTCAATTCCCTGCCCAATCCTTATTGGCCCGCTGCCAAGAATTATTACTTTTTTCTTTTCAGAGCTTTTTGTGTCAGTTTTTGTTCCATGAGTGCTATAATAATAAGGAGTTTTCGCCTCAAACTCAGCAGCGCAAGTATCAACCATTTTATAATTGCGCAAAAATTCTTTTTTCAACTTTTTGTGCGTTATATTTTCAATCTGTTCATAAATAAATCCAAATTTTTTTGCATATTCAGTTATTTGCTTTAACTTTTCTCTTCTTGACTTTTTCAAAAGTTTTTCGATTTCAACTATATGTTGTACTTTCTCTACAAACCACCTATCGATCTTTGTTAATTCAGAAATTTCCTTTACAGGGAATCCTGATTTAAGCGCGCTAACAATATAGAAAAGTCTTTTATGCGTTGGGACGATTAAATGGTGTCTCAACTCTTCTTTGCTTATCTTCTCATCTTCACGATCTCCAACTAATCCAATTTTATCTATATCCAGAGAGCGAATTGCTTTTTGCAAGGATTCCTCAAAATTTCTTCCAATTGCCATCACTTCTCCAGTTGATTTCATCTGCGTTCCAATAGTTCGATCTGCAGTTGAAAACTTCTCGAATGGCCAGCGCGGAATTTTTGTTACAATATAATCCAGGGCTGGCTCAAAACTTGCCTTTGTTTCTTTTGTAATTGGGTTTTGAATCTCATCCAGAGTTAACCCAATTGCAATTTTTGCCGCGATTAAAGCTATTGGATAACCAGTTGCCTTGCTTGCTAAAGCACTTGAACGAGAAACTCGCGGATTTACCTCAATAACATAATAATTTTCAGAATTTGGATCTAAAGCAAATTGTATATTGCATCCGCCTTCAACTCCAAGCGCGCGAATAATTTTAATTGAAGCTGTTCGTAGCATCTGGTACTCATAATCAGTTAAAGTTTGAGAAGGCGCAACAACAATTGATTCTCCTGTGTGAATTCCAACTGCATCAAAATTTTCCATATTACAAACTGTAATGCAATTATCAGCAGAGTCACGCATAACCTCGTACTCAATTTCTTTCCAGCCTGCAACACTTTTTTCAATTAAAACCTGGTGAATCCTACTCAGTGCAAGTCCATTCGAAGCAATTCTATCTAAATCAAAGGGATTTTCTGCAACTCCGCTTCCAGTTCCCCCTAAAGTGTAAGCAGGCCGCACAATAACTGGGTAGTCTATTTGTTCAGCATAATCCAGGGCATCTTTTACAGTTGTTACAGCTTTTGAAGGCGGAACTGGCTCTCTGATTTTTATCATTAATTCTCTAAACTTATCTCTGTCCTCTCCAGCGTGGATTGCACTTACTGGAGTTCCGAGAACTTTTACTTTATATTTTTCTAAAATTCCTTTTTCAGAAAGCTCTGCTGTTAAATTAAGCGCAGTTTGCCCGCCCATTCCAGAAATAATCCCATCTGGCCGCTCCTTTGCAATTATTTTTTCAATGCTCTCAATTGTTAATGGCTCAATATAAGTAGCATCTGCCATATCCGAATCAGTTTGTATTGTTGCAGGATTTGAATTAACCAATACCGTTTTTACTCCCTCTTCGCGCAAAGACTTCAAAGCTTGGCTCCCTGAGTAATCAAACTCAGCTGCCTGCCCGATTATAATTGGGCCGCTTCCGATTATCAAAGCTTTCTTTATGTTTTCGCTTTTAGACATTTTTTCCCACCATTTTTAAAAATTTGTCAAACAAATACTTATTGTCCTGCGGCCCTGGCCCGCCCTCGGGGTGATACTGAACAGAAAAAATTGGCTTATTTTTGTGTGTTAAGCCTTCGATTGAGTTATCATTCAAATTAAACTTTGTTGCTTTGAAATTCGTACCTTCTAAACTTTGTGAATCAACAGCATATCCATGATTCTGGGTTGTTATATGAACAGTTCCTGTTTCGAAATCTTTTACAGGATGATTTACTCCCCGATGCCCGAATTTTAATTTGTAAGTTTTCGCGCCTGCAGCTAAAGCTAAAATTTGATGCCCTAAGCAAATCCCAAAAATCGGAATATCACTTTCGTTTATTAGTTTGCGAACAGTTTCAATTACATAAGTCGGCTTTGCAGGGTCTCCTGGGCCGTTTGAAATTATAATTCCCTCTGGATTATATCTCATAATTTTTTCAAAACTAGTATTTGCTGGTACAACAGTTATTCTGCAACCCCTCCTCTCCAAACTTCGCAAAATGTTGTATTTAACTCCTGTATCAATTAAAACAATATTTCGCGTTCCTTTTTTATTCCAAACTTCTGGCTTTGAGACCGTAACATATGGTAGCAAATCCTCGGAATCCGGATGCGGCCGCAAATTTACTTCTTCAGAAACTTTTTTAATATCCACATCTGATTTGCAAATTACTCCTTTCATAACTCCTTTCGTTCTAATCACTTGTGTTAGCGCGCGTGTATCAACATTGTAAAGTCCAGGAATTTTGTATTCCTTCAAAAACTTGCCCAAAGTTTCAAAAGCCTTAAAGTGAGAAGGCAGTTCACAGAGCTCACTTATTACAAATCCGCGCACTTGAACTCGTTTTGATTCAAAATTTTCTTTATTAGTTGCATAATTTCCAACTAAAGGGTAGGTCATTGTTAAAATTTGGCCAGCATAACTTGGGTCAGTTAAAGCTTCCTGGTATCCAGTCATTGCTGTGTTAAAAACGACCTCTCCAAAAGTGTTAGGGCTGAAAAAACCAAAGGGAATCCCCTCAAAAAAAGCGCCGTTTTCCAGCACTAAAAGTGCTTTATTTTTGTTTTTTTGCGCAGGCATAGTTCAGACTCCCACCTAGAACCTGCTGAAATTTATCAAGCATTAGACTAAATAATTACCCTGGGCTGTTTATAAATGTTTCTAGCTCTAAAAGATAACTTTTAACAAAACTATTAATATTCTTTTACTCCATTCACACTTTACTATGCAATCTATTGTTCTTGCTGCAGGCGAAGGCACTCGAATGCTTCCATTAACTAGCACTAGGCCAAAGCCTATGCTCCCAATTGCAAATAAACCAATTTTAGAGCATATTGTCAATGCCTTAAAAAAAGCCGGTGTAAAAGAAGCTGTTGTTGTCCAGGACCCCTCAAGATTTATTGAAAATTATTTCAAAGATGGAAAGGAATTTGGAATAAAATTAAAATATATTGTCCAAGCGCAAAAATTGGGAACTGCGCACGCAATTTCACTTTGCGAATCTCTAATTAAAGACGATAATTTTCTTGTTATAAACGGGGATAATTTTGTGCGCGTGGAAGTTTTAGCAGATTTAGTGAGAAAGCACAAGGGCGATGCAACAATAACTTTGCTTGAAGTGCCTGATCGGGAATTAATGGGAACATTGAGCACAGTTAAGTTTGATGCGGACAGGGTTGTTAGGATTATTGAAAAACCGACTCCTGGGCAAATTCTTTCTCCATACGCTTCAATCGGAACTTATGTCTTTTCGCAATACCTTTTCGATGCGATTAAAAAAATAAAAAAATCCCCCCGCGGCGAGCTGGAACTTCCAACAGCAATGCAACTCATGCTGAGCGAAAGAAAAAAAATGTACTACGTGAAAACTCATTATTGGCAACATATTTCCTATCCTTGGGATTTGTTAACCGCAAATAAAATGTTTCTAGATGAAACAAAAGCAAAAGTAAAGGGCGGAGAGATTGAAAAAAACGTTACTATTAAAGGAAAACTTTTGCTTGGAAAAAATTCAATAATTAAAAGCGGAACTTATATTGAGGGCTCTGTTATGATTGGAGATAATTGTACAATTGGCCCTAATTGTTTCTTGCGCTCATATGTTTGTCTTGGAAATAATGTTCGAGTTGGAAATGGAGTTGAAATAAAGAATTCAATAATTATGGATGGAACTCATGTTCCTCATTTAAGCTATGTTGGCGATTCGCTAATTGGACAGAATGTAAATTTTGGCGCCGGTGCGATTTTAACAAATTTCAGATTAGACGGGCAAAATATAAAGGTTCTGATAAAAGACAAACTAGTTGATTCTGGATTGAGAAAATTGGGTGCTATTGTCGGAGATAATGTAAAATTTGGAAGTAATGTTGTCGTAAATCCTGGAAAAAGGATCGGAGCGAATTCACTTATTTGGCCAGGAAGAGTTATAACAGAGGACGTTCCAGATAGTTCTGAGATAAAATGAGCAAGGGAAAATTTATTGTTTTAGAAGGGATTGATAAATCCGGAAAATCAACACATTCAAAGCTTTTAGTTAAATTTCTGAGGAAAAAATTTTCAACTATTCACACAAAAGAGCCTTCGCGCGGCCCAATTGGATTACTGCTTCGAAAATATTTGCGAAAAGATTCTCTTCCATTAATAGATGCGCTCTTATTTACAGCTGACAGAGTTGAGCATCAGAACAGTGTAGTTGTGCCAGCTCTAAAAAAAGGGAAAGTTGTTGTCCAGGAGCGCTCGTTTTACTCAACAATTGCCTACCAACAAACCCAGGGCTTGAATGAGAAATGGCTGCGTGCGCTCAATTCTTTTGCACTAAAACCAAATTTGGTTATTCTTTTAGACATAAATCCAAGAATCGCGCTAAAGAGAATTCGTGGAAAAGAAAAATTTGAAACTCTGAATTTTTTATATAAAGTTAGAAAGAACTACCTTGCACTTGCGCGTAAAGAAAAATTTACAATAATACGTGCGGATATGTCAAAGAAAGCTGTACAGGCTGAAATCCGGAACGCAGTCGGAAAATTGCTCTAATTTTGTACAAAAGTATATATATTACATTTAAACATCGTACACTCTACTGGGTGGACAATGGCATTTGACAAAAAGGATCGCATGATTTTAATGGGGTTGCAGCAAAACGCCAAGCAGTCCTCTCGCGATTTATCAAAAAAACTCAATATGCCAGCTACAACAATTCATGAGCGCATAAAGAAAATGGAAACGGAAGGAATTATTACTGGTTATCATGTCGCAATTGACTATGAAAAAGTTGGAATGCCAACAACTGCTATTATTCTTGTGCGAAGAATGCCAAGAACAGTTTCTGATAGAAAAGTACTTTATAAGAAAATAGCTGACCTTACCGCAAAGATCCCAGATATTCAAGAGGCACACATCGTTACTGGCGAATATGACATGGTTCTAAAGATTCGTGGTAAAAATGAAAAAGAAGTCGGTGCATTTATTGTTGATACTATTTGGAATATGCCAGAGGTAGAGCGAACTTTAACTTTAATGACATTTTATACAGCAAAGGATACTTGCAGATTGGAGCTAAAATAAAAGGTTTATTAATTAAAGAGAATACATAATTCTTTATGATTGGTATCAGAGGTTTCCCTGCGGTTGTAGTATCTACTAATTTATCGCCTACTGACAGAACAACATATATCAATGAAATTTCTGATAAAATAAAGAGGCCGCCTAGGTTTACAAGCCTTAGAGCTTATTTTGAGAAACTATTAAACAAAGGCATCTTGAGCAAAGACACCGAATCTTTATACCTTTATCAAATAAAATACCGCTTCCCAGTGGAATACGGATCTACTACATGGAGTATGCGCACCCTAAACACTTTTGTTGCGCTTTGCAGTACTAGGCAGTTGGAGCCCCACGAGGGTGAGTCAAGAGATGAGATCAAAAAAATGAAACGCTCATTTGAAGATGCAAAGATCATTGTTACTCCTATTATGGGAATGGTACAAAGCATAAAGCATATTATTGAAGAATTATACAGCGAATTAAAGCCAGGCGAAACAGATGCAACTGTTAAGATTTATGAAGAAACTTTTGAAGAAAACACACCTGAGCCACGCGGTTCAACACACACAATATGGAGAGTAAAAGATCCAAAATGGATAGAGCGAGTAAGAAGAGGCCTTCAACGTAAAAAATTTGCGATTATAACAGATGGTCATCACAGATATAGAGCTTTAAAGGAGCTCAAAAAGAGGTTTGGCTATAGGTGGATCCCAACAGTTTTTGTTGATTTAGATGATAATAATTTAGCTTTAATGAGTTGGCACCGTTTGATTAAGGGAATTGGTAAAGATGAGATAGCCAAAACAGCTAGACAACTTATGAGTCCTGAATTTCTGCATAGACATAATACTATGCTCTTTAAAGTAGATAGTTTAGATGACCTAAGAAGTGTAACGCATCCTGCTGAATCAATTCATTTAAAAGTTAAGAGGAGGGTCTTACCTGAATATGTTTCTCTCGATGCACGAAAAATAAGGCTCCCCGAAACTGAATTTGAAAGAAGAGTAAGAACCGTAAATGAAAGAGAAGTTGTTGAGTATTTAGAAACACATGATGAACTTGCCATCGAAGATCAAATTCCTGACGAAGTAAAGAAAATGTGGCCAAGACACGATATCTCAAAAGCTCCTTTTCCTACAGGTGCAAAACTTTTAATAGATCGCCCATTTATTGAAGAAGTTGTTGAATTTCCTGAAGAAGAAATTATTGCAAAAAGTTGGGAAAAAGGAATTTATTGGGAGCGCGAACCTTTTAAAGGTCACTATCAAAAATTCGTGGTTTTTGGAATATACCTAATCGATAAAAAATGGACTGGTGCTAAAGAGGAGAAGTTTTATTTCCTATCAAGTGGCGAAAATATAGCTACTTTTACTCTTACTGTAGACTCCTTGATAAAAGACATGGTTGGTGAGGAGGATTTAGAAGAGAAGGTTAAATATTTCTCGGAAATAGGTGTAGCGAAAGATCATGTCTACAATGAAAAATTTCGAGTAGCTATTTTTGTTCCTGTTATAAGAAAACAAGATATATTATACTATATAGCTAGAAAAAGGCCCGAATATGCGTTGCCTGCAAAATTAACCTGTTTTTTACCAAAACCAGCAACAGCATTGCTTATGTGTGATCTTAATGATTTGAAATAAATGTGTAAAAATTATTTCTGCGCAGTTTCAAATAGCAATGCAAACTCTCTTCCTTCAGCATCTTCAAATAAACCATGCTTTACTACTCTAAGTCCTAATGCTTCAAAAATAAAAATAAAATCTTCTTTTCTAAAAAGCTTGTCAGTTTCTATAATCAAAACATGTCCTCTTTTATTCAGAAAATTATCCAAAATACCCTTTACAGCAACTAACCATTCTCGTTCATATTGTATACTTGGCGGAACAGCGCGCAGCGACTTTACAAAAATAATAAGATCAACCGATTTCCTTTTCAGATATTTCTTTAAGGTTTCGTTAATTTCCATTGTTAAAAAGTTCCCAACCTCTAGAAATACTTTATCTTTCAATCCAGCTGTTACTTTCCTTCCGGTTGCTATACTATTTTTCTCAGAATCGATTCCCACAACTTTTCTAACTCCACTAACTTTTGCTAGCTCTGCTGTTATTAAACAGACTCCGCATCCAAGATCTAAAATAATAGAATATTTATCTAAATCCAAAAATCGTCTTAGAAACTTAACTGCCTCAGGGGCATATAATTTTGAGAAATCATAAAAAGCTTTTGTTATAGAAATCTCTAAATTATTCTTATTTGAAAAAGTCTTTTTACTCAGTGCGCCTCGCAAAATGCTCAACGCCTCTTCTACTTTCGAATTAATTATTAAATAATCAAAAAGTTCACATGCAATATAAAATAAAAACTCTGTAAATGTGAGGGTTATTTCTTTAGAATTTCTATAATCTATTTCTTTCTTCCCAATATCTATGTACGCTACTCTTATTGTTACTTTTTTGCCTCTATTTTTCTTTATGAGCCCTCTAAGTTTATCGTTTACTTCCTCTCCCTCAATTAAGAGGGCTGCACTAAATAACTCATCTCTTCTAACAGTGCTTTGAACAAGCTCCCAATCTGCAATACCTTTCCAATGTTTAATTCCCCCTATATAGCCCCTTGTATAACATTCTCTCAGGCTTTTATAGATCTTACAAAAAAGAAAATACCTTCTTTGTGACTTTTTTTCCTTTAGTTGATCAAAAACGATGCTAGCTTTTAAAACTGCTCCACAATTGGGGCAGACCTCTTTCCAGAAAAGATAGCTTTTATAATTTATACGTAGTCTATTAAAACTTCCTTTTTCTGAAAAAGAATAGCCACACTTTTCACATTTTACATTTAATTTTGCCATAAGTTAGTTTGTGGGCACTTTGCTACTTAAACATTTTTAGTGGGGGAGCCAGGATTTGAACCTGGAACCTCCTGCGCCCAAGGCAGGCATCATACCAAGTTAGACCACTCCCCCGCAGCCGGCGACATGATCGTTTTTGCGACTTTGAATCCAGCGAAATAAATTTCGCTGTCTCTTCACTCGCGTTGCTCGTGAAGATCGGCTGGCGCTTCGGACTACATTGGGCACATCGCTCGCTTTGAAATTTGTGAATCGCGAGTGCCCAAATAGGCCTAGCAAGCCAACTGCTTTTATAATCTTTACAATTCTTTATATAATCTCTGCAGAAGAAGTGCATAAAAGAAAAACATAGAATTATCTATAAAAAACTTGCCATTTAATTTCTAGTTTAAGCCGTAACTCATTGACACTCTTCTCCGTCATACAAACTTTCCAAAGAACTTACTTTTTAGAGACCAATCATCGTTGTAGTCATTGCAATGTTTGGCAGACTGCGTATTTTTCGAATCAAAACATCGTTTAAACTATCGATATCTTTTGTTTCTGCCTTTATGAGGACATCGTAGTCGCCATAGACATTGTACGCTTCCCTTACTTCTTCAATTCGAAGGAGGTCTGTCAGGACATCCTTCTCCTTTCCAGTTTTTGTTGTTGCCAAGATAAATGCCGTTACCATACCTACCACCCTCACTATTGGTTGTTCTAGCGTATGCTTAACTTCATAATAAACCTTTTCTACATAAACTTGTACAAAATGACAAAAAATGTACAATTATTTATACTAATTTGGAACAATTGTACAACTCAAAAATTTTCAATTATACAAACGCATGCAAAATAATTTCTATAACAACAATTGCACCGCTAGCAATTATAATATGCTCCGGTCTTATCTTGATTCCTCTGCCCTCTGCATCTGAAGGCCTAAATAATCCGCCACCAGTTGCAGGCAATTGAACTTTTTCTTTCTCTGCCATAGCACATTTATTATGTAAGCATTTGGATTTAAAGTTTTCTATGTATAGAACAATGTTTAAATAGTTCGCCATTATCACTTCTTAAAAAGAGGGGGAGCATGGGCAAACCTAAAAGAAAAGTATCAAAAGCAGAAAATCCGTTTGAAAATTCTCTCAAACAGCTGGAAGCTGCGCAAAAAATAGCAAAAATTGAGCCATCTGTTTATGAAATTTTAAGGACCCCTCAGCGAATTTTAGACGTAAAAATTCCAGTTAAGCTTGATAGCGGAAAGACAAAAGTTTTCACTGGCTATCGCGTCCAGTACAGCGACGCGCGCGGCCCATGCAAAGGTGGGATTAGGTATCATCCAAGCGTTTCCTTGGATGAAGTGAAAGCTCTTTCCTCTTGGATGACTTGGAAGTGCGCAACTGTTGATTTGCCATATGGCGGAGCAAAAGGTGGGGTTATCTGCAATCCAAAAGCAATGTCAAAAACAGAATTAGAGCGTTTGAGCAGAGGATACATGAGAGCAATTGCTCGCTTTATAGGGCCTGACATAGATATTCCTGCTCCTGATGTTTATACAACAGGCGAGATAATGCTCTGGATGGTTGATGAGTATTCAAAAATTGTTGGTCATTACGAGCCTGCAGTTATTACCGGAAAACCTCCTGATAAAGGCGGCTCAGAGGGAAGAGAGGAAGCAACAGGATATGGGGGTGCATTTATTGTAAGAGAAGTTGTAAATCATCTGAATTTGAACCCAAAAGAAACCACAGTTGCGATTCAGGGATTTGGGAATGTTGGAAGCAATGTGGCAGAAGCTTTGTTTAATATGGGTTTCAAAATTGTTGGCCTTTCAGATTCTACTGGCGGGGTTTATGCGAAAGATGGATTGGATACAACAAAAATAATTCCTTGCAAAGAAGAGGTTGGCGGGACAGTTTTGAGCTGCGCGCATCTTGGGATGATGGCAAGAGCGATGCATCTTGACAAAGTTTCTAATGAACAGTTGCTAGAGCTTCCTGTTGATATTTTAATCCCAGCTGCGCTTGAGAATGTAATAACCGGAAAAAACGCGCAAAAAATAAAGGCAAAAGTTATTGTTGAACTTGCAAACGGCCCAACAACTCCAGAAGCGGATAAAATATTGCATAAAAAAGGAGTTTTTTTAGTTCCAGATATACTTGCAAACTCGGGCGGAGTAATTGGAAGCTATTTTGAGTGGATCCAAAACAAGAAAAATGAGCACTGGAAAAAAGACGATGTCTTAAACAGAGTGGATGAAATACTTGCAAAATCTTTTGACGCAGTTCTAAAAACTTCCCAAGAGCACAAAGTGGATATGCGAACTGCTGCGCTTGTTCTCGCTATGCGAAGAGTTGCCGACGCAATTAAAAAGCGCGGATATTAAATAGTTACTTGTATTTGTTTGCAGTTGCTTCGTTGCAGAATTTTGTCAACTTTGTTCCGCATTTATCGTGTTTGCCTTTAAGTGCATATTTCTTTTTGCCCTTAACTGTATAAGTCTTAACTTCTTTTACGTCTGATGTAACGTTTTTTTCTTTGCACTTTACACAGTAAAATTTCTCGCCCATTTAATTGCCTCCTAATTTCTTTCCACAATACCTAATTCAGTATATAAATGCTTTGCTTATTTAGGCGCGTAGCAGCCTGCGCAGCCGACCATCATTAGGCCAAACAGCAACACCAGCAACGCCCAGAAGTCTGGCAAGTTAAATGCAAGCCAGCCCATGCCCTTTGCCATGTACACTAGCCCCACTACAAGAATTAAAACTCCAAATGCACGCATATGCATTACATGGCCGGGATCTGTTGCACCACCGAACATATTGGTTACCTCCTTTATTCTTTGAAATTTGTGAGGCTTTGCGCTTTGAGCCTTGCGCACTGCGCAGAGCGCATGGCACATAGCCTTAATTTACTTAACAAACTTTCGCTTATAAATCTATTGAGAAAATATCATAATGATAAAAAATTATAATGCTTAAATAGTTCTATGCATAATTAGATAGCCCCATGACGGTGGATACTAAAACTTTGTATGATGTCATAATTGCAGGCGCAGGGCCAGCTGGAATGCAGGCTGCAATTTATCTAGGCCGGGCTAATTTGAAGACTATGATTATTGGCTATCCAAACAAATCTCAATTATACAAAGCGCATGTTGTTGGAAATTATTACGGAGTGCTGACAACAATAACAGGGCCTCAATTAATTGAAAATGGCTTAAAGGCAATAAAAGAGTATGAGGTTGAGCTTTTAGAAGCAGAGGTTGTAAATATTTCTCAGACAGAAAAGAAAACATTCAAAGTTAAGACTCACGAGCTCAAAGAGTATGAAGGAAAAACAGTTATAATCGCAACTGGTCGCGCGTACAAAATGGCCAATATCAAGAATGAGGAACCTCTTACTGGTAAAGGCGTTCACTACTGCGTGCCGTGTGATGGCTATTTTTATAAAAACAAAAAAATTGCAGTAATCGGGAGGCAGAATTTTGCTGCTGAAGAGGCACTTTCTATGCTTTCATATACAAAAGATATAACAATATTTTCTCAGGGAAAGGAATACGAAATCGCACCAAATCTTCTTGAGTCCCTGAAAAAGAATAATATCAAAATGGAGAAACACAAAGTTGTTGAGTTTGTTGGAGATAAAAAGGCAGATTATATGTTAACAGACAAAGGCGAGAAATTAAAATATGATGGAGTTTTTATTGCAATCGGAACAGCAGGCGCGGCAGCTTTTGCAAACACTCTTGGATTAGAGATTAAAAACAATGCAATTGTTGTAAACAGGGAAGGAAAAACAAACCTTGAAGGAGTGTGGGCAGCAGGAGATTGCACAGGCGCTGAGCCGCAATTGGCTGTTTCTGCTGGAGAAGGATGCGCTGCTGCGATGAGTATAATTAAAACTTTGCTTGGGAAATCAGCTTATATTGATTATTCATAAATAAAGTATGGGCAATAGCGTAAATCTGAAAAACCATAAAAATAATTTAATTCAAGATAGCTTAATCATTTCTTTAAGTATTGCAGTTGCGATAATTTTTGTAAAAACAGGAATTATTATAAAAATATTGGAATCTTCAAAGGGGTTAGAATTATTTGGAAGTTTTATAGCAGGAATGTTTTTTACCTCGGTTTTTACTGCTGTTCCAGCAACAGTGACTCTTGGAGAAATTGCTATAATTAATTCTGTATTGTGGACCGCTTTTTTTGGCGGAATTGGCGCAGTAATTGGAGATTTGATAATTTTTCGATTTGTAAGAGACGCCTTTTCTGAGCACATTATGGACTTTATGAGGCATCGCCATAAGGGAAGATTTTTTAAAGCATTACACAAAATAAAATTTTTAAAATGGCTGACACTTTTTGTTGCAGCAATTATTATTGCTTCTCCGCTCCCAGATGAGTTAGGGATTGCGCTCTTGGGGTTTTCTAAAATGAAGATTTATGTGTTTGTCCTATTTTCTTTCACCTTTAATTTTCTAGGCATTTTAGCCATAGGAATAGTGGCTAGATCGCTTTTGTAATGCAAATTAAAAACCCTTAAATAGTAGAGCATTCACTAAAATATCAGACTAAGATGAAAATAAGTGATTGTCTTCACAAATACTAGAACAGAAGAATCAAGTTCACTTAGTCTTAATTCTACTCAAATTTTCATTCAAAGCTATTATAATAATCCGATTTCTAATCAATTCTATAAATCTGGCCCTCGTGGTGTAGCCGTTAGCATCGGAGCCTGTGGCGAACTTTTAGAAAAAGTTCGAGCTTTGATTGAAAGTTCGCAGATAGCTCTGGGGTTGGGTTCAAATCCCGACGAGGGCCCCATTTTCACAGAGGTGCAAAAATGATTCCAAGGGGAGTAAGAGATTTTCCACCAGAAGAAATGCGCAAAAGGAATTTTGTGCTTGATAAAATTGCACAGATTTACAGGAGCTATGGTTATCGTGAAATGGAAACCCCGGCTTTTGAATTCCTTGATGTTTTAACTGCAAAAAAAGCAGGTGGCGAATCAATTAATAAAGAAATCTTCAAATTTGAAGATTTGGGCGGCCGCTGGATGGGGTTGAGATTTGATTTTACAGTACCGATAGCACGCTTTGTTGCGCAGAATCCAAATCTGCCAAAGCCTTTCAAGCGTTTTCAAATCGGCCGCGTGTGGAGATATGAGGAGCCGCAGGCCGGCCGCTTCCGCGAGTTTTGGCAGGCGGATGTTGATGTATTTGGGAGCACAAATGTTGAATCTGATTTGGACACTTTAAGCGCAGTTATCGCTGCCCTAAAAGAACTTGGTTTCAATGATTTTGTTGTAAAAATTAATTCGCGCAAACTTTTAGAGGAAATAGCCGCAACTGCTGGAGTCAAAAGAGAATTTGCAGCAGATTTTTTCAGAGTAATTGATAAATTGGAAAAAATTGGAGAAAAAGGAGTAAAGCAGGAATTAAAAGAGAAAAAATTCCCTGTTTCTGAGAATTTGTTTAAGTTAATTTTACAAGAGGGCGCGCCTGAAAAAATCCTCTCGCAAATCAAAAAAGAAATTAAAGACAAAAAGCCCGCAGAGGAACTCGAAGACTTTTTCAAGCTCGCAAAAAGTTTTGGAATTTCTGAATATCTTAAACTTTCACTCTCTCTTGCGCGCGGACTTGATTATTACACCGGAATTGTTTTTGAAATTAAAATAAAAGGCGCTGAAAAATATGGCTCAGTAGCTGGAGGCGGCCGCTACGATAATTTAATTGCTCTCTACGGAAAAGAAAGCGTGCCTGCTGTTGGTCTTTCAATCGGAGTTGAGCGAATTTTAGAAATAATGGATGAGAAAAAAATGTTTCCAAATTTTGAAGGAGAGCCAAAAGTTCTTGTTGTTCCAATAGGTCAAACATTGGAAAAAGCAATTGAACTCACACAAAAATTGCGCTCTGAAAAAATCTCAACTGAAATTGATTTAATGCGCCGAAATGTTGGAAAATTAATGAATTATGCGAATACTTTGCAGATTCCTTATGTTGTTGTTATTGGAGAAAACGAATTAAAAGAAAAGAAAGTTACTTTAAGAGATATGAAGACTGGGAAACAGGAATTATTAAATGAGAAGGATTTGATAAAAAGGTTGAAATAAATGCCCTTAATCTCATCTGCAAAAAAACGCAAGCTGATAACAGAGCTAGCGCAGATGTTACAACAGCGACCCGGCCCACTGCGTCTATTTGCTAAATTTCCTCTGGTTAAACAATTATCCCGTTTTTATATTGCTGGCGAAAAAATGAGCGATGCGATTAGAGTTGCTAAAGAAATGAGGGCTGAAGGAAAAATGGTTACTATAGATCATTTAGGCGAGGAAACAAAAAGGCCTATTCAAGCAGAAGAGGATGCAGCAGTATACAAGAAACTTATTCAGGCCATTTCTAAAGAAGAGCTTGTTGACCATGCAGATCTTTCGTTAAAGTTAACTCAGGTAGGTCTTAATACTGGAGAAGGCTTTTGCGTTGAAAAATTAACAGAAGTTCTTGAATTAGCCCAAGAAAGAAGAGTAACAGTCTGGGTTGATATGGAAGGTAGCAAATACACAGAAGGCACAATTAAAATTATTGAAGCTTTGCGGCCAAGATTTCCAAATTTGCGCGGTGTTATACAGGCGATGATGAAGAGCAGCAATTCCCATGTTGCGCGCTTATTAAAGCTCGGGGCAACAATCCGCTTGTGCAAGGGTGCATATAAAGAGCCACCTGATATAGCATATCAGCATCGCGCTGGAGATATTAGGGCAAACTTCTTAAAAATAGTTGATAAGCAACTTTTCCCAAGCAAAATCTATCATGGTATTGCAACTCATGATGAGTTTATAATTAAAGAAACAATTAAGCTAGCTAAAAAACATAAACTTACAGAAAAAGATTTTGAATTTCAAATGTTATACGGAGTTAAAAAAGAATTGCAAGATGAATTGATTAAGCTAAAATATCAATTGCGATTGTACGTTCCTTTTGGAGAAGACTGGCTCCCATATTTCTTGCGAAGAGTTTCAGAAAATCCTGATATTGCTGAGGATTTTACTCATGATTTAATTGAAAGACTTCATACAGAACATAACATTGACCTGCATTGGCTCCATCCACACTTTAAGCATAGGGAGTAAATTAATCGCTAATCAATCCCCTTATCGCATCATTGTATCTTAAAGCCCTTCTTATAAGGTCGGCCATTTTTCCCTTCATATCGACTCTTACACTTGCGTTTTCTGTAAGCTTGGTCTTAAACAAAAAGTTTTTTCCAGCATAAGCAGTAATCTCTTTGTTTGCAGCTATATCTCCAAAATCCAAAATATATTCTTTCTTTGAGTGTGCCAATGTAGCGATAACTTCTTTCGGTGTAGCGCCTACCCGCATAATAACAGTTTCTTCCCCATAAGTGTACATCTCGTATTCAATTCTGCCGCTTTCAAAATCCTTGACTTCAACAACTGGCCGCGCCAAATCGCTTTCAAACATTCCAGCCGGGACTTTTACAGTTAATCTTGTTTCGTAAACTTTTCTAATTTCAGCATCTTTTATGTAAATCACAGTGTCAACTATAAGCGGAATCTGCCCTAATTCTAAACGAGAAACCATTCTCTGCAGCGCATCTATTGGCGCACTTGCATGGGTAACTCCAATCATACCAACTCCTGCCAAACGCATATCTGCAAAAATCTGGAAGTCTTGAGTTTTTCTTACCTCATCATAAAATGTGTAATCAGGACGAACTAAAAGCAAAACATCCGCAGTCTTTGCCATCTGTCCTTCTAGAGGCGCATACTGGGTTATCTCAGGCTGAACTTGTAAATCGCGCGGAGATTCCATAGTTTTCACAATTGCTCTTTTCTCTTTCACATAAAATTCTGCAAGCGCAGCAGCGAAAGAAGATTTTCCAGCTCCAGGCGGACCGCAGATTAAAACTCCTTCCGCGCTTTCTTTCAACCTTTTGAGCAATTTATCTGAAAGTTTATAGCTTTCAAGAGAAACTTTTGCAATCGGGCGGACTGCGGTAATTTCTAAACCATCTGAAAATGGTGGTTCAGCAATTGCAATCCTGAAATCTCCCATCTGAACAACAGTTGCGCCTTTCATTGAAATTTCAATTCCTTGATTTTCGCGCCCAAAGTCAATAATTTCCTTGATCATTTCAGTTAAATCCTGATCCGTGAGCTTTTCTTTTCCCAACTCAACAAGTCTTACACTTCCAGGCCTGCCTTTTTTTGCAACTGGAACTGTATTAACTTTTAAATGAACAGACATTGTTTCTTTGTCAAAAAACTCTTGTATGCGCGGTTTTTCGCGAACTTTTTTCTCAATATATTTGCAATTAATTCCCCGCGCGAGCGCAACTTTATATTGAATATAATCAGCTGTTAAAAGTGTTGCATCTAATTTCGCGGCTGTATTTCTGATTAAAGCGTCTATAATTCCAAACTGCGCAGCCTTTATCTCGTCCACAGTTGGAAGCGCGCCGTAAAAAGTAATTTTTATTTTCTTTTCTTTCTCAAGCTCTTTTAGTTTTGCTATTTCATCCAATCCTTCAAATCCAATTGCGCGGCCTTTGTTTGCCTGATTTTCTAATTCAGAAAGAACAGCCTCTAAAATTACAAGCTCCCCGCTAAGTTCTCCCGACTCAATTAGTTTTGAAACCTTAGCTCCTATAAGAACTGAGGTATCCGGAACAGTTTTTCCAGTTAATTTATTAGTTTCCATAGTGTTTTCCTAATTCGCAGCGAAAGCAAAGCTTCATAAGGGAATGAAATTCCCTTATGCGCAAGGAAACTTTGTTTCCTTGCTGTCGCGCGCATCACGAAACGTAGTTTCGTAATGTTTCCAGAAAGAGGGGACTTATTTCTGATCTTTGTTCTTACTATACTTGCTAAGCCATTATTTAAATCTTGCTGAATGAGGAAATTTATTAAGTCATAACGCATATGCGTAATCATGCTTACAAAGCCGAAATTTCAGAATATCAGCAAAGACCAAAAAGAGCGCGTAGTTGCAGCTTTTTTCAAGGCAAAATTTCCTGGATACCAAGTCAAAAGCGGAGTTAATGTTAATGTTCCAGCAGGCTACACAGTTAGAGTTGCAGCTCAGCTAACTGCAGAGGTTGAGAGCGAATTGATAAAAAAGGTTTTTGTTGTTCTTGAGGAATTCAATACTTACATAAGCAAAGTTGATATTGATACTGTTGTTGAGTACTCAGAGCAACTACATCAAGCAGGCGTTTTTGATCCAAAAAGGGATGAGTTTTGGCTTGTCACAAATCAAAAATGGACTTATGAGGCATATGTTTATTCAAAAGGAAAAATTGTTCTAATGGACACTGATACTTTAATTGAAGGGGTAAACAAAATTCTTGGAAAAGAAAGCAAAAAATCTTCAGATTTAAGAAAAAATCTTGAGCGCATTGGGCTTTCTGTTTAAAGTGAGGCAAGTAGGTGAAATTTAAAAATGATGCACGAATTTGTACTTCCAAGCAGTATATTTCTGATTATTGTTGTTGCTATGTATGTGCTTTCAATCTACAAAAATATTCAAAAAACTGATGCGGCCGCGCTTTATGTTTTTAACAATGTTTTTGACATAGTTGTAATTTTAGTTGGCATTTCAGGAATTATGGCATTGGTTGAAGTTGTTATTCCTGCAGGTTTTTTTGCGCACGCATTTGACAGCCTTTCCAAACTAATTTTAACTGCAATCGGCGGAACAATTCTCGGATCGATAACAGCCGGACCGCCAATTTTGAGCTATCCAATTGCAAAGGCGATGCTCGATGAAGGAATTGTGCTTGGAACCATAGGAGCATTTATTTCAGCGTGGAGTTTAATTGATCCAATTTCATTACCAGTTGAAATAAGATTCTTGGGGAAAAAATTTGCATTTTGGCGCTTCTTTATGTCATTTATTGTTGCATCAATAGTTGGAGTAACAATGTCAATACTGCTATGAGCATAAAAGCTTACATAGATTATGTACGCATTCACACAATTTCATTAGCTATTGCTGTAACTGCAATAATTTTATATGCAATTACTCTTGCTATAAGGCCTGAATTATTTGCCCAAAGCTTTTCAAAATGGGTGCAATTCTTTATGTTCTTCCTGCCTTTTGTTGTTGCAATAATAGGAGTTCTAGGTCTCTTGGAGGCATATTTGCCTGCAGAAGTTGTCTCGAAATATCTTGGTGACAAAAGAAAAGTCCACGGCTATATATTTGCCCTTGTCTTTGGAACAGTAGTTTCCGCGTCCCAATATGCAATTTTTCCAACAATAAAATTTTTGCGCAAAAAAGGCGCGCGGACAGCAATTTTGGCAACTTTTATGATGAGCTGGAGTGGAATATCGCTTCCTCTAATTCCTTTGGAATTGAAAATTTTTGGCCTAAAATTTGTTCTTCTGAGATTGATAATAATTGCAATAGCTGCGCTTATTTTTGGCATTATAACTGGATTGCGTGAAATTCACATGGAGCGCTAGGCACCAAAAGTTGCGCCGCCTGGCGGTTTCATTTGTAACAAAATATCCGAGAATTCAGGGCTGTGTGCTATCAAATCTGTTGCAGTGATTATTCCTATTAATTTTCCGCTTTCACCAACAACCGGCAGCTTTTTTATTCTGTTCATTGTCATAAGCTTGGCAGCATCATCAATGCTCGCATCAGGGCTTATTGTGATTAAAGGCTTGCTCATAATTTTCCCAACAGTTATTTTACTCAGATTTTTTTCCTCAGAAACAACTTTGAATAAAATATCAGCATCAGTTAGTATCCCAATTGCCTCCTTTCCATCAACAACCACAAGGCAGCCTATGCGGAGCTTTTTCATTTTTTTCAGCGCATCCATTATAGATTCTTTTTCTTCAATTCCCATTACATTTCTTGTCATAACGTCTGCAACAGTTGTCATCATTTAGAATTAGGATAAAGCTATTATATATACTGAATTCTAACTTCATTCATGAAGTCAGGCGAATCCTTAAGAGAAGGATTTAAACATTATTTGAATAATCCAGTTTTGATTCTTCCCTACCTTTTGTTTGGTTTATTTTCGTTATTCCTGTACAATTTCTCGATTAACTTTGCGCGGGAAAGCTTTTCAATATTAAAAATAACAAGTCCATTTCAAATTTTGCTGCTTCAAGAAGAGTTCGCAGATACATTGAGCGCAATTATTTTAAGAAATGTTTTCTTTTTTATTCTAGTTGGAATAATTTATGCTCTAGTTGATTCTTTTGTTAAAGCATATACTATCGGATTATCAGAAAAAATTTCCAGAACCGGCGGCGCAAAATTAAAAGATGGTTTTCAAGGAGCAACTCAAACTTTGCAAATCTTCGGAAAGAATATAATTCTGATTTTGCTCCTTCTTTTTGGTTTTGGATTATTACTTTTAACAACCGCAATTTTGCTTGCACAATTTGCATTGCTCGCTTTTATCCCAGCGGCAATAATTTACGCTTTTATTATTTATTCCGTCTCATTTTTCGCAAGCCAATCAATTGTTGTTGAGAAAAAAGGCCCGTGGGGGGGAATTGTCTCAAGCTATGCTTTTATAAAACGAAATATGGAAGATGTCGCAAAGCTAATTTTGTTTATACTTTTTGTTTATGTTGCATTTCATGTTATAAGATTGGCAAGTCTTCGTTTGTTTGAACATTTCTTTGTAGGCGCTACAATGCGTTTAATTTCTGTTGCAGAAAATCTTTTGCTCGGCTACATAATTATGCGGCCTTACTTTGTTATTCTAAAAACTCTTTACTTTATAAAGAATCAAAGATTTATATTAGTTAAAGCAAAAGAAAAGATGCGATGATGTCCTCATTTATCTCGAGCTTTGCGATGAGATGGGCGGACTGAGCGCTTAAAACTATGGTAAAGTTACTTGTTCGTTACAAAACCCATTCAAATGAAGGTGGATGGAAAGTTGTCGCTTCTATAATTCCTGAATACAAAGGAAATTCAAATATAGAATTTCAAGAGTTTCCCGATGATAAAGATCCAGTTAAGGTTATTTTAATTAGTAAAAGAAAGCATAGGGGCAAACCAATGTCTTTTGATTCAAGAATGAACGTATATCATATGGCCGTCTATGCACATACTGAAACACGAGAAAAATTGAACGTTGAAGCCAAGGACCAAGGGTTTTTAATTTTAGATGTCCGCACTAATACTTTTTCAGAATTTGCAATCGATTATTCGAAAAAGCACGAGCAAATAACCAGATTCCTTAAACAGTATCTGCGATCGAAACGCTTTCCAATAGTAGATGTTACTCGAAGTGACAGATTTGGTGATGAAATAGCCATTCATCTGCCTGGAAAACGAAGACTAAGAAAAGGATACACGCTTATTGGAAAGTTTCTAGAACCATTCAACACTGACCTCATATACGAATACATACAAAGTCCTAGTCAAGTAGCAGACTCCAAAAATTTTTTGCGCGAAGCAATTGGTTATTTACTTTCTCAAAAAACCTTTTAATCATCTGGCTTTGGCACATACTCCGCATCAAACTTTCCATATGTTAAAAGCTTCACTTCTTTTTCCTTAACAAATTTTCTCACAAACATATCAAGATTTTTTATATCCGGCCCGCCGTAGTAAATTTCTTTTCTATCTGATTCTGGGAAATGGTTCAAAGAACTTTCATACAAAATTCTTCCAAGCCCGCGGCCGCGGTATTTTTTTGCTATCCAGATTAAGCGCAGATTTAATTTTCTTTCTTTTTCTCCTTTTACACGGATACGCACATAACAAGCATAGCCGACTAATTTTTCCTTGTACAAAAGCAGGAACATATGATGCTCTAAATGCGGCTCAAAAAGTGGGATATCCATTCTATAAGTTGGCTCAGAGTAATCCTGATCAAACATAACAGCGTATGCAATATTTTCAGCAGCCTGCCTTTCTTTGTCCTCTGAACCATTTGTGGCAAGCGCGATTTTTATTTGATTTTCTTTATCATTATAAATGAAATTCTGAAAACTTGTGTTGCAGATTTTTTGATGGCGGTCGCGCAACTTATTATCTTTAAAATTTTTGAAACATTTATCACATATAAAATACAAACTAGAAGAACCAGCAACTTCATCTAATTCAGCGTCAAGCATACCGCGTGTTTTGCCTTTCAATTTAGGTGATTTGAATAAATCCATTAGAAAACTTTATTCGGGAAACATAACAACCTTTCCACTTCTGCCGCTTTTCATAACTTCAATTGCCTTCTCAAAATCATCCAGCTTGAACTTGTGTGTGACAATTGGAGATATATCAAATTTTTTATCAGTAAAAAGTTTTTTCATTAAATTCCAAGTGTGCGGAATTTCTCGGCCATAAATTGCGCGGATTGTTATATCCTTCAGAACAACATCCTTACTCCACATAAGGCAGACTTGCTGCGGCGGCAGTCCAAGCAGAGTTGCCTGCCCGCCTGGCTTTAAAACTTTTAATCCCTGCTCAATCGCTCCTTGGCTGCCTGCCATTTCATAAAAAACATCAACCCCATCACCATTTGTTTCCTCTTTTACTCTTTCAACAACATTTTCATTGTGCCTATCTACTACAACATGAGCCCCAACCCTTTTTCCTAGATCTATATGTTCTTTTGTCCCGCTAACTGCAATAATTTTCTTCGCACCCCAATGCTTTGCAACAGCAACTGCAAACAATCCTGTTGGCCCTAATCCAAAAACAGCAATTGTCTTTCCTTTTACAGGCCCAGCAGATACAGTATAAACACTATTTCCAAAAGACTCATGCAGAGTTGCAATATGCGGCGGCAATTTTGGAGAAACTTTGAAAAGTACATGTTCTGGAACAACAATATGTTCAGCATAACTTCCATCAATATCAATTCCTACTGCCTTTATGTTTAAACAAGTGTGCGGTCTTCCAGCTTTGCATTGCGAACAATTACCACAGTAAATGTGACTTTCATTCGCAACTGTGTCCCCAACTTTTACTCTTTTAACTCCTTGTCCAATTTTTTCAACAACTCCTGTGAACTCATGTCCAATAATTCGCGGCGTTTTAATGCGCGTATCCCATGGTGGGTCATTGTTATAGATGTGAACATCTGTTCCACACACAGAGCAAGCCTTAATTTTAACAAGAACTTCTCCTTTTTTTGGATTTGGAGTTGGTGCATCGATTAGTTCAAAACCTTTCCCAGAATTTGTCTTGGCGACTGCCTTCATTTTTTAAATTAAATTACTCCTAACCTTTTTCCAACTTTTTCAAATTTAGAAATCGCTTCATCTAAAATTTCTTTATTGTGCGCAGCTGTTGGCATTGTTCTAATCCTAGCTTTTCCCTGCGCAACCATCGGAAAGAAAATTGGAATTGTAAAAACTCCTTCCTTTAAAAGCTCGGCAGCAAAATCCTGCGCAGTTTTACTTTCTCCAAGCATAAGCGGAGTAATTGGAGTTTCAGAAACTCCGATATCAAAACCTAATTTTTTTAGCGCTTTTTTATAATAGCGCGTGTTTCTCCACAACTTTTTCACAATCTGTGGTTTTTCTTGTAAAAGTTCAATTGCCGCAATGCAAGCAGCAACAACTGCTGGCGGCGCGCTTCCGCTCAAAAGCCAACTGCGGGATTTGTTTAAGGCCCACTCGCGCAAATATTTATTGCCAGCAACATAACCTCCAACAACTCCAAATGCTTTTGAGAAAGTTCCCATCTCAATATCGATTTTTCCTTCAAGTCCAAAATGATTTACTGCTCCGCGGCCGCCTTCTCCTAAAACTCCCTCCCCGTGTGCATCATCAACATAAGTAATTGCATTGAACTGTTTTGCAAGTTTTGAAATCTCAGGAAGCGGAGCAATATCCCCGTCCATTGAAAAAACTCCATCAGTAATTATTAAAATTCTCCTGTACTTTCCATGCGCTTCTTCCAAAAGTTTTTTTAATTCAGCCGTATTTTTGTGCGTATAAACTTTTCTCTCTGCTTTTGTTAATCTAACCCCGTCAATTATGCTTCCGTGGTTTAACTCATCACTAATTATTAAATCTCCTTCGCCTGCAAGCTGCGCAAGAACGCCTGCGTTTGCAGCAAAGCCTGTCTGGAAATAAAGAGAAGATTCGCAATGCTTAAACTCTGCAATCTTTTTTTCAAGGTTATTATGCAAATCCATTGTTCCTGCAATTGCGCGAACAGAACCACTCCCAGCTCCATACTTTTTAACCGCAGCAATTGCAGCTTTCTTTAATCTTGAGTGATTAGAAAGTCCAAGATAGTTATTAGAGCACAGCACAATAACTTCGCGACCATCAACAATTGCTCTTGGAGTAGACGGGCCTTGCAGTTCGCGGATTTTCCAATCTAGATTTTTCGTTTTTAAATCATCTACGTCTGTCTTAAAAAATGCAGTTGGATCTGCTTCCCCCATTAATCCTCCTAATTCTCCTAAAATTTAGCATTCAGATTTATAAAGCTTGTGTCACTATGTCTATTATTATGGCTTTGGTCAGTGTTGAGTCGCATCCAAACATAGCGCTCGTTAAGTACTGGGGGCAGAGGGATTCAGATTTATATTTGCCTTACAATTCAAGCATTTCAATTACTTTAAATTCAAAATTATGGACACGAACTTCTATTTACACTTCAAAGGAATTAAAAAAAGATGAGGCCTATTTGAATGGAAAAAAGCTGAGCGGCGCGAAATTAAAACGCGCATTAAGGCAAGTGAATTATTTGCGCAAAAATAATGTTATTTCTAAAAAAGCCAAAGTGAAAATTGCCTCTGTAAACAATTTTCCAACAGGCGCAGGAATTGCATCAAGCGCTTCTGGATTTTCTGCATTAGCACTTGCGCTAAATAAATCGTTCAAATTAAATTTGAATAAAAAAGAGCTTTCAGTTTTAGCTCGAATTGGCTCTGGAAGCGCAGCGCGTTCGATTTATGGTGGATTTGTCCTCTGGAATAAAGGTAAGTTAAAAAGTGGAGCTGATTCCTATGCTGTTCAAGTGAAAAAAGAAAACTTTTGGTCAGAATTAAGAGATTTAGTTATAATAGTTGAAACAAAAGAAAAGAAAGTAAATTCTGCTGAAGGGATGCAGCGTTGCGTGGAAACGAGCCCCAGTTTTATGCATAGAATTGGGGAGGCAGAGAGTAGAGTTGAAAAAATTAAGCGCGCACTTTTTAAGAAAGATTTTGAAAATTTAGCAATTGAAACAATGCATGATTCAGATAGAATGCACAGTTTAATTTCAGAAGCGCGGCCGAAATTTTCTTATTTAAACGCAGCTTCAAAAAATGTAATTAACACAGTGCGCGCGTTTAATTCAAATGGAATAAAAGCTGCTTATACTTTTGATGCAGGACCGAATGCACATGTTTTGACTTTAAAGAAGAATGTAAATGACTTAAAACAAATTTTGTTCAAAATAAAAGGAGTTAAAGAAATTATTGAGGCAAAAGTCGGGGGCGGGCCGAAGATCATTAAGAAAGAAGTGCGCGTTTCCAAATAGTTTAAATATTTATAAATGGAACTTACAAGCTCTATTAGGGAGAATGACAAATTCAGCAAGAGCATCTGCCCCTGGAAAATTAATTTTGTTTGGGGAGCACATTGTTATCTACGGAGAGCCTGCAATAGCAACTGCACTTGACAAGCGTGCATATGTAACAGCAACTGAATTGGAAAATAAAAAAATTGTTGTGCGCTCAAAAGATTTAGGAACTGAAATCGAGGCCTCTTTTAAAGAGCAGGCAAAAGATCCTATTGTAAGAGCTGCACAAGTTGCTCTAGAAAAAACAAAAGCAAACAAAGGAGTCCAGATCGAAATAAATTCTGAGATCCCTATTTCCGTTGGATTGGGGAGTAGCGCATCTGTTTCAGTTGCAACTGCAGCAGCTGTTTTAAAATTATTTTCTGAAAAAGAGCCAAGCAAATTTGAAATGATGACAGTTGCGCACGAGGCTGAAAAAATAGCGCACGGAAATCCATCTGGCGTAGATACTGCAATAACAACTTTTGGTGGCACAATTTTTTTCAAGAAAGGCGAAATAGAAGGATTGGATGCGCCTCAAATGGAAATTGTTATTGGCAATACAAAAGTTTCGCGCAACACAAAAGAGATTGTTGAAAATGTAAAAAAAATTGTTGAGGACCCGCGCGTTGCATATAATTTGTTCACAATTAGCTCAATAGTAAAAAGGGCGCGCGAGGCTTTGCTGCGCTCAAATCTAACTG
>DVAB01000024.1 GCA_014189685.1 Candidatus Naiadarchaeum limnaeum
GAGTCTGGGGTACCTTATGTAATCTTGCGCCCTAATACAATATATGGCCCTGGAGAACGTCAAGGTATAACAGAACTTATTAAATTGGTTAGAAAAAGTTATGTAGTCCCGATGGTTGGTAGTGGTAGAGCTATGCTCCAACCGATCCATGTCAGTGATGTGTGCAAAGCAGTATTGGCATCAGCTAATCCTTCTATTAAAAACGACATTTTTGAAATTGGAGGCCCAGACACACTCACTTTCAAACAACTTATAGAATTGATCGCCAAAGAACTTGGTGTAAAGAGGATAACAGTGCCAATTCCCGTTTCTTTACTGGTAGCAGGCTCCTGGTTTTATAATCGACTTGCCCATCAACCTTGGAACAAGGACAAACTTCTGAATCTAACAAAAGATAAAAGCATGAATATCACAAGAATGCGCAATGAATTCGGGATTCAGCCAATAGGTGTAAAAGAAGGCATTAAAGAGCTAGTTAAAATCACTTAATTTATTTCACCAGCTTCCATTTTGCCCCTTCTTCCGTATCCTCTACTTTGATTCCAATATTTAAAAGCTCTTTTCTTAGCGCATCAGCATCTACAAAATTCTTATTTTGTCTGAATTGCTCTCTAAGTACAAGCGCAGCTCTCATCAATGATTCTAAATCCCCTTCCTTAATTTCATAATCCGGCGAGAATTTTTTTATAATCTGAGTAACTCTTTCCTCTAAGCCTTTTACTAGCTGTGGCTCTGCTCTCATTTCTAAAATTCCAAGAACCTTGTCTAGCTCGAAGATTGCCTTTAAAATAGCAGCAGCATTCCTCTGGCTTATTTTTTTAGCATCAATTAGCTTGTTTATATCGCGAATAAAATTGAAAAGTGTTGCAAGTGCGCGAGGCATATCCAAATTGTCATCCATAGCCTTTTCAAACTCAGCGCACAGTTTTTTGAGCAATCTGTCTGCCTTTGGATTATTTTTAGTCCCTTTTGCCTCTTCAAGCCTATCAACAAAAGTAAAGATTCTCCCAACAGCATTTTTCGCAGCTTCCAATTCCTCAAATGTAAAGTTTAATTTTTGTTTGTAATGCGCAGAAAGCAGAGCATATTTTATTGCGCTGGCTGCATACCCTTTGTTTAGCAAATCGCGCAGCGTGTAAAAGTTTCCGAGAGATTTTGACATTTTCTTATTATTTACAAGCAAATGCTCGCAGTGTACCCAATATTTTACAAGTTTCTTTCCAGTAGTGCCTTCGCTTTGCGCTATCTCATTTTCATGATGTGGAAAAATCAGATCAACCCCTCCTGTATGGATATCAAAAGTTTTTCCCAAATGGCGCATGCTCATTGCGCTGCACTCAATGTGCCATCCTGGACGACCTTTCCCAATATCGGTTTCCCAAAAAATATTGCCATCTTGGAAGTCCCATGCTTTCCAAAGCGCGAAATCCTGAGCTTCCTCTTTTGTATATTGATCCTGTTTTACGCGGGCGCCGGCTTTTAATTTTTTAATTTGCAGGCCAGAGAGTTTTCCATATTTTTTGAATTTTCTAATGTTGTAATAAGTTGAGCCATCCTCTCCTTGGTATGCAATTTTTTTCTTTTGTAATTGCTTTATCAATCCAATCATATCATTGATGTGCTCTGTTGCGCGGGGGTAGATATCAGCACGTTTTATATTCAAAGTTCTTATGTCCTCAAAAAAAGCATCCACATATTTTTTTGTAAATTCGTTTAATGGAACTTTTAATGCATGCGCGCCGCGAATTGTTTTATCATCGATATCTGTTAGATTCATTACTTGCTTTACTTTGTATCCTTTGTGCTCCAAATATTTTCTTAAAATATCTTGGAAAACATATGCACGGAAATTTCCGATATGCGCGTAATCATAAACAGTCGGGCCGCAACTGTACATTAAAACTATTTTGTCCTTTAGCGGTTTGAAGGGTTCTTTCTTTTTTGTTAGGGTGTTATAGAGTTTAAGCGTCATCGGAGTAAAACTTTAAAAAATATTACAATTCGCCCGCTTCTTTCAATATATCTGATGCCAAGTTCAGGGTATGACACCTTTTTAAGAATTGCATTTGCTTCTTCAACATTTTTTCTCAATATTTCCAATAAATTCACCACCTCTTCCTTAGCAATTAAATGCTGATAGTGAAATCTTATCTTTATACCCTTCTTTAGAATCTCCATTATTTTTTCCGGCATACTCCTTGGCAACTTCCTTAATTGTCTTATCGTGTCCATTTGGATGAGAATAACCACTCTCATATCTTAGTCCTCTTATGCGTTCGTTTTTATAATATTTGTAGAGCGGAGGGTGGGATTTGAACCCACACTCGCTAGGCGGCGAGTACGCCAGACTACATTGGGGACATTCGCAGTTAACTTTGCAATTTGTCATTTGTGAAGCGAAGTCCCCAAATAGGCTTATTTCTGCTTCTATTTTTGATACTTTGAAAGCAGAGGGTGAGATTTGAACTCACATAGACACGCTCTGCAGGCGTGCGCATGACCGTGTTCTGCCACCTCTGCACAATAGTTTCTAAACTAGTTCCCGAAAACTCCAAAGAAATCAAATGAGAACTAGGGCTTGCCTATGCTTTTGCTTCTAGCAGCAACAACAGCACAGACGAATTTGATTCATGATAATAATAGTATGTTTTTTATTATTTAAGCATAACCTTTTTTTGTATCCTCAGATTTTGGCTGCTCAATCACAACGCTCGGCAGCTGGATTGGCATTGGTAAGCGCGCTTCTTTTGCAAGCCACAAAGCCTGCAGAGTTGAGGCGCGTAGGATTACATTTTGCACTTCCTGGAAGGCATTCATATCCTTGAAAGTTGTTCTCCCCTTTTCTTCCTTTATCGCGTCTGTGAGTTTAGGGGCTATGTATATCACTCGGCCACCAATTTTAATATCTCCTACATCAGGGGTGTAATTAGTCGTGAATTCAAAATGTACAACAATTGCCTCTACCCCGGAAACATCTTTCTTTTCAATTTTCTTTATGGCGCTGTTGCTATTTATCTTGAAATCTGCAGCAGCCGGTGTCTGGTGTTCCTTTCTGTTCGCCTCCAGCTTCTCAAATATAACATCTATGATTGGCATAGTGCCTCTATCTTAAATGAAGTGCTTTAAAAAGGTTTCGTGTAAGAATTATTATAAATCTGTATAAACATAAAATAGTATGCCTAAAGCAAAAACACTATCACTTTTTGATTTAGATCCAAATGATTTTATCGTTAATCTTAGCAAGCAAGATGCTCGTTCACTTGGCGCAAGGATAAAAATATTAACGGTGGGGGAATTCTCAAGTTTGTTAACAGAATTTGCTAAAAGAAATAGGCAGTCTGCAGAGGAAGTGAAGCGTAGATACGAGAGCAGAGTAAACTCAATAATGACAGGGGAGCGCCCTCGTGCGTTTATTAGGGTTTGGCGTGTATATCTTACGTTTACTAAGGAATCAATGACTTTTCCTTTTGTTCTTGATGAAAGAATTGCAAAATTTTTTTGTAACTTTTTATTTTTGGCTAGCATAGATAAAAGAGGGGCATTTTACTTTATCTTAGACAATAAACAACAACTTGCGGATTTAATTAATGAGCTAGCAGTTTTTGGGAGGCTTCAAAAGAAGGGCCGCGATTTGATTCCTGGAGAGGAGCGCAAGGGGAAGGTATGGCGAATTCCTTTCCTAGTCAGCTCATTAATTTTTTCTTGGATCGCTAAATATGAGAAAAAATCATATAAACAAATTAGCTCAGAATTTATTGAAAAAGGCCCACAACTTTACAAACTTCTAGGAGACTATGAAGCGGTTTATAGAAAATACGCTAATTCCACAGAGCCAAGAATATTAATTAAAGGGAAAGCGAGAAAACCCTTGGCAGTGGGCCCCCCTCTAATTGCGGTTGAGCGCACAATTAAAGGCATAGCGTGTCCAGTCTGTAAGAACCTTGTTACCTTTACAGTAGGAACCGCGTTAACCGATGGAGAAAAAGTATTGTGCCGAAATTGTAAAAGAAATGGAGTGGACACAGTTGTTGGAAAAGCTACTTATGAAGAGATTTAGAAAGGTTCCTTTCTCGCCAGGCCGCGAGTAGGCCAAGGGACGTTCGCTCGCTTTGAAATTTGTGAATCGCGAAGTCCCTTAATCTTCCGCTTCTATTTATCCTACTTTGTAGCTTTTAAAAACTCTTCAACCCTATCAAACGCTTCCCCTAAAATCTCAACCTTTGGTAGAAAAACTCCTCTAAAATGCCCTGTTCCAAATTTTTTCCCAAAACCGCTTCCATTAACAAATAGAACATATTTTTTGTGCAATAAATCAAGAACAAATTTTTTATCATTCCTTGCATATTTTGGGTGCTCGATTTTTGGAAATATGTAAAAAGTCCCTTCTGGTTTTGCTGTGGATAACCCTTCAATTTCGTTTAATCGTTTGTGAGCATAATCCCTTCTTTTTCTTAGTTTCCTTTTTGTTTTCTTGATGTGGGTTGTCGGGCCTTTTAATGCGGCCAAATAAGCGTATTGTCCAGGCGTGTTAGCGCACAATCGAATTCTCGCCTGTCTTATGCAGGCATCAAACAATTCCTCAAAATTATTGCTCAATGCCATATATCCAATTCTCCATCCCGGCGCGAGGTAGACTTTTGAAATGCCGTTTAATTGAATAAATTTCGCATCTTTAGAAAGAGAGCACGGGCTCACATGCTTTTTGTAATTCATTTGATCGTAAATCTCATCAGAAATAATTGGCAAATTATACGCCGCAGCAACATCAACAATTTGCTGCAGAGTTTTCTTTGAATAAACAGCGCCTGTTGGGTTATTCGGGTTTATAATTACAATTGCCTTTGTGCGCTTTGTGATTTTTTTCTCCAAATAATCAATATCGGGCTGCCACCCCTCGCTTTCAATGCATCTGTACTCAATAGGATTTCCGCCGAAATATTTTACAAAAGATGTGTAAGGAGGATAGCTCGGGCCCGGAATTAGAATATTATCCCCTTGCTCAACTAGAGCTCCAAAGAGAAAGAGCAATGCTTCTGAAACGCCGTTTGTTATTATAATTTTATCTGCATTTAATTTAACGCGGTTAAACTTTTTCTCTCTTTGAACAAGTGCTTCTCTTAACTCCTTTAGCCCCTGCGAATCCTCGTAATAGTTGCGCCTATTTTTCAGAGCATGTGCATAGGCATTTTTAATAAAATCAGGGGTATCAAAATCAAATCGATTCGGATCGCCAATATTTAGCTTAATTATTTTTTTTCCTTTTGCCTCAAGCTTTTGTGCCGGAACAACCAAGTCTCTTATCGCATATTCAATAGTTTCTGAGCGCCTTGTTACATTTAAAGCCATTTGGCAGAAGTAAGTAAAGTACAATATTTAAAGATTGCTCAATGGATTTTATCCGTGCGAATCCCCGCAGCCACAGCTTGACTTAAAATTCTCGTTATTAACTTTAAATCCGCTTCCCTGCAAACTTTCAACATAATCAATCACAGCATTTTTCATCATTGAGAGGCTGAATTTATCAACTATTACTTTTAATCCGCTTTTCTCAATCGCAACATCATCTGCAGCCTGATTTTTATCAAGAACAAAATCATAAGTAAATCCTGCGCATCCGCCAGGCAGAATTCTAATCCTCAATCCATAATCTGCTTTATTCTCGCGCTGCATTATTGCTTTTACTTTTTCAACAGCAAAATCCGTTATTGTAACCTTCTCCACTTCCTGTTGTATTTTCGGTTCCATGCTATCAATTAGGGATGCCTAACTTTATAAAGTTTTCTTCTTCCATAATGTATATAAATACTCGCACTTTAAATTGCAGTATGGCAAAAAAATCAGAATCTGAAAAAGCAATGCCAGCAATGAAATTGCCAATGGATCCGAAGATGCTCGGAGCAATAGTCGTAGTTATTATTATTGTAGCAGCGGTTTTTATGATGCGCGGCCCTTCAAACGGCCCAGAAACTGGTGGAACTACAACAGGCGGGGACGAGCCATTAGCACCCCCAAGTCCACCGGCTCCAGAGCAGCCTGCAGCAACTTATGGATGCACCACAAATATCCAGTGCGATGATAAGGACAGGTGTACAACAGATAGTTGCTCAGCAGGAGTATGCAAAAATACCCCAGAGCCAGATTGTGCAGTTTCAACAGAGCAACAGCCAAAAATTGTCGCTGTTAACTTTGGTTCAAAAGAAGACGAATTTGTCCAGATCGAGGGGAAGAATTGGTATGTTGATAACTGGGTAATAACAAATGGCAAAGGCGAAGTTCTCATTAAATTTTTCCAAACTTATACAACAGAGAACAAAATAAATGGCAAGTGGACAATATATACTAGCTGCGCCAGTCTGAGCACAAGCACCATAAAGTACGTTTGCAAGGACAAGGGTTTCTTCAGCGACACAGGGGACAAGGCAATTCTAAAGGACGAAGTTGGCAATGTTATTTCAGAGATGGCTGGATAAGCACGTCTTTGAGTACAACTGTTGATTTTTTCTTATTTTTGTATTTATGCTACTTATAGTTTTAAGGGATGAATCTGCAAATATAATTTCAGAGATGACTAGCTAATTTATTTGCTTTTTGTACTATTATTTTTTTCTCAGTGCTGCTCTGCACCGTTTTATTCCATTATTTATATCATCATCCAGTTCTTCCACAATTTCTTTTTCTGCACTTTTCAAAACTGGCTGGCTTTTTGTTGCGTCAAGATAGACTTCCAAGGCTTCATCATATCTCCTTATTTTTTCTAGTGCTCGCGCTTTTGTGAAAAGAATCTCCTTATACGGAAAAGTCGCAGCTATTGCAGCGTCGCAAAAAGAAATTCTTTCTTCTGCCGGAAACTCTTCCCAAAATCCTCCGTCAGTTACTGTCGCATCAACAATTCCATCCCAGAAATCGCTAAATATACGATCAGAAAAGCGGAAGAGGTCCCTAAAACACTTCTTTGCTTCTGTAATTCGCTTATCTTTTATAAATATTCTGCACAATAATTCGTATGCTGTAATTACTATGGCCTCGCCGAGTATTTTTTCTTCACGCGAGGCTTTTGTTTCTTTTCTAATTCCCTTTGCAATAGAAAAAGTTTCAGGGGCAAATTCTCTAAAAGTAGTAAAATATACATATAAGCATGATACATATTGATCTAGAATTAAGAAATTAAGTGTTGGGTCTTCTTTATTATCTAATCTGTAGGCTTCTCTTATACTCTCAAGCATAACTCTAATCTTTTTCTTTCTTGAAAAACTTCCGTTAGGAGTGAAATATGATTTCTGAAAATAAAGGAAAGCTTTGTTTTGCTCTGGGGAGTCTTCCTCTTTTAGTACTATATCTAAAAAATGCAAAAAAATATCCATAAATTTTTTATCTTCTGTTAAAATATAGAATTCTTCATGTTTCAATAGAAAATATATAGTATAATGCATTGTAAAATAGAGGGCTTCGAAATCGTGTTGAATCAGTTCGACATTTTCAAGTACGCATCTTTTGAATTCC
This sequence comes from Candidatus Naiadarchaeum limnaeum, assembly GCA_014189685.1. GTDB lineage: Archaea > Undinarchaeota > Undinarchaeia > Undinarchaeales > Naiadarchaeaceae > Naiadarchaeum > Naiadarchaeum limnaeum. The sequence continues at coordinate 7,501 of DVAB01000024.1, forward strand.
CCAATTTTCTGCAATCCTGTAAGTGCAATTATTTTTATCTCTATTGCTTCTATATTGGCCGGTTCGTTCTCTATAGTTTCCTCAGCTAATTTTAATGCGCCATCATAATCCTCAGCTTCGAGGCTATCCCTATATTTTTCTGACCGTTTTGCTGCACGTTGTCTAATCCTCTCAATGGTCAGTTGAAGCCCTTCTTCGAGTTTGTGTATAGGTGGTCGTTGTTCTTTTTTTGGCGTTGGCATAAGAAATAGTTGTTTTACAATTTTATATAAATAGCGCCAGCGACAGGATTCCCACCTCAGAACCGAACTCTGAAACGCCTTGCCGGTTCCGACACAAAGCGAAGGTTTGTGAGGTGTTCCATTCGCCTCAAGTACTTGAAGCTGGATTTCCAGCCTTCGCTTTGTGTGACCTCCATCAAGGGATTCATCTTTGCAATTTGTGCTAGAATCCCTTTTATTTCTACTTTTATTTTTCCCTGAGGTGCCTACTATTTTATTTAAAGCGCCGAGGACAGGATTTGAACCTGCAACCCCTTGCGGGAGCAGTTATCTCGTTATTTTAACACTCGGTGTCCAACATCTTTATGAGCTTGCTCACAAGCGCTTCGGACACCTCGTGTTTCGAGACTGCCGCGATACCGGATTCTGCCACCTCGGCACATGATTTATTTCACAAACGCCGAGGGTAGCGAAACTTCATCTATTTTACCAATTTCGCCTGACCTCGGCAAATTAATTATAATTTCTAAAAATAGTCTTCCTGTGATTATCTTCTTATCTCGACGACTTCTGTTTTGAAAGCGCAGCCCAGATTGTTTCCTTTACATCTGCCATTGAGCGCTCAACTGTACGCGCAAGCCCCTCTTTTTCCAGAGCATACAATTCATTCAGTACAAAATCCTCGTGCGCGTGCAAGCGCTTTGCAAGCTGCTTTACATTTCCTTTTCCACGGGCAAGCTCTTTGTAAACACGGTCTTTTAACAATTCTTTTCGCTCCTCTGCAAGCCTTTTTCCCCAGGGAGTTGCAGTGCGCTTGCTTATCAAAGAATCTATTTTCGAAATATTAGTTTCCAGCATTCGCATAAGCCTTTCTCTGGTTGTTTGCCTATCTGATGTAACTAATTCTAGAATCTCGCGGCCAGCTGTTTCAGAGCTCATGTTTAGTATCTGAATTCCATATGCGCCTGCGAGCTCTCTTGCAATATCGCTCAGCTCACGATTTACAGCAAGTATAACCATTCCTGGCAAGGTGTCAAGGGAGAGCCCAATTGCATCCTTAACAACTCTCGGGTCAACTCTATTCGATCTTCCTGTTTCAAGTTGTCTGCATTCAATAACAAAATCCGGATTTGACCGTGGCGAAATCCTGTGTGTTCCTCTATAAAGTGCGTAATCTACAATTTGTGTTGTTCTCGATTCCCCCCTCAACGGCATTCTATACCATAGACTAAAAGCCTGATTCTCATAGCGCAAAATAGCAGTTGGCGGCTGGTCAAGGGTGGCTGTCTGTCTTAATCCAGAATGCTCATCCACTCTAAACTCTCTAGTTAAAGAATCAAAAACCTCGTGCTCAACTTCTTTTTTTGATTTAATGTATGCTATTTCTGTAAGGTCTTTTTGCTCGCGCTCTTTCGAATCCCCTGATCTGAAAATATCAAATATTCCTGGCATAGTGTTTAAGATAGTACCCTTTGTGAATTAAAAGTCAGAAGATATATAAAAACTTTTACGAATAGCACATTGCCATCATCAGCTATAGCCTCGGCTCATAAGCGAAAAAAGAAAAAAAGTCGCTTCAAAGTATGTGCTTATTCGTATTTGCCAGTTAAAGTTCCGCTTTCTAGGTAAGTAAGTCCCTCAACTGTGTAACTTATATCTACTGCAACTCCAGTGTACGGATTTCCTCTTGCACCAGATGGCACACCTGTGCATGCAAGTGTCCAGTTGTCTCCGCCTCCTTTTGCACCACTGTCTCCTGTGCAGGTACCACTGCTTACATTCGCTTCATTCATTACTATAGTACGTCCTTGCCTATCAGCATTGATTACAATAACAGTAGCACTTCCGTCGCTGCCAATCCTGAAGTTGGTTCCAACATTGAAGGTGTCAAATCCTGTTGAGGTCTTTGGTGCGCTAGGCTTAAATACGCCGAGTCTCCACATAACTAGTCCTACAATTATAACTATAATTATGGCCCAGCCGTATGTCATGAGGTACTCCATAGCTGTCTGACCCTTTCTACTTCTCATTTAGTGTATCACCTCAGATGCACATAATTTTTCCATATTTAAATATCTATCTGTGCCTCATGTACCAAAAGCAGCTCCGAAAGAGTTTGTAATGAATATCTTTACAATAAGGAAAATTGCGAGTCCCACCATAACAAACAGCGGTGCCATTTCAAGCCCTCTTTTCTCATCACCATACTTAATTAGTCCTAATAAGAGCGCTGAGAAAAATGTTGTTATTGAAATTACAAAAATCGAGAAATAGAGCAGGAACTCAGGGGTTATGCTTGTGCTAAAAGTAAGCAGAGAAACTCCTGCTTCTTGCGCTTTTGCAGAAACTTCCCCCTCTAACCCTGCTACTGCGCTGAGCTTTGTGAGCATTTCCACAAAAAATCCTGATATTGCAAGCAAAAATGGTGCTCCAATCATTCCTGCAAAAATAATAAACATGCTATACATTGCAATATTTGCATCCATTTCTTTTCTTAAGATATCCAGGGATCGAATTTCTGCTGCTGTTTCGCTGAGCAATTTTCCAAGTTCTCCACCGCTTTCAAGCCCTTCTACAACAAGGAGCACAGTTCTCTCAAGTATTCTCGAACGAACGCGTTTGCTCATATTTTGAAAAGCAATTGTTAGCGGAGTTCCACCAATTGTTTCTGCTCCGGCTTTCTTTATTTCAATCATAAGTGCCCCAAATTCTGGGCGTGCAGAAAGCCAGATTGCTCTATCTGGGGTCATTCCTGCCCTTATGTTAGCTGAAATTAATTGCAAAGCGCTTGGAAGCACAACCTCTACATCCTTTGCCCTTTTGTCTGCTGCTATTGATAGTCTGAAATACGGAGTTGATTGTGCAATTATAAAAATAACCACTCCGACAATTAGTGTGTAAAATTCGTTTGTGATACTCCCAAAATAACTCGCCGTAGCAGTAGCTAGGCTCAACACAATACTATATATAAAAATTTTTCCAACCCAGCTTTCAACATGGGCCTCTTCTTTTCCAGAATAGCGCAGAAGAGTTTCAGCACTTGTTGTAAAGCTTTTTGGAAGTAAGCGACTGATTTTTTCAAAAAAAGTACTGCGCGTAGCTATCTTTATTTTTTTCTGCTCCTCTACATGGGCATGCGCTTCTTTTTGTACAGCCTCGAGACTTTTTTTCAGAGCTTTTTTATCTATTTTAACCATTAAGTTATCACCATTGGCCTTTTTGTTTTCATAAAGCTCAGGAAGAAGACTTGGAAAAATACAACCATTATTACAATTAAATAGAAAATTTCTTTTCCAGCAACCGAGCCTGCAAATGCGCTAATCACAATAAAGAATGTAATTCCAAGCGAAGGAAGAATTATACCCATCATCATGTACATCATTGTCCAGGGGTTCATCTCTCTTCCATATTTTCTTATAATTATGAGCTGCTCTTGTTCAAATTCACCTACAAGTGTTTCTAAAGTTACTCCAATATCAGCTCCTGCTTTAAGGGAGTTTGAAAGTTGCCATATAACTTGTCTTAATTGAAGCGAGGGGTTTGCAAAAGCTGATCTCTCAAGAGCTACCTCCTCCGGAACTCCTGCGTTTATTTGTTTCACAATTTTGCTGAACTCCTCTGAAACGATACCATAACCACCTTTGGCAATTGAAGCCATGGTATTGAAAAGCGTAACTCCTGATTTTACTTCTATTAACCCATGCCTTAAGGCGAATAACAGATCTCTTTCAAGAGTGCGCGTGCGCGCTCTTGCGCGTACAAGCGGATAAAAAACAAGGTAGAAAAATGCAAGTATTGTTACTGAGCCGCTTACAAGAAAAATAAGATAAAGATTTGCAATTATCTGAGCTGGAGTAGCTATGAGTACTGCTCCAAACATGACTGCTGTAATTAGCGAAAACCAGAAAATTGTTGAAAAAAGGATAATTGAAAGGTAGCTAACTGCTTCTATATCTACTCTTCCTTGAATTAAATTAATTTCAAGATTTGGAAAATATTTTAAAAGTTTCTGTGCGGCTCCACGAAAACTCTGGCTAACCTTTTTAGCTTTATCCAGTTTGAATGGAATGAACGGGATTATATCGGGCATATCTTTCTTTAAACTTGCTGCTCTAATATTTCAGCAGGATTTTTGTTTTTGTTTACTACGTCTAAAACATAATCCTCATTTGTGTAATAGGTATTTACAATTCTGCCAACAGCATTTATATCTCGGGTATTGCTCTTTAGCATCCATTTGAGGATTTTTTCTTTATCATCCAGATTTTTTGCCATCTCACTGCTACTCATTCCTGTTCTGAGCTGCAGTTCCTCTACGATTCGCTGGCTCTTATTAACAGGACTCATCTTATCACCTTTTGGGTCCCATCTGTACAAGAGGTTAAAATTAACAACAGCCTCTTTCTGCTGTTTTGGTACAACAACCTCTGCAACTTGCAAAGTGCGCCTTATGTTTAACCTTCTCTGCCTGAATTGCACTAAAATTAGATGCAGAGTTTCAAGCATTTCAACAGGGACATTAATTGGTGGATTCACTAATCTTCTATAAGTTTGCTCTATTGTATCAGCATGCAGTGTTGAATAGACAGAGTGTCCTGTGTGCATTGCCTCAAACAGAACTTCTGCTTCCCTTGCTCTTCTAACCTCCCCAACAATCATTTTATCAGGTCTCATCCTCAGAGAGTTTATCATAAGATCAAGCATTGTAACCTCTCCTTTTCCCTCAGGGTTTGGACTTCTTGTTGCCATTGGAATCCACTGCAAGAAGTTCGGCAATTGCAATTCTCTAGTATCCTCTATCGAGATTATTCTCTGATTAGAGGGCATGAAAGCTGTTAAGGAATTGAGCATTGAAGTTTTTCCGCTTCCTGTTCCGCCTGCGATTAAAAGATTTATCTCGTTTTCAATTCCAAACCACAAAAGAGCTGCAATATCAGGGCTGAGTGAATTAACTTTCGGGTCTATAAAATCAATAACAGTCCAGGGAGTTCTTGCGAATTTTCTAACTGTTAATGTGTTTCCAAATGTTGATATTGGGAAAAGTGTTGCATTAACTCGATCGCCAGACGGAAGACGCGCATCCATAAGAGGGCTTAGGTTCGTTATTTCACGGCCAACTCTTCTTCCGATAATAGACGCAAAGTTATGGATCTGCTCCTCACTCTCAACTATTATATTTGTTTTAAGCCAACCATGCTTTTTATGGTAAATCCAAACAGGCGTATCTGCTCTGTTGATGACAACCTCCTCAATATTATCATCCGAGAATATAGGCTCAATTTGCGCAAGGCCAAGCATTTTGTTAATTAGATAATTTATTACAGTGCTTTTCTCATCAGCTGAAAGCCTTGGGAGCTCTTTTTGTATAATGTTTTCAGCTGTTTGCTTGTATCTATTTTTTAAAGCTTCAAAGGCCTTTGGGTCAACAATTTCCTCAACCTTTACCCTTACCTCTTCAATTAATCTATTGCGCACATTTTCCAGTAAAAGAAGTGTTGCCTTCTCAATTTGAGGAGTTTCAAGATTATAAATAAGAACAAATTCTTTCGGATCACGCTCAATATTTATATTTAAATAAGTATCCCCTGATTTTATTTTGTACGCATCAATTATTCCAACTTTTTGCATTCCAGTTTTTTGCACCGTGACCATCTTTATCTCCTAGATTTCTTTCCCCCCTGAAGAACTCCTTCAAGGGTTTTTAAAAGCTTTATCTTTATTTTACTCTGCTCGTATTTTTTGGTTTGTGATTCTACGCTTTTTATTTCTACCTCTATTCGCTTTAGATCTTCTTTCATTGATCTTATTACATGTATCCCCATCTCAGTCTTTTTAGCATCTTCCACCTTCTTTTTCATGGCATCAACAAGCAGAAATATTGCTTTCTTAAGAGTTGAAAGCCTGTGTTTCGCATCCTGGATATTTTTCTCGAGTTCCTTCTCTTCTGATTCTGCGTGTTCTACTTCTTTCTCAATATCGGAAGCAACTTTTTCAAGTTTCTCAATAACAGCTTCTACCTGCTTAATCTCCCCCAATCTTTGTTCGACTTCTTGCACCTCTTTTTCTGCAACTCCCCTCTCAACAGCTTTTGGCGTTTCTTTTTCTTCCTCTGGTTTCTTTGCCGGACCTCCAACTTTTGCTTTTTCAATTGCCTCTGGAATTTTACCCTCTGTATACTTCTCAAGTATGTCCTCAAGTTCGTCCTTTCCTTCTTTTATCTCTTCAATTTTCTCCTGTACTGCCACCTCTTTTTTTAATTCAGTTGCAACAATTTCAGGCTCACCAAAAGCAGGATATTTAATCTCGATGCCTGTTTCTTCTTTATGTTGGCTGAGGAGATTAGCCCATTCCTCAACTTTTTCCTCACTAATCCCAAGTACACTAGCAGCTTCTTTGAAAGTTAGCTTCCCTCTTTTTTGAATTTCTTCTACGAATTTATCTATACCTGTTTCAATTTTTGATGGCATCTTTTCCTTTACTCATATAACTGATTATCAGATAGATTATAAAAATCTTTGTGCGTTGGAGTATCTATTCTAAACCAGGAGTAGCTATTGCTTACATTTACAACCTTCTTTCCCTGTAACGCCGGGCCGAAGAATAAATGGTCAACAACAGTTTGGTTTACTTTTATTATTTCAGACTGTATCTCCTGCGGAATAAATGTTTGCATTTCATTAACATCAACAAAAGTTTCAAGTCCAATTGTTATATTTGATGTATTAATATTAATTCCCTCGTCAGCGAATGCCTGCTGGGTTTTATTTAAGTAGTAATTATGCCTTGCAGAATCAACTGGGCTGCCAAGTTTATTCTCAAGTCTCTCAAAGAAAGAGGGGCCGTCCTGGCTGGGATGGTAAAGTTTTTGCACAATATCTGTGTTTATATAAACAGTATTGCTGTGATTTCCAACGCTTACATTATCTCTTATGACACCTCTTGTTGTATAGCCATTTGTTCTCAAAACATAAAGAGGGTCCTCATAGCCTCTAATACTAACATTGGCATTTACCCATTTCTTCCCGCGCGGAAGCGCCCCATTGAAAGAACAGTATCCAAGATTGTCACGGATTGTTAAATTGTTAATTCTTACGCGTGCCCAGTATTCCCACGAAGTATGTGGCACTGAGTCCATCTCCATTAAACTTACATCCAAATTTGTAGTAAAGTCTCTCTGCACTGCAAGATTTGTAATTTTTACAGTCCAGTTTTTGAGCGTTTGATTCTGAAGATCAGGAGCTAAATTGCCCTTAAAGCTGGCATTTAATGTTAATTCATTCAAATCTTTTGCAGCATCGCTCAGCGGGGTTCCATTTGTAACAACAGTTCCAATGGCAAAAATTAGTGCCCTGGTGGATGAAATCGAAGTTGCTCTCCCCAGATCTTTTGTTATATCATCTAGAAATGAATTGAGCTCATCACATCTTACTCTGTAAACAGTAGATTCTCCCTGCTCTCTGCTCTGCTCAAGTCTCACTAAAAGAATTCCAAATATCACAATAACAAAAAGTGCTGCTGCTACTGTAAGCAACAAACCCCGTTTGTTTTTTAATACGCTCATAATTATTGCCACACTTCCAAAGTAAATCTTGATGGTCCCCACAGAGTTGGAATCCCGCCAACTGATACTGTTTCATTTGAAATTTCAAGGTTGCTTAAATCTATGCCCAAGGCTTCTGCTCTATCCTCAAGCCTTTCAATGGCATCATCAAGCGCATCCTGTCGTATATCAAAAACTTCTCCGTAAGGAACATTTATGCTTGCGAGAAAAGTGTATTCAACATTTGATTTTCCTATTATTTTATCTATTGTAACAATATCGCCGCTTTTATTGAAGTCAGTAATTTTGGCGTAATTTGTGCTGTTGATTTTGTACTTATCCGGGTCAACATAGACTCTTGTGGGAACAGCTTTTACAGATGGAGCTTTCCAAGCAAGGCTTTCTGGCTTCTCAGGATACCATGCAGTTATATTGTCCATTGTTACAAAAGCTTGTGCAATATTCACGAAAGTTTCAAATAAGGGTTCAGCTTCTGGGGGGATATTGAAAGTTATTTGTTTTGGATTTGAAGGCGCGCCGCCAAACTCAATGACTCTTGTTATGTCAATTTGGCCGAATCCAAATTTTTTAATCGGGGTTGTGTAATTAACTGCGATGTAAGATGTCGGCTTAATAATAGTATCCCTATCACCCCATGCTATATCTCCAAAAGCATTCATAGTGATTACAATTACATTTGTTCCAATCTGAGTGTAATTTGTTAAATCTAAATTATAAACAGGATCTGCAGATGGGGCAGCATCCTGGAAAATCGGATTGTCAGAATTCACACGGATTTCAACATCTGTATGATTATATGTTTGGTTTTCATTTGCAGTGTTTTCAATGCTCCCCCCTTCTAAATGCAAGCTTGCTGTAATGCTAGTTGCATTTTTTGGCACAAAGTATGGAATTATAGCCCACACTCCGTTGTCGCCTTTGATATAATCAAAGTATTCTTTGTGCCTCACCTCTCCAATCTCAACAAGGCTTTGATTACTGGTAAATGTTACAACCATAAACATTCCAGGGTGAAGATGCGAATTATTATGCGGAGCTCCTATTCTAAGCGTTACCGCGTTTAATCCAGCTTGCATAATAGATGTCGCATTCACAATCCCAAAAGCAGCTGTGCTATCATAGATATCTTCTCTCTGCGTATATATCCAATCGATGTCATCTTTTTTCTGGTTGCCATTGATTTTTAACTCCTTAAACTCTGGACTGGATGTTTTGCTTCCGTATCTAAGCGAAACATAAAGCGTAGCGCTTTTTATAACCGTGTCATTTGGAAGTGAAAAATTCTTTTGTATCTCAAATTCCTTTGCTCTCCAGCCTGCCCCTGAAACATGAAACGGATATACACGGGTGGTTGTGCGATTCTGAATTTTAGTTGCAAAAGCTCTTGCTACATATCCTGTTTTCTTTCTTCCCTTTGAGAACCCAGAGGCAACTCTATTAGCTATAGATAACTGGCTTGCATTTTCAGAATTCAAGTAATTATTATTTTCATATATTGTATCATTTTCAAAGGAAATTCTATATCCAACATTTGACGGCATTAACTTATTTAGAGAACTTTGTGCAATATTGGTGGCATTTACACAATCAGGGTTATCTTGCGGGGTTGTACAATTTCCAGCAGCCCAATAAGCCCCAATATCATCAAGCGTTCCAATTTTGCTCATAACCTCCAAAGAATCCTGGGCATTATAATGCAGCTGTTCATAGTTTAAAAAAGGGGATTCGCTTTTTGTTGTTAAAAGCGCTGTGGCAAAAACAAAGGCCCCAATAACAATTACCAATCCGATTACTGCATCTAGGGTAAACACAAATCCTTTTCTATTTGTATCTTGTATTTTTATTTCCATACGTATACGTTAATTATAATTTCCTTTCCATCATATACGGCTAGTCTCCTTGCTACCATTAGATTAGATGAATTTTCAAAAGTAAGACCGCACGCAATTGATATGTTATTTATTCTGAGCTGTGTATTATTTGTATTAGAAAAATTTATTAAATACTCAAATCCGCTCAACCCTAAGTTTGTTTTCTCTGTTTGGTAATCACAATTTCCAAACGATAAAAGACTGGTTTCATTCAATTCCCCTGTTGTATTTACTGCTCGAACCCTTGTCAAATAATTACCCGCATCGAAAGTAGCCCGTTGCATATCGATTCTGCGCTGCCTTGAGTTGATTTCAGTGGAACTAGCTGTCCAGTAAATAAAAACAAGTGTAAGCATTAAACTCACAAGGGAGATTGCTATCAGTATATCTGTTGAAAAAAGCTGCCCTTTTTCGCGCATCCTTGCACTATGCCTCTTCAATATAAATTGTTCCATTTATATTTTTTAAATCAATTTTTCCTTTTTGGTCTGTATTAAAGATAACTTGATTAGTTATAAGTCTACAATTAACGAATTTGCCGTTTGCATTTAATAAAAGCGTTCTAGATGACCTGCTGATATTATATTCAAGATTCTTAATTCTGTTTGGGAGTGTTATATGCGCACTAAATCCGCTTCCGCCTGCAGCTGCTAAATTTATTGCTGTTGAAAAGCCATTGCACACACGTTGCATACTGAATTGTAAGCCCACATCGTTAATCGACCTATTCTGTGAACCTATAATGGCATAGAGCCCAAGAAATACTATCAAAACTACTCCAATCATGCTTAGGAATTCCACACTTACCTGTGCTCTATGTGCGTGTAACATTTACGTAATTTCCAAATGATTGAATGGTTACTTTATAGAAACCTCTTACTGTTGATAAATTACCAACTAATTTTGTCTTGGCAGTGGCAGTAACATCAGTTTTTCTCTTTACAATAAGAACACTCATAACAAGTGTATTATTATTAAAATTAATTGACTCAACATTTTCAGGAATCTGAATAACTAGAGTTGCTTTTGCAGGATATCCCTGCGAATGCACTAAATTAGCTGATTCCACAATATTATTCACACTTGCGGATGCTGTTGAAACAACTGCAGATTGCCTTGCTGAAAGCGTATAGTTATATGCAAAGACTGTAAGGCCAAGCAAAATAAGGAGTGCAAAGCCTATGGTCATGAGGTATTCCATTGCAGCTTGGGCCTTTTGTGAGGATTTTTGCATATTGGGGAGTAAGGAAAGCAAATTTTTATACCTTTGTGTATACATAGTTTAAGCAATGCCAAAGAAAAAACCGATAGTTCCACTCAAGGATTTGGTTGAATTGCACGAGCGCGCAGAGTTTCCTTTGGATGCAATTTTTTTTAAAGTTTAAAGATTATGGCTGGCTTGCAAGATTTTTTGGAGAGTGCTTTGAATATTTGTACAAGCACGGGGAGATTAAGTTTGTGGAACGGGAACGGTCAGAAAGAAAATTGCCGCGAGGTTTGTGGAGTTTGAGCAGATATCTAACAAAAAAACTTAGTTACAGTGAAATCGGTTTGCGCATTAATATTGCAAAGAAACAGGGTGTATCGTTGCTCATTATCACATTTTTAATTAAAAGTTGTGCCCGCAGTTATGATGAGGTGCAGGGGCAGGTAGATGATATGTATGCGAGGTTCAAACGTTCTAGGGGGGTAGTTATTGAAAATTTTGGAATGAAAACAATTTATATTTTTCATAAGTCAGAAAAAGCACTGGCACCCCATGAATTTGCAAGACTTTTAAAATCTGAGTTTGCTGATGATATTAGCACTAGCCACGCCGATGCCAATCTATATGCTCTTTTTCGAGGTGACTATTTATTAAAACACGACCGAATAGGCGCCCCTTATTACACCCTGCGCGGAGAAGAATATAAATTTAGAGGCTAATTTTCCTCACGATAAGCTTTATAAATAAAACATATCATAATAAAAGACACATTCCGGCAAAGTTCAGCCACTATGGTTAGGTGGCGGTGCCCTCTGGGTATTATCTCATGGCATTAGGAAATCTCGATTAGAGATATTTCTGATGCTATCTGCGAGGAAACGAGCAGATGCTCGTGAGAGCATTTTTGAGGGGATTAAATTCAAAACTAAGATCGGTTTTAGTCAATGGGAAGAATTCACTCACCGCGAAGAGGAAGTATGCAGTTCTCCCCGCGCTCAAGAGCAGCGCGGCCTTACGCAAGAGTGAGGACATGGCCCATTTCTAAAGAAGTAAAATTGCTCGGATTTGCTGGCTATAAAGCGGGCATGACCCATACTTTTGTTCTTGATATAAGAAAAGACACTCCAACCACAAATCAAGAGGTTTTTACCCCTGTGACAGTTCTTGAGTGCCCACCGCTTTCTGTTTTTGCAGTCCGTGTTTATGAAAAAACTCCTTATGGTTTAAATTTAAATGCTGAGTTTTGGACTGATAAAGTTTCTAAATTCTTGCCTCGCGCAACAGATATTCCAAAAAAATCACCTTCTGCTCCTGAAAAATTAACAGGAAATCACATTACAGTTCTTGTGCATACAAAACCATTTGATATTGATTTGAAAAAAACTCCTGAAATTTTTGAAATTGCTGTCGGGGGAGAAAAGTTTGAAGATAAATTAAATTATGCAAAGAGCTTGCTTGGAAAAGAAATTCACGTGTCTGATCTATTCAAAGAAGGCGAACTTGTTGATGTTACTGCAGTTAGCAAAGGAAAGGGAACCCAGGGCCCAATTAAAAGATTCCATGTTAAGTTGCAGAAAAGAAAACATAGCCGGAGCTTGATTCATAGGCATGTTGGCTCAATAGGGGATCGAGCTGCCTATGTTCGCTTTACTGTTCCAATGAGCGGACAGATGGGATATCAGACAAGAACTGATTTTAATAAATTAATTGTAAAAATCGGTAAGCTAGGGGAACAAATCACCCCCTCAGGTGGTTTCTTAAATTACGGGGCTGTGCAGAATGATTTTGTTTTAATTAAAGGATCTGTTCCAGGAGCTGTCAAGCGTTTAGTTAGGTTTAAACTTGCTGTTAGACCTCCCTCTCAATTCAAAATACAGCGGCCAAATGTGACATACGTAAGCTTGGCTTCAAAGCAGGGAAAGTGATAGTATGAAAGCAGAATTGCTAAACATAAGCGGTGAGAAATCAGGGCATGTTGAATTGCCTGAAATTTTTAGCGAAGAGTATCGCCCGGATTTAATAAAGCGTGCATTTTTAGCTGAGCTCTCGCACAGAATTCAGCCCTGGGGCTCAAATCCGTTAGCTGGAATGAGAAGAATCGCAGAATCCTGGGATGTTGGAGGCGGGCGCTCAAGAATCCCAAGAGCAAAAGCAGGTCCGCACAGAGGGGCAAGAGCAAGAGGTCATAGGTATAGATCAAAATTTAGATGGTTCCCGGCAGCTGGCCGAGCTTTAGTTGTTCCAGGAACTGTTGGAGGAAGGGAAGCCCATCCACCAAAGTCTGAGAAAGTTTTGGCAGAAAAAATAAACAAAAAAGAGTTGAGAAAAGCAATAAGAAGTGCAATTGCAGCAACCACAAATAAAAATTTAATTCAGTCACGTGGCCATGTAATTGAAAATGTTAAAGCAATCCCGCTTATTGTTGACGATTCGATTTGCGATTTAAAGAAAACAAAGGATGTACTAAAAACTTTTAATACACTCGGGCTTGAGAAGGAACTTTCAAGAGCCTCTGTAGTTTCACAGCGCTCAGGGAAAGGAAAAATGCGGAATCGCAGGTATAGGAGAAAGAAATCTGTTCTCGTTGTTATTCCAAAAGCAAAAAAAGATACTTACAAATTGTTTGCAAACATTTCAGGAGTTGAAGCTGCAACAGCTGATCAGCTCAGCATATCTCTATTAGCGCCTGGCGCAAATGCAGGAAGGCTGACAATTTGGACAAAATCAGCTTTAAAAGAAATCGAAAGTAGATTTGAGGGGAAGCAATGAACCCGCACGATGTAGTACTCTATCCACTATTAACCGAAAAATCCATGGACTGCGTTGATAAGAACAATGAGATAGTCTTTATTGTTTCTATAAAAGCAAACAAAAACCAAATACAGCAGGCTGTTGAAAAACTTTACGCTGTGGAAGTTCAGAGCGTAAATACAAGCATCGATAGAAAAGGAAGAAAGCGTGCATATGTTAAACTTACAAAAGGATTCCAGGCAATTGATATAATGACAAAAATGGGAGTAATCTAAATGGGTAAGGTTATTAGAGCACAAAGACTTGGAAGCACCCCGCGGAGAAGATCTCCTGGGCACAGGTTTAGAGCAAATGTTATTCATCCACAATTTGGGGTAACAGAAACTTATGGGAAAGTGATCGATATTGTTCACGACCCTGGAAGAACAGCTCCTCTCACACTTGTCGAGTTCGAAAATGGAGAGAAATTGTATACAATAGCCCCTCTTCGAGTTAAAATCGGGCAAACGATTGTTTATGGAAAAGCAGAAATTGCTGAGGGAAACATAACATTTATAGGAGATATCCCAGAGGGAACACTGGTTTATAATGTTGAAAACAATCCCGGGGATGGCGGGAAATTTGCAAGAGGCGCAGGCACATTTTGCAGAATTGTAACCCATGATGCAAGGGGAACTATTGTCCAGCTTCCATCTGGCGCATTTAAAACTATTAACTCAAAATGCCGCGCTGGAATCGGAGTTGTTGCAGGCTCAGGAAGACATGAGAAACCATTCATGAAAGCAGGCACTCATTACTATGCAATGCGCGCAAGAAACAAGCTTTGGCCTGTTGTAAAAGGGGTTAATATGAATCCGGTTGACCATCCATTTGGAGGAGGCGGGCATCCACACACTGGAAAGCCAAAAACTGTTGCAAGAAGCGCCCCGCCCGGAAGAAAAATTGGATCAATAGCTGCAAGGAGAACTGGAAAGAAGAGGTAAAATGGCTAAGATATTTACTTACAGAGGTTTCACATTGGAAGATTTGAAGAAAATGAGTTTGGAGGATTTCGCAAAAGTAGCAAATGCTGAAGTCCGCAGAAAATTATTGCGCAGAATGCCAGAGAAGCACAAAAAACTTCTCCTGCGGTCAAGAAAAACTTCAGCTCCTCTGAAAACGCATTGCAGGGACATGATTATATTGCCAGAATTCATTGGCAAGCAGTTTAATGTTCACAATGGAAAGGAATTTATTCCTGTGCGAGTTGAGCCAGACATGATAGGCCATTACTTAAGCGAATTCGCTTTATCCAGAAAGCGCGTTCAGCATAGTGCTCCTGGAATGGGCGCAACAAGAGCAAGCAAGTATGTTTCATTAAAGTGAGGTTAAAATGGGCGATCTAAGATACGCGTTCCAGCAAAAAACAGAAGAAAAAGTCGTGAAAGTACAGGGAAGGGATTTGAGAATAAGCCCGAAAGAAAGCTATGAGGTAGCGAATGCACTGCGCGGCATGAATGTTGTGAAAGCAAAACAACTTTTGCAGGGCGCAATTGAACTCAAAACACCGATTCCATTCAAGAGATATAATCGTTCTGGAGTTGGACATAGAAAAGGCCATTTTGGTCCAGGAAGATTTCCAGTTAACACAAGCAGAGAGTTCCTCAAATTGCTCAATCTGCTCGAGGCAAACGCAACTTTCAAGGGAATGAACAAAGAGCAGCTTGTGCTTTTCCATGTTGCAACCCATAAAGCAGCTTCAGTGAGGCACTTTTTTAAGGGATCGCCTCACTCTACACAGGTAACCCATATTGAAATTGTTGCAAAAGAGCAAGAAGTGAAAGAAAAACAAAATAAAGAGGTTAAACATGGCAGTTGAGAGGAAGTTTTTGCAGGAGTCTCTGAAAAAAGTCCTTGTGGACAGGTATGTCCGCGAGGAAATGAAAAAGGTTGGAGTAGGAGATACTATAGTTAAGCGCACTCCTCTTGGGACCAGAATCATAATTGAAGCTGTTAAGCCTGGTTTGGTAATCGGAAGAAGAGGAAAAAATATCCAAGCATTAACAGATGCAATCAAAGAGAAATTCAATATTGAAAATCCACAACTAGAAGTTGGAGAAATTCCTATCCCCGAGTTCAATCCAGGGATAATGACAAAACAGCTTGCCCAAACTTTGGAGGCAGGTGTGCACTTTAGAAGGGCATGCTATGATATGCTGCAACAGATTATGAGAAGAGGTGCTTTAGGAGTCATGATAATTGTAACAGGAAAAATCTCAGGCGCACGCGCACGCAGTGAAAAATTTAAGTCAGGATATATTCGCTATTGTGGAGAACCCGCATTACTATATGTAAAAGAAGCAACAACTCAGGCAAATCTAAGGCAAGGAATTGTTGGAGTTAAAATCAAGATAATGCCCCCGATTGAGAATGCAATTGATGCTCTTGAATTAAGAGATGTAAAGTATGTTGAAGCTGGGAAAGAAGCAGAAGTTTCTCATGAAGTTGTGTCTGAGGAGAAGAAAGAAGTAAAAACTGAGATGCATCCTAAGAAACGAACTAAACAGAAGGCAGGGAATAAGTAATGGCCATAATCAGAAAAAAAGAGTTGAAGGCAATGCCCCAGTCTGAACTTGGCGCCAAGTTAAAGGAATTGCGCCAGGAGTTGCTGTCAACCCGTGCAAAAACAGCCTCAACAAAAGTTGCCGATAATCCTGGAAAATACAAACAGATCAAAAAAACAATCGCTCGCATAAAAACAATTGCGAGTCAACGGAGGTACAAAATCGAATAATGGCAATTTGCAAAATATGTGGTTTGCCAGAAGAGACTTGTATGCACAGCCAGCAGTTAGGGGGAGGTGCGCAGGTTAGGATAACAACAGATACACGCAGCTATGGGAAAAAAGTAACTGTTGTTCACGGTGTTCCTCAGGATCAAATAAATGAAGTGGCAAAAGAGCTGAAAACAAGGTGTGCTGCTGGCGGGACAATAAAAAACGGCAAAATAGAGATTCAGGGCGAGCACAATAGGAAAGTAAAGACAATACTCGAGGAAAAAGGTTTCAGGGTTTCATAATCTTGCTTGGCAAAAACATGACACTCACAGCTCAAAACCTTGTGAGGCATGAGCTCACAGGAATGGAAGTAGAGGTAGTAATTAGTAAGGATCCAAACAAAATTGGGATAAAAGGAGTGGTAGTGGAAGAGAGCAAAAATCTGCTCACGATCAAAACCTCAAAAAACGAAACAAAAATTCCTAAAAAAGAATGTGTGTTTCGCTTTAAACTTGGTGGGCAAAAAATAGATATAAATGGGGAAAAACTGGTCGGAAGGCCAGAGGACAGGATAAAGAGGTAGAAAATATGCAAACAGAATGCACAGATATTCACTGCCCCAAACATGCGGGCTTGGCTACCCATGGGGCTAAACTTGAAGCAGTTGTTGTTTCAGACAAGATGAAAAGAAGCGTAGTTGTTGAGCGCGAATATCCATTTTATGTTCCTAAATATGAGAGATACGAAAGGCGTACAACTCGTATTCAGGCCCATAATCCAGATTGCATTAAGGCAAAAATTGGAGATAGGGTTTTGCTGCGCGGATGCAGGCCGATAAGCAAACTGAAATCATTCGTGATAATTGAAAAGATAGGTGGCAAGTAATGGGAAAAATAAGGAAGAAAATAAAAGCTCACATAAAGGTGAAGGGCGACTTTACAAGGGTTTTGCCAGTGGGAGCTTTCCTTACTGTTGCCGATAACACAGGGGCAAAAAGATTGCAAATAATTACTGTTAAAACTATGAAAGGCCGCAAGAGGCGCTCTCTTTCAGCCGGTATTGGAGACCAAGTAATTTGTAGTGTTGTAGAAGGAAATCCAGAGATGAAGCATCAAGTCGTTCCTGCTGTTATTGTAAGGCAGAGAAAAGAATTTAGGCGCCAGAATGGCGAGCACATAAAATTTTATGATAACGCAGCAGTTGTTGTAACTCCTGAGGGCGAAATGAAGGGCACAGAAATCAGAGGCCCTGTTGCGCGCGAGGCTGTGCAGAAATGGACTGCCTTGGCCGCTGCAGCAAAAATAGTGGTTTAAATGATGAACAAAAGGAAGTACTTAAAGGTGAATTTCACATGAAAGCAGAATTTAGCCCATCCTGGAAATCAAGCGTTCAAACACGAAAGCAGCGCAAATATCTAGCGAATGCTCCGTTGCATGTTAAACAAAAACTAGTGGCTGTTCATCTTTCAAAAGATTTGAAAAAGCAATTAGGAAAACGCGCATTGGCTGTGCGCAAGGGCGATGAGGTAAAAATTGTGCGTGGAGCGAAAAAAGGATTAAAGGCAAAGGTTGCAGAGGTTGACCTGAAAAATTCCATTATTTATCTCGAGGGCCAGCTCACTGAAAAGGTCTCAGGAAGAAAAGTTCCGCTTAAATTCAGGCCTTCGAATCTCCTGCTCACAGAGGCAAAAATTTCCGATAAAAAAAGAGAAGCAATTATTCAGCGTGCAAAATCTGTGAAAAGAGTGGTGAAAAAGTAATGGCGCATTTGAAAAGATTAGTAGCTCCAAAAACTTGGCCAATAAAGAGGAAGAAAATGGTTTTTGTTACTAAGCAGTATCCACGAGCAAGAGCTGTTTACAGTATTCCTTTATCAATAGTACTTAGAGATTTGCTAGGAGTTGCACAAAAGGCGAGAGAAGTCAGTCGTATTTTGCGCGAACGCAATGTTCTTGTTAATGGAAAAGTTCGCACAGACTCAAAGTTTCCTGTGGTAATATTTGATGTTATAGATATCCCCTCTATTGAAAAAACCTACTCCCTATCTCTTAATAATTTTGGAAAACTATCTGTTAAGGAAGCCCATAAGCCAAAGCATCGGCTGGCACGAATTGAAAGTAAGACTATAGTAAAGAAGGGAAAAACTCAACTTAATTTGTTTGACGGTTCAAATATTTTAGTTGAAAAAGATGATTTTAGTGTTGGAGAGGTACTCAAGCTCTCAATTCCAGCCAATAAGGTTATTGGAAAAATAAGCGCTAAAGAAGGTGCAGACGTTTTTGTGATTGGTGGAACACATAGTGGCGAATCTGCTCGAATAAAGTCATTGGAATTTGGAAAAATTCCAAAAGAGGTTGTGCTCGAGAATGAAGCCGGAGAATTTAGAACTCGCTTTAAGAATATTTTCGTTGTAGGAGAAAAATCCTCTCATGAGGATCTTCTCGCAGGAGCTCGAAGATGAATTCGATTAGAATAAACAAAGTTAGTTTGAACATTGGTGTTGGAGACTCAGGAGAGAAGTTGCAAAAAGCTGAGAGGCTGCTCAGGGAACTCACTGGGCAAAAACCAGTTCGTACATATGGAAAGAAGACAATTAGCGAATGGAATGTAAAAAAATTTGCTCCGATAGGAGTAAAGGTTACTCTGAGGGGGGAAAATGCAAAAAAGTTTTTGGAGCGCGCTTTTGTTGCAGTTGAAAATATAGTTCGGCAAGAGCAATTTGATTCGCAAGGGAACCTTTCCTTTGGGGTGAAAGAATATATCGAGCTTCCTGGTGCAAAGTACGACCCAGATGTTGGAATGTTTGGGTTTGATGTTAATGTTAATTTAGATCGGATGGGCTATCGTATAGCCCGCAGAAAATATGCTAAACGAAAAATTCCATCAAAGCTGCGTATATCTCAGGAAGAGGCAAAGAAATTTTTTGAAGAAAATTTCAAAGTAAAAGTTCAGAGTGAGGCATAATGACAACTCGAAAATATGGGCATGCATCAAAGTCTTGTAAAATATGCGGAACTCATGATCGCTTGATAAGAAAATACAGACTTTATGTCTGTGGGAGATGTTTCAGGGAAGTAGCTGTAAAGATGGGATTTAAAAAATACTCTTAGCTCAGAACCTGTTGTGAAGTAAATCTCGGTTCCGAGACCTCCCGATGATAATCAAATAAATCAAGTGTAAAATCAAATGCAAAAAAAGAGTCGATAAAAATGTTGTTCGATCCACTTTCAAACGCAATGGTCTCGTTAAGGAATTACGAGGTTACTGGAAAGAATGACTGTTTAATCGAGCCTGCCTCAAAGCTCATAGGCGAAGTTTTGCGCGTTATGCAGGCAAGCGGGTACTTAGGAAGCTTTGAGTTTATAGATGATGGAAAATCAGGGAAGTTTAAAGTTAGGCTTGTTGGAAAAATAAACAACTGCCGCGCAATAAAGCCTCGTTATCCTGTTAAAGTTAGCGAGATAGAAAAATTTGAGCGTCGCTATTTGCCAGCAAGAGAGTTCGGCATATTAATAATAAGCACCCCTCTCGGAGTTTTATCACACAAAGAAGCGCGTGAAAAAAACACAGGCGGAATACTGCTCTCATATGTTTACTAAAATGGCAGCACAAGCAAAAACAAAACGACACGAAGAAATAGTTGAGGAAATTGCTATTCCAGAGAATGTTCAAGTTAGTTTGAGCGGTGCAATAGTAAGTGTAAAAGGACAGAAAGGTGAGTTAAAGAGGGAATTTGCATATCCCGGAGTGAGCACTGAAAAAACAAACAATAAAATTGTGCTCAAAACCTCTGAGGTCACTAAGAAAAAAAGAGCTGTTATCGGCTCTTTTGTGGCGCATTTAAATAACATGTTCAAAGGAGTTACAACAGGATTTAAGTACAAACTTAAAATTGTTTATTCTCACTTTCCAATGACTACAAAAATTGTTGGCAATCATGTCGAGATTTCAAATTATCTCGGAGAAAAATCTCCGCGCAGGGCAAAAATTTTCGGGAACGTGAAAGTTACAGCAGGAAAAGAAGAGATAACTGTGGAGGGAACAAATGTTGAAGAAGTCGGTCAGACTGCTGCAAATATTGAGCAAAAAACTCGAGTCCGCCATCGCGATTCAAGAGTGTTCCAAGACGGAATTTATCTTGTGGGCACGGAGTAAAAATAAATGGCTGAAGAAAAAACCACTGTTATAGAAACGAGGAAAAAACTTATTTCCAGATTAAAGAAGCGCAAGCCCTGGTTTAGACGATACAGTCATTTTGCCTACTCCTTCCCGGATAACTGGAGAAAGCCCACTGGTCTGCATAGCAAAATGCGCGAGGACGAGAAAAACAAGCCAGCAACTGTAAAGCCAGGATACAGAACAGCAAAAATTATCCGATATTTGCATCCTTCTGGATACGAGGAGGTTTATGTTCGCACTTTAAATGAATTGCAAAAAATAGATTCAAAAACCCAGGCTGCAAGATTGGCCTCTGGGCTAAGTGAGAAAAAGCGCAAAACAATTGCTGAAAAAGCAAAACAAATTGGAGTAAAAGTTTTGAACCCATAATGGCCACAACTTTAGAAACTCAAAAAAGAATTGCAGCTCGCATATTGAAATGCGGTACAAGCAGAATCTGGATAGACCCAGATGCTGTGAATGAAGTAGCCACAGCCATGACAAGCGGGGATGTCAGAAAATACATTGGGCTTGGTTTCATAAAAGAAATTCCTGTTATTGGAATTTCAAGAGGGCGTTTTAGACATAGAAAATTACAGTTCAAAAAAGGAAGAAGGCGCGGATATGGAAGTAGGTCAGGTGCAAAATTTGCTCGGACCCCTGGAAAAGAAAAATGGATGCGGCAAATAAGGGCGCAGAGACGTTTGCTTCAGGAACTGAGAACAGAGAAAACAATAAGCAACGATCAGTTCAGAAAAATTTACACTCAGTTAAAATCCGGTATTTACAAGAGCAAGGCACATTTATTGGCATATTTGAAAGAGCAGGGTGTAAAATTCAAAAAGAGAACTAAAAAGGAGAAGAAATGAGATCTAGATACGAACTAAAATTAAAAAGGCGCAGAAGCGGGCAGACAGACTATAGGAAAAGATTGAAACTTTTACTTGCAAGGAAGCCGCGAATTGTCGTACGAAAGAGTTTAAAACATATCAGAGTTCAAATAGCCTCTTATAGCCCCAAGGGCGATACGATCAGTGCAACTGCATTTTCAGCAGAGCTCAAAAAATTCGGTTGGAATTATTCCACCAACTCGTTGCCAGCTGCTTATTTAACAGGAATGCTCTGCGGTTTGCGCGCCAAATCCAAAGGAGTAGGCGAAGCGGTTCTTGATATAGGAATAAACACCTCGATTAAAGGGTCAAAACTTTATGCAGCTCTAAAAGGTGCAATTGATTCGGGATTGAAAATCCCTGCGAACCCAGAAATATTTCCAAGCGACGCGCGCATAAAAGGCGAGCACATAATTGCTTATACATCAAAGTTGAAAAAAGAAAATCCCGAGAAATTTAAGAAAAGATTTTCTGCTTATCTAAGTAAAAAAGTTGACCCTGAAAAAATAGTCTATACTTTTGAGGAAGTAAAGAAAAAAATCCGCGAGTCTAAACACGGAGTAAAACATGGTTCGGAAAGCAAGCTTTCCTCCCCTCTTCAAAAAAAAGTAAATGAGGTTTTTGAACATGGCTGAAAAAGAACAAGTGATTGGGGAAGCTGTAATCAAGGAAGCGGTAGTTGAGGAAGTAAAGGTGATTGAAGCGGAAGTAAGGGAGGAGGTATCTGGCTGGATTCCGAGAACTGGATTGGGCCGGGCTGTGAAAGGCGGAAAGATAGCAAGCATAGAGCAAATCTGGGAAATGGGGAAGGTTATCAAGGAGCCTGAGATTGTTGATTTCTTCTTAAAGGATTTAGAGGATAGAGTTTTAAAAATTGGCCGCGGAAAAAGGCCGTTTAAATGGGTTCAAAGAATGACAGACTCCGGAAGAAGGAACAAATATTTTGTTGTTGTAATTGTTGGAAATAAAAACGGATTTATCGGATTAGGATTTGGAAAGGCAAAGGAATATGGAGCTGCTATCGCATCCGCTTTAAGAAATGCAAAATTAAAAGTTATAAAAATAAACAGGGGATGTGGCTCATGGGACTGCGGATGCGGTGCTACACACTCAATTCCTGTTGAGGTAACTGGAAAAAGCGGCTCTGTTAAAATTACCCTCAAGCCTGCTCCAAAAGGAACAGGACTTGTTGCGAGCGTAACATCAAAGGATATTTTGGAGTTCGCAGGCGTAAAAGATGTTTGGAGCTCAACAAAAGGACATACAAAAACAAGAGCAAATTTTGCAAAGGCAACATTCAATGCGCTTTTCAATCTTGCACGAATAAAGAAATGACAAAATTGGCTTTAATTAGAGTCAGGGGAAAGGTAAAGGTGAATCCGGGGGTAAAAGATACCCTGGAGTACCTTGGGCTGAAAACTGTCAACAGCTGCACTGTTGTTGATGATACTCCAACTTATCGCGGAATGATTAGAAAGGTAAACGATTATATTACCTGGGGCGAAATTTCAGAGGATATCGTAAAAGCTTTAGTGGAAAAACGTGCAGAAGGAGATAAAAAAATATTTCGCCTTCATCCACCTAAGAAAGGATGGGATAGGAAAGGAATAAAGAAGGCTGTGAAACAAGGCGGAGCCCTTGGATATAGAGGGACGGAGATAAACAATCTAATAAAGAGGATGTTGTGAGATGAGCAAATCAAAACCGCGAAAAATTAGAAATTTAAGGGGAAGGAAAACCGGCTTTGGTGCAAAAAAGAAGCACCGCGGAGCCGGGAGTAGAGGTGGCCGCGGGAAAGCAGGCTGGCACAAATACAAGTGGAGTTACGTTACTACATATGCCCCTGGCCATTTCAAAAAGCCAAGCATGAAACCAAAGCCAGACACTGTACATGCTATTAATCTCTGGCAGATAAATGAGATGGCTGCAAAACAAAATTTAAAAGAAATTAATTTGGAAAATTACAAAGTTTTAAGCTCTGGAAAAATCTCCCATCCATTAGTGGTAAAAGCAGCTGCTTTTTCTGAAAAGGCAAAGGAAAAAATTCAGGGTGCAGGTGGGAAGGCTGAAATAATTAAGAAGCAAAAAGGGGTTGTTGAGAAGAAGGCATAAATGGCACTAAGCGATATACTCACTTCGCTTCCAAGCGTTGCAAAGCCGGACAGGCGTCTAGGGTTCAAGGAAAAAATAAAGTGGACCGCTATTACTTTAATTGTCTTCTACATTTTAGGTGAAGTAACTTTATTCGGATTGCAGAAAGGCCCAACCGGAAATATATTCGGAGAACTTCAGATAATACTTGCTTCTCAGTTTGGAACTTTAATAACCCTTGGAATCGGGCCAATAGTTCGTTCCTCAATCATAATCCAACTTCTTTCAGGAGCAGGCGTTCTAAAGTTTGATATGAAATCGCCTGAGGGAAAAGCAACGTATATGGGAGCGCAGAAAGTTTTGGCAATAGCATTTACACTTTTTGAGGGCGGAATATTAGTGTATTCGGGCCAGCTTCCAGTTGATCCGGGATTAGCAAGCTCTATAGGCGTGGGATCAGCTAATTTTCTTTTGCTCTTCCAGATTTTACTCGGCGGAATAATTATAATTTATTTAGATGAAATTGTTTCAAAATGGGGATTTGGCTCAGGGATTTCTCTGTTTATAGCAGCTGGGGTTTCAATGGAAATTGCTTGGCGCGCTCTTTCTCCTTTAATTGATATCGGGGGAAAAGCTGCTTGGATTGGGCAGGGCCCATTAATTGGAGCAATTCCTAATTTTGTATCAAAATTTGAGTTTATTCGTTCTCCTAGTTTAGCAGTTGGGCAAAATGATATGCTCGCTGTTACTGCAACGATTATTGTTTTTGTTGTAACAATGTATGCCCAGAGCATAAAAGTCGAGGTTCCAATCTCATATGGAAGAATTGCAGGATTTGCTCGCAGATATCCCTTGCCATTTATTTACGCATCTAACATGCCAGTTATTTTCATTTCTGCTCTAATTGCGAATCTGCGATTTTGGGTTGCGATTTTGCAGAATTCAGGAGTTTCATTTCTTGGGACAATTGATTCAAGTGGTATTGCGCACGGCCCGATAAGATATATTCTCCCATATGGGACTCTTGCAAAGGATGTAATTCTTGGCCTTCCTGTAAATGTACTCCACGGCGTGGTTTATTTTTCAGTTTTGGTTTTGGGCTCAATTTTATTTTCTAAACTCTGGGTTAGTGTAAGCGGAATGGATGCAGCAAGTTTGTCTGATAAGCTTTCAGAAGCAGGAATGCAAATCCCTGGGTTTAGATCTGACCCAAGGGTGATTGAGAAGATTCTGAATAGATATGTTCCGTATCTAACAGTAATGGGGGGTGCGTTTGTAGGAGCTTTGTCAGCAGGCGCAGATTTTACAGGCGCTCTTGGCAGCGGCACAGGAATACTTTTAACTGTTGGAATAATATACCACTTGTATGAGGAGATTGCACGAGAGCAGGTGTTGGAGATGCATCCTGCAATCCGTTCATTCATAGGAGAAGGCGGAGTATTTTAATGGGAAAGGTAATTATTGTTACAGGAACTCCTGGGGCTGGGAAATCGACAGTTCTGGGAGGGGCGCTTGCAAAATTAAAAAATGTTCTTGTTGTGAACTATGGAAATGAGATGATGGCAGTTGCTGTTGAGCGCGGAATAAAAAATCGCGATTTGTTGAGAAAACAGCCATTAAGCGTTCAGCATCAGATTCAAACTGCTGCTGCAAAAAGTATAGCAAAAATTGCGCGCTCCTCAAAAAGTCCGCTCATTGTTGACACGCATTCAACAATTAAAACCCCTGATGGTTATATCCCTGGAATGCCTGAAAATATAATCAAATCTTTAAATCCAAGTGTAATAGTTTTAATTGAAGCCCCTACTAAGCAAATCGCAAAAAGGCGTGCAAAAGATAAAACTAGAAGAAGGGATGTCGAAACAATTGAACAAATTGAATTACAGCAAAATATTAATAGGATGTTCGCTTCTGCTTATGCCACCATGACAGGCGCATCTGTAAAAATTATTGTAAATGCCGACAATAAGTTAAATAAGGCTGTTGCTGAATTAATAAGGGTGGTGAATTCGCAGAGATGAACTTTTTCGCAAGGGAAAATGCAATGCTGTTTATCTTTATTATAGCAATGGTCGCTTCTGCTATTCTCACAATAATAAACAAATTACTTGTCAACCAGGAAAGATTAAAGGAGATCCAAAAATATGTTTCAGACTATAACAAAAAGCTAATGCAGGCAACAAAGGAAAAAAATCAGGAAGCAATAAAGGCTTTGGAGGACGAGAAACAAAAAGTCATGCAGATGCAGTCTGAAATGATGAAAATGCAGCTGCCTGTTTTTGCAGCGCTCATACCATTTTTTGTAGTTTTTGCAGTTCTTGGAAATATCGCTGATTCAAACCAATGGGGGCAGTTTATTAATCTTCCGTGGGGAAACGTAATTCCATTTTTAGGACTAGGAGATGGGAAATTGGGGTGGCTTGGATGGTACATACTGGCATCCTTTCCTATGACCTCTGTATTCAGGCGCTCTTTGGGTGTGCATTGAATAAATTCATAAATAAGATATTCTAATTGAATCGCATGGCAACTAAAATTTCCCAGCCAGGGCATGTAATAATTATTAGCGGCCCTCCTGGTGCAGGAACTACAACTATTGCAAAAGCAGTTGCTAAGCATTTTGGAATGGATTTTTTTTCAACAGGTGATATTTTTAGAAAAGTTGCAAAGGAAAGAAATTTGCAAGTTGCAAAATTAAGCGGAATAGCTGAGCAGGAAGTTGATTGGGAGGTAGATAACAAATGCAAGCTTGTGGCGCAAAAAGGAAATGTTGTTATTGAATCGGATATTGCTGCTTGGTATGTAGATGGGGCGATTAAAATCTGGCTTGATGCTCCTCTAATGGTAAGGGCAGAAAGAGTTTTTAAAGATATAAAAAGAGTTGCTGAAAGGTACAAAAATCTTGCCGAGGTTGTAAAAAAAATCAAAGAGCGCCGCGATCGAGACAGGGACAGATATATGCAAAGATACGGCTATAATGTTGACGATACTTCAATTTATGATTACAAAATAGATACTGAATTTTTAGGAATGCGGGAAGTGATAAATACAGTAATAGGTTATGTAGCGAAAAGATTAAAAACCCCTAAATAGATTTAATGAGCTACTTTACGGTGAGAGATTATGTTATTAGAAGTTGGAAGAGTTTGCATAAAAACTGCCGGACATGAAACTGGCCTGAAATGTATTGTTATTGATAATGCAGGAGATGGATTTGCAATTGTTGTAGGACCACGAGTAAAGAAAAGGCGCTGCAACATTAGACATTTAGAAATTCTCCCACACAAAATTGATCTTAAAAAAGGTGCTAGCGAAAAGGAAGCTGTTGATGCCTTATTAAAGGCTGGATTTGTCTCTTCTCAAGATTTATCACAAAAACCAACTCAGTACACTCCAACGCCGCGCGGTGCTGAGAGAAAGATTGAGGTAAAGACAGTTGCTCAGAAAAAGACAGTTGTTAAAACTAAGAAATAATTAAGTAGTTCATTCTCATTCTTTATTTTTATGGAAGATAAACTAGTTGTTAAGCACGAGGAAAACTCCGATTCCAATCATGGAAAATCTCCAGAGGAGCGTACAATTGAGGAGCTTTTGCAAACAGGGATTGTTAATATTGATAAGCCGGCAGGCCCAACTTCCTTTCAAGTTACAGAAAATGGTAAAAAAATTTTAGATGCAAAAAAAGCTGGCCACGCAGGTACATTGGACCCTGGAGTAAGCGGAGTTTTTGTTGTTGGATTAAACGATGGGACAAAAATCTTAAAGGCATTATTAGAAGCGCCTAAAGAATATATTTGTTTAATGCGCTTGCATGAGAGCGCTGAGTTAACTAAGCTTAAAAAAATTTTTTCAGAGTTTTCAGGCAAAATTTTTCAAACTCCTCCTGTAAAGGCAGCTGTGAAAAGAGTTCTAAGAATAAGAGAAATTTATGAAATAAATTTGATTGAAAAATCTGGAAAAGATGTTTTATTCCAAGTCTTATGCGAATCCGGAACTTATATTCGCAGACTCTGTCACGATATTGGATTGGCACTCGGAACAGCTGCACACATGCAACAGCTTCGCAGAACTAAAACAGGTCCTTTTGACGAATCTTCAATCGTAACTTTGCATGAGCTTGCCGATGCTTTTGCGCTTTGGAAGGAGGAGGGAGACGAAAAATATTTGCGAAGAGCGGTTCAACCTCTTGAAAATGGACTTTCTCATTTACAAAAAGTAATTATTTCAGACAGCGCGGTTAATTCTATAACCCATGGGGCGCAGTTGGCAGTTCCAGGAATTCTAAAATATTCTCATTCACTTAAAAGAAATGATTTACTCGCTGCTTTTACTCAAAAAGGCGAGGCTGTTATGCTCGGGCAAGCTCTTATGGACTCTGATGAAATCATGGAAGTAAAAAAAGGAATCGCTGTTAAAACAGAACGAGTTCTAATTGGCACAGATATTTATCCGCGCTACAAAAAATAGATTTGCTTAGAATTTATCCAAATGGTGTAATACCTGGGTTTAAAAGCCCAAAGCCTATCAAGAATCCTACCATCATAAGCCCAAAAACTATTGCTCCGATAATAAGACTTCCAATTAAGCAAACACCAAGTCCTGTGCCGGCAGAGTAATTGTGTGTTTCAACTAATGCGTAAACAAAGCAATAAATCTGATAAATCAAAACTAAAATAAGGAGAATAATAGCCACGCCCATTCCCCCAACCATTGCTAGAATATTTCTCCCGCCCAAACCCAAAAATAATCCTGCATTCATTAACAAAATTGGGAACCACCATAGAACTGCAAATCCTGGGGAATAGAGCGAAACAAGATATAGTTGTGTTTTCAGATTGCCTTTTCCCTGAAACCACAGCGAAATTTTGTATGCAATCCAGCCAAAAACAAACCAACTAACTATTCCAATAATAAGCGCTACAACAAAGTTGATAACTATATTAATTGGAACAAGTTCTAGATCTACGCCTCCAAGAAAAAGATTGCCCCTTTGCGCAGCTTGTGAAATTAATTCCTCAATACTAATTCCAACAAAATTAGTTATTATAAGAACTAGTGCCCATGTACTTACCACAGCGAGTACCTGGCTTATAACACTCTCACTAATTATATTTACAGCGCCATCCTCATAGTTCGCTTTGTTTTTTTGCTTCTTAAAAGTACTCCTAGGATGGCGAACTGCGTTATACCAAAGTTCCACCCACTCTTTGAATTCCATCGAAAGTTTGACAAGCTCGCCACTCGCTGCGCGAGTGGAGGCAACCTACGCCTTATTTCGCTTTTGAAAGTCCAAGTGCGCCGCCGACTATTGCTAGTATTGGCCCTATTACTCCCCCAAAGAATGCTGTAAAATTTATCAAAGATATTATAGCAAGCACTAGGACAAGTATCGAACCTGCCTTTGCTTTATCTGGGTTGCGCATCATAATGCTGCCCACTATTATAATTATGGCCAATATCAGTTCAACAATAGGCCCTATAAAGTCAATTGCTGTAATTCCTGCTGTGCTCTGCCCGGCTA
>DVAB01000025.1 GCA_014189685.1 Candidatus Naiadarchaeum limnaeum
CGCAAAAAAATGGAACTGCGACTGCCAGCACTTTGTCATGAAAGGGACTTATTGCTCTCATATCTTAGCCGCTCAAAATTTTCAGGGCTAAAATTAGAATTGGCTGGTGGATTAAATAAATAAGCAAAGAATTTCTTCCCAAAAAAGTTAGAAATTTTATTAAAAGCAAATTTTCAAACTTTGGAATTTTAAAATTTCTAATTCCTCCTGTGTACAGTGTGTTCCCGATAAAAATTCCAATTAAAACTGCACTAAACCAAGGGATTAAAGGCAGATAATCAACAGAAAAATAATTATTGAGAGGGGCCAGCCACAACAGCCACATGGAATTAATCCAGAAATTTTGAGAATAACTCCACATTGCAACCAAAAACGCGCCTAAAAATAAATTTGCAAAGCGAAATTTTAAGAGTGGATATGCAAGAATAATTGAAATTCCGATTAAATGCAAAACCCCAAACAAAATTAAATCCTGTTTTAAGAAAAGCCAGCTCACAAAAGTAATTATCAACCCCCAGCCAAAAATTTTCAGGCCGCGTTTCAAATATTTCAATAAGATTTGGCTTTGCGCCGCGCGCTTTGCGCTTTGTGTCCTAGAATAACTCAAAGTTAGAGAAACACCTACTAAAAAAATAAAAATAACTGCAGTTGCTCTAGAGAACAACCACCAAAAGCCCGAGAGCGAATTAATATCTAAAATATTGAAATAACCCAAATCCGTGATAAAATTTGAAATTACCATAGCAATAATAGCTGCGCCGCGCAAGAAGTCGATTTCCCAATAGCGGTTTTCTAAATGTTCTGCGGTTGAAAAAAGTTTTTGAAACATTTGAATGCAGTATAGTATAGGGGGAAAGATTTAAAAATCTAATTCTGCAATAGACCAGATGATATCTGACCTCGTTGTTAATGAAGAGATAAAGAAATACGTTAGAAAACCACTTGGGAAAATAATCAGGGAATCGCAGCTTTCTGCTAATTTTAAAGGAAATGTTATTTGTGTTGGAGATAAAGTTACTTTGACATGCGCAAAGTTACAGCTAATGCCAAAAGTTGCAATTGTTGATTATAAAGTTATGCGCAAAAAGATTTCTGCAAAAGATAAAAGACAACTAAAAAAATACGGAACAATAAAACTGCGCGCGAAAAACAAAGCAGGCACTATTTCTCTGGAAGCTTGGAACAAAGTTAGAGAAGCTCTTGAATTTACAGGCGCAATTGTAAAAGTCGAGATAGACGGGGAGGAAGATTTGCTAACCCTAGCTGCAATCTTAAATGGAGATGTCGGAGATACAGTAATCTACGGCCAGCCAGGAAAAGGAATTGTTGTTGTTCAAATAACAGAAAAAAAGAAACAGGAAATTGCTGATATGTTGATTCAGGAAAAAGCGCGTGAGTTTTTGAAAAAGTTCAAAGGCACGACAGTTATCGTTCATGATTCGGATGCGGATGGAATGAGTTCTGCAGTAATGTTCACGCATTATGTAGGAAAGAGAAAAAACAAAGTTATCCAAAGAACAAGTGACGGCGCAACTATTTCACCACATTTAAAAGAGGAAATTACAGGGTTAAATGCGAACAATTTAATAATTTTAGATCTAGGCGGCGAAGCGAGAAACACGATTAAAGAATTGTCGCAAAGAATGAATGTTTTAATTATAGACCATCACAAAATGTTTGAGGATGATTTTGGAAAGGCGCTTTATCTGAATCCGCAATTTTTCAATGTTCCAGATGATTATACAAGCCCAACTTCTTTCTTGAGCTGGCAAATCTGCAGAAATATAGATTGGCTTGCGGCTGCAGGAATAATAGCAGATAAAGGATTTTTACCCGCGCAGGAATTTTTAAAAAAAGTCAAGAAAAAATACTCAAAAATTAATCTTAATTATTTAGTTGATTTACTAAACGCAGCAGATGCAAAAGAAAAAACAAAGGAGGCTGTACAAATTTTATTAAAGTCAAAAAGCCCGCAGGATTTAATCAACAGCGAAATTGCGCGATGGGAGAAAGAAGTAAATGGGGAAATTAGTAGACTTGTTGAGGAACATAAACAAAAGGCACTCTTTATTGCTGGCGGAAAAGTAATTTTATATGAAGTAACACCAAAATTTTATTTGCGCGGCGAAATTGCAAATAAGATTCAGGAAATTTATCCAGATAAAATTGTTATAATAGGCGAAATAGAAAATGGGCACTATGTAATGAGCTTCAGAACTGTAAAAGTGAATATTTCTTTTCCAGACTTAATTAAAAAGGCGATACAAACTCTAGAGGGCGCACACGGCGGCGGGCATGCAAAAGCAGCAGGCTGCAAAATACGCCTTGTAGACAAGGAGAAATTTTTAAGAAGGTTTATCGAGAATTTAAAATAAGCCCTGCAAAACCTTTATAAATTCTGCATACAACAATTATACTGTTATGCCAAAACGCCACGTCTGGAAGGTCTTTGAGTTCAGCGGATGGTTTATTTTACTCATGGGAGTTATTTTTGGGCTATTGTATTCTAGCATCGCCCTTGGAACTCCTGCAACAGGTGCTGGATTTTTAGTTGTTTTGGGAATAATTTTAGTTTTAATTGGAGAATATTTGCTTGGAGAGTACCAAGATCACAAGTATATGATGGTTTTCAATGCGCTTTCGATTGGAGGCGCATTCAGCTTGACAGTTGGAATACTTTGGTTTGTGATTCAATTGCTTGAAAACTATCAGAGCTGGTTTGCAGTTGTTGTTATGCTTGCTATCGGAGTTGGGCTCATAGTTGTTGGAGAATCAATAAAAATTGAAAAATGATGTCAAAAACACTTCATGTACTTCCGTTTTTGACATATGTGAAATTCGGAAGTACTTAAAGAGAATTTCACATGAAAATCACTATAGAATTTAACAAAACAAGAATTTTGATTCTTTCAGTTGTTCTCGTGTTTTTGTTAGTTAGCGGAATTACAGTTGCACAGCGCACAAGGCGCACAGCTGAGGCACCTCCAACAGAGCAGCCAAATATTGCTGCGCAATTTGGAACAAGTTTTGTTTGTATGATAAGCCAGTGCGGATGGCCGGCATTAGTGTTCTTGATATTACCGGCTGTGGCTGTTTTTGTTTGGAAGAAATTCTTCAGTTGGGGATAATAATATTTAAATAGCGGCATGACAACTAAAAAGAAGAGGAAAAGAATGGGTAACTTTCAAAAAGGCATAAGAGAGGTTGCACAAGAAAATAGACCACCAGGTGGTGCTGGTTCTTTAAAGCCTTTAATATGGTTTTTAGGTAGAGAGGGTAGAATAAGCTTGCCGGAAGCAAAAGTCGAAGCTATCAGCCCGCTGGATGTTTTTTCAGGAGATGTAGCTGCTATACGATACTGGAAAGATAGTGGTGCAAAAGCAGAAATTGCTCTTTCTAGATTAGCGAGCATCGCTATTGGTAAAGAGCTAGTAGGACTTATGCTCACAAAACAATATTCAAGCTTGAATTCTTTGTCAGCAATGCTACACAGACTAAACGAAATTAATGATGTTGACAAGGCAAAAAGAGATAAGATTTTCAGAACAGCATTCAACTTATTACTAGGATATGAAATAGCAAAAAATGAAATTGAAGAGAACTATTTTGCTACTCTCTATATGAGAGGATTTTTCCTTGGCTTAAGAGAGAGTTTTCTCGCAAAACAATATGCACAAATAGTTGGTAATCCGGCACTTGAAAAAAGCGGGGATCCAGATGATCTTAAAGATTATTTAACGAAGTTATTCGGCAGAAAAGTAGTTATTGGTAAGCTTGGGAATGTTAGTGCTGCAAAAGAATTTTTAGAGGCACTTGCAGTTGCTGAGCTGGCAGGATCAGAAGCTGAAGCTGGACAGCTAGCAGCACCAGCTCATTTATGGAAGGATCGCGGCAGAGATGCTATTCCAAGATTACAGAGCTTTTTAAGAAATGGCGAAGATAAATATGTTGACAGAGGGAGTGGTATACCTATTATCACAGGAGAAGGTCTTAGATATTTACTACGCAACTTGCTTTTCCGTGAAGGTGATGAAAAATTTAGATTTGGAACAGTAGATGCTTTAGGGATGCAATTTATAAAAATTGATGAGCTAAACGATGTCAAAAAAGCACTCACAGATCCTGTATTTTTGAACAGCTTGAGAATATACCTAGGTTTAAAAGCATTGAGCCATGAGGTACTATCTTTAATTGCTGCGGCCCTAGGGGAATTTGATACTGGCTTGCAATTCTCTACATGGAGATTGAGAGTTAAATATGGAAACTACTTAGATATGTCGAAGTTTGTTAAAGAGACGCATAATAGGGGTGGGGTATTCACCGCTGGGCACATGGAATACTTTGCCAAAAACAAAACAGTTTAACTCCAAAACCTTTTTATCCTAAATAAGCCTATTTTTATCCATGGCCTTCCAGCCCGCATTTTCAAGTAGCGATTATAGAACGTGTATAAATGGTTTAGCTGATTTGTCAAACAGATTTTTAGAGGCGAGCAGAAATTTTAACCTGCGCTTTGTAACAGCGCCGCAAGTTCCAAGGCTTACAAGAGTTGTTCAATCGATAAAGGATTCAAACCTGCAGCAAGTAAAAGGCTTGTCCTCTCTTTTAACAAATTTAGACAGCGAATTAGACACTTTAGTGAAAAAATTCCAGCTTGTTCAAAGAAGCCATCAATTCGATCCGACCTTAAAAAATTTCTTGGGAGATTTTTCAAGGGATTCTGCGGACGCGTTTAGAAAATTAAGCGATTTTGTAGATGAATCAATTAAACTTGCAGATTCTGTTATAACTGTTTACGCACAAATTGAAAGAGATAAAAAACCTGCAAAAACTTGGATAGGCACAATTCTTGCCCCAGAGACAACTTCAACAAAAGCAATGATGGCAAAGGCCAACGAGGCGCAAAAGGTTTTGGCAGAAGCGGAAAGCGTTTGCAAAGATGTAAGAAATATGTGCCAGCAGACAAGGAATGAGTTAGAATCGATTAAGAGTCTTGCAATAAGAAACTTAATAAGGCGAACTCCTTATTCTTATTCGGAAATTTGAAGGTGGGAATTTGGAAGAATTATTTCCGCAAAAACTTACATTAAAAGAGGCAAATGAATTTCAGGACAAATTAGCTGCGCGTTTAATCCTTGAGGATGATTTAAATGATAGCATTGAAAAAATTGGAGCAGCAACAATGCATACGCGCGGGGATTTTATAACAATTAGCGCTGCAATTTTTAAAACAGATTCTGATTTAAAAAAATTTGAAATAATTGATAAAAATATTGTTCGCGAAAAATCTCCTTTTCCGGCAGTTCCTGGTTTAGAGAGTTTTAGGGATGGTGAAATTTTAACAAGAATTCTGCGTGGCTTTTCAAAGCCGGATTTATTTTTTATTGAGGGGCATGGAGTAAATCATCCGCATAAACTGGGATTGGCGTCCCATGTTGGACTGGCTTTAGATTTGCCAACGATTGCAGTGAGCAGGGATTTTATCGCAGGCCGCATCCAGACTGTTGATGGAAAGGATGCGATAGTAGAAAATGGGGAAGCGCGAGGAGCTATACTAAAAAGTGGCACATTAAAAATTTATGTTTCTCCAGGGCATAGAATAAGCTGGCAAACAGCTTTTGAGCTTGCTAAAAAATGCACAAAATCAATTTACCCAGAGCCGTTAAAAATTGTTCAGCAAAATATGATTGAAGCAATAAACTCAGCTGTAAAAACTTAAATTTATTTCTTTAAGAGCACGGATTTTGCTTTTTCCCAATCGTCCATGAATTTTTTCTGGCCAACATCTGTTAAATTGTGCTTCCATAGCTGCTCAAAAACATTGTGGGGCATTGTTGCGATATCAGCACCTGCAAGCGCGGCCTCGCGAACATGTTCAACACTTCTAATTGAGCCAACTAAAACTTCTGTTTTAAATCTATAATTCTTTTTTATTTTAACTAAATCTTCAACAACATTCATTCCTCTGTCTCCTATGTCATCAAGCCTTCCAATAAAAGGTGAGACAAAAGTTGCTCCAAGTTTCATCGCCAACAAGCCCTGTTGTGCAGAAAAAACTAGAGTAACATTTGTTTTGATTTTGTGTCCTTCATTTCTTATTGTGCGCAGTGCTTTTAATCCCTCAGGAATCATGGGAAGCTTTACAACAACATTTTTTCCCCAAGAGGCATAAGTGCGAGCTTCTTTTAGCATTCCTGCGGTATCCTGGGCAATAACCTCTATTGAAACAGGACCCTTAACCTCTTTTAAAATTTGTTTTTCCAATTGTTCAAATGGCTGATTTTCTTTTGCGCAAAGAGTTGGGTTAGTTGTGACTCCGTCTAAAAGGCCGAGTTCATTCGCCTTCTTTATTTGTTCCAGATTTGCAGTATCAAGAAAAAATTTCATTTTTGTAAAGCGTACTAATGTTTCTTCCTCTTTATAACCCTTTTAGCAGCGGCAACTATATCTTCTGCGGTCAATCCATATTTTTTGTAAAGCTCTGCTGGACTTCCTGATTCTCCGAATTTGTCTTTTATTCCAACGCGCTCAAGAGGAACAGGATAATTCTCCCCAAGAAATTCTGAAACTGCTCCCCCCAGACCTCCTATTATACTATGATCCTCAGCAGTTACTATAGCATGAGTTTCTTTCGCACATTTCAAAACTAAATTACCATCCAAAGGCTTAATTGTGCTTATATTGACAACTCTGGCCTTAATTTTTTCTTTTTCCAAAAATTCTGCGGCTTTCAGAGATTCAGAAACTAGCGGACCGCAAGCGAGTATTGTCACATCCTCTCCGCCTTTCAGAACTTTCCCTTTTCCAATTTCAAATTTATAACTATCATCAAAAATGATAGGAACCCCGCTTCTAGTTAAGCGCATAAACACAGGGCCATTGTGCTTTGCAATTGCCTCAGTAGCTTTTTCTGCTTCAACTGCATCTGCCGGCACAATTACAGTAAAGTTTGGTATTACTCTGTAAACAGCTACGTCCTCAACTGTCTGCGCACTTGCGCCATCTTCGCCTGTTAAAATTCCTCCGTGTGAGCCGATAACTTTTACATTCATGTTTCCCCAGCCAATTGTATTTCTTATTTGTTCAAAAGCTCGTTCAGTAAAAATTGCAAAAGTTCCAGCAAAGGGAATTTTTCCACAGCTTGCAAGGCCAGCTGCAGTGACAAACATATCCTGCTCTGCAATTCCAAAATTAAAAACCCTTTCTGGGAATTTTTGCCTCATCCATTCTGTGCGCACAGATTTGCCTAGGTCAGCCTCTAGAGCAACTATGTTTTGATTTTTTTCTGCTAGCTTTAGTAAGCCTTTCCCGAATCCATCCCGTGTTGGAATTTTTTTCTGTTCCATTAGACTATACAGCACCCGCATTTTTTCCTTAATTTTTTCTCCTGCTCAATCGCATGACCGCACTCAGCGCATTTAATTTTGTACGCTGAACTCATTTCAGTTCCTCGATTGCTTTTTTATATTCCTCTTCATTTGGAGCTTTGCCGTGGAATTCCGGGTTTAATTCCATAAATGAAACGCCCTTTCCTTTTGAAGTATCAGCAATTATTACGCGCGGCCCGCTTAAGTTTTCAGCATTATCAAGAGCAGTTGCAAGTGAATTGAAATCATGCCCATTGCACTCAATTACTTTCCATCCAAATGATTTCCATTTTTCCGCGTAGGGATCCATTCTTTTAGTTTTATCAACAAACTCGTCATTCTGGATTTTATTCCGATCAACAATTGCAACTACGTCTAAATTATAGTTTGCAGCACTCATTGCAGCCTCCCAGATTTGACCTTCCTGAGTTTCCCCGTCTCCAAGCAAAACAAATATTTTAAAGTTTTTGCCATCCAATTTTCGTGCAAGTGCAATTCCATTTGCAAAGCTCAGCCCCTGCCCCAAAGTTCCAACTGAAAATTCAATTCCTGGGACATCTGTAACCGCGTGCCCTTGCAAAAGTGCTCCTATTTTTCTGAATTTGTTCAGTTCGCTTTTTGAAAAAAATCCTAAATCTGCTAAAATGGCATATAGAGCAGGGCAAGCATGCCCCTTGCTTAAAATAAAGCGGTCTCTATTTGGATCTTTATAATTCTTAGGAGAAATGTTTAGGCGGCCAGTATAATAAAGAGCTACCAAAATATCTGTTTCTGAAAGAGAGCCTCCTGGGTGGCCGCTCTGTGCCCTATAAAGCATTTCAACTATATCGCGGCGCAATTGCTTCGCCTTCTTTTGCAAGAATTCTATATCTGTTTCCTTAGCTTTTAATTCTAGCTTATTCATTCTCCGGCTCCGAGTAGGGTAAGGCAGTATTAATATTTAAAGATTATTAAAAATTATAAAGCGAGCAAAACCCCGGCCGCTATTGCCAATAAAATGCCAGCGGCATTTGCTAATTTTATCTTTTCTTTCAGTATTAAAATAGCTAGTACAGTTGTAACTGCTGGATAAAGAGCAGTTAGAGGAATTGCTATGCTAAGCGATGCTTTTCTTAAATAGGAAATGAAGAATAGAGTTCCAATCACAGAAGCTATGGAACCAACAATCATGTAAACCACGCCGCCGCCTGTTGTAAATGGTATTTTTTGATAAAAAACAATGGCTGTTAAAATTACTGCGTCCAAAACTAAAAAAGTAAGGAATGCCCAAAAAGTTGCTCTCTCCAGTCCAATTTTTGCAGTTCCTATCTTATAGAAAAATCCCCAAAATCCCCAGAACAAAACCACCATTATCACAGCTATAAAACTCGTGTCCATTTTTCTCATTTTTCGTACTTTTTAAAAATCTCCTTAAACTTTTTTGCGGTCTCTGTGGGATTTGGAGTTTTAAAAATTCCGCTTCCTGAAACAATTACATCCGCCCCTGCTTTTAAAACCGGTTCAACATTATCCAGTTTAATTCCGCCATCAACTTCTAAATCAAAACTGTATTTTTCTTTTTCCATAATTTTTCTTAGATCTAAAATTTTTGGCAAAACCTCTGGCATGAATCCTTGGCCGCCAAAACCTGGATTAACACTCATAATTAAAGCTAGATCAATTTGATCAAGAACTGGCAGCAATTTCTTCAAAGGAGTTGGAGGATTAATGGCAGCGCCTGCTTTTGCCCCTGCATCAGAAATTTGTTTTAATACTTGTTTGAAATGATTATTGTCGCGCATTGTTTCTGCGTGCACTATAATTATATCAGAGCCAGCTTTTGCAAACTGCTCAATATATTTCCAAGGATGAGAAATCATTAATTGAGTATCAACAACTAAATTTGTGCTCTTTCTTACTGCCACAACAATTGGAATTCCAATTGAAATATTTGGAACAAAATGGCCGTCCATTACATCAACTTCTATGTAATCTGAATAAGGCTCAACTAATTTTATTTGCTCTGCTAATCTTGAAAAATCACAACTCAAAATACTTGGAGCAAGTTTTACTTTTTTCATAGCCTAGGATAATTAATATATAAGCATTTAAACTTTACTTAGCCTCATGAAAAAGGGAGATAGAAAGAAAAGAGTGGCGCAATTTTTCCTAGAAGTAGGAGTATTGAAAAGACTTCCACGCTCTGGATGGATTCAAGTAGGAGTGCAAAATCCAGAAACAGTAGGAAGTCATAGTTTCAGAACTGCGCTGATTGCCTGGGCACTTGCAAAATTTCTAAATGCGGATACAAATAAAGTTGTAAAAATGGGTTTACTGCATGATTTGGAAGAAGCGCGCACAGGAGATTTGAACATGGTAAATAAAAGATATCATCTGAATGATAAGAGAGCAAAGGCATATTCAGATGCTTTAAAAAATTCTCCTTTCGTAATTGAAGCGCTTGTTTTAATTACAGAATTAAGCATGGGAAAAACTCTTGAGGCAAAAATTGTAAAAGATGCAGATAAACTTGATTTGTTTTTGCAGGCTTTTGAATATAAAAGCGCAGGGTTAAAAGTTGCTGATAAGTTCTTGCATTCCTCAAGAAAAGAATTGAGGTTAAAAATTTCAAAGGACTTGGCAAAAGAAATTGAAAAAAGCGAGTTAGTTTGGTGGTACCCATGAAAAAATCTAAACTGCAGTTCATTCATCCAAAGGCAACTGTTGTTGGAAGTGTTAAGCTTGGAAAATACGTTTCAATCTGGCCAGGCGCGGTTTTACGCGGGGATTTTCACAAAATTGAAGTTGGTGATTATACAAATGTTCAGGACAATGCGGTTTTGCACGGAAGCCATACAAAGCCTGCAATTGTTGGAAACAATGTTTCGATTGGGCATGGAGCAATCGTTCATGGATGCACAATTGGGGATTATGTTTTAGTTGGAATGGGTGCAATAATTTTAAGCGGTGCAAAAATTGCCAATAATTGTTTTATTGGAGCAGGAGCTTTAGTTCCGGAGGATGCAAAATTGGAAAGCGGAGTTTATGTTGGAGTTCCTGCACGAAAATTTAGGGATATGAAAAAAGGAGATCATGATTATATTAGAAAAAATGCTCTTGATTACTGGGAAATGGCGCAAAAGTATATGAGAAATAAATGAAACTTTTGCTTGTCTCCTCGCAGATACTCGGAGATGGCAAAGAAACACATTAGCAAGAAGATTAAGTAAAGCCGGTAGCTAACCTTCTAAAAATTATTGGAGCAATTACTGTTGTTACAAAGCTCATAAAAACAAGTGCTGAAAATATTTCTAGAGAAATTAAATTTGCTTTAAACGCAAGTGTAGCAATAACAAGCTCAACATCTCCTTTTGGAGTTAGACCGAAGCCAATAGCAAGCCCTTCTCTAATGCTATTGCCGCTTAATACAACGGCTAAAAGTGCCCCTCCAACTGTTCCGAAAATCGCAATTAAGATGAAAACAGCTGTTATTGAGGGATGAATGAAAAGCGTTGGAAGGCTAACCCTCATTCCCACCCATATAAGAAATATTGGAACTAAAAATCCAAAAGAGATAACATGAACCGCTTTTGCAATATCGTGTTCCTCCCAAATTTTTCCTGTTTTGTAATGCAAAAGCTCGCGAACAGAAATCCCTGCAACAATTGCCCCTATCAAACTCCCAAATCCAAGAAACTCTGAGAGTGCTGCCATAAGCAAAGTTATTGTAAAGGCACCCATAAACAAACTTGCGGATGTATGCTCGCGTTCAAATAGTTCTATAAGCCACGGAATTACGTAAGTCTTAAAAAGAACAACAGAAATCACAAAAACTATAATCCCGGAAATTAAGCGTACTAAACTCACATAAGCCGATAATCCACTTATTACTGCAATTGTTGCGCTTACAAGAGCAAGCTCAAATATATCGTCTATTGCCCCAGTAGTAATTATGAGCTCGCCAATTTTTGTTTTTACGAGTTTTAGCTCCTCTAAAATATCAAGAGAAATTGCTTGTGCACTAACAGAAAGGCAAGTTCCAATTATTATTGAAGATAAAAGACTTTGTTTAAAGTAGAGGGCAGCTAAAAATCCAAATACAAAGGGAATGGAGGTGTTAAAGAGTGATATGAGTACAGCCTCGCGTATATTTCTCTTCAGCTGCATTAAATCGATTTCCATTCCAACGAAGAAAAACAAGAGCACAACTGCAATATCTGAAAGAAATGAAAAAACATTCAATATTTCAGCGGAAAATAGAACTGCCTGTATTATTGGAATGCCAAAGAAAAATCCAATCAGAATTTGCCCAACTGCGCGCGGTATTTTAAAATAGCGCACTACTTCTGCCGCAACATATGCCAGCATTAGGCTTATGAAAAGCGTGAACAGCATTTGGGACATAATTTTTTGATATGTTTATTTGATTAATATACTTTTTAAGAGGGTTAGTCAATTTCCCTAAATCAAGAATTTGAAGTCCGGGGAAGGATATATAAATAAAAGGAGATTAAACAAAAATATTAAATGATGAAAGCACGCGTGAGTGCACTGATTTTGGGGGTGGCCATACTTATGAGTTTTCTTCTTGTGCCAGCGGTTTTTGCTGATGGTACAGGAATTTCTATAACAGAAGTTCAGACTCCTTTTAATTTCCTGGATGTCGGGAATGCCACGCCTCAAACTTATACATTATGGGCAGTTGTGAATAATACAGGCAGAGATACAAGTTCAGGAACAGGAGACAACAGTCTAAATTTTACAAATGTAACTTTTATTTTGCCTTTTGGTGTGAACCCTGCTGCAGGAGTTTGTAATGCTTCAAACAGTATAGATTTTGGCAGGACTAATGGAACGCTAAACACAACTCATCATGCTTGCACGGTTGGGCATTGGAATTTGAGCATCGCTTCAGAAGGAACAAACACTGGTGTAAATGTATCGATTACAGTAACCGCTAATATGTCTGCACTTGCCATGAATCATATTGCGCGTGGTGTCAATACAATTCCGGCACTTATTTACGCAATTACAAATGCTACAAATAACTCAACAACAACCTTGGTGAGCAATAGATCAAACCCAGTTCAGCACAATTCAACTTCATTCTGGATAAACCCAAGGCCATATGCATATGCAGCCAACGTCACAGCAAATGGAACTGTTTACATAACAAACTGGAACCAGACAAGAAATGGTTATATTATGAATGCTCCTCTGATGACTTACAATTCAACACTTGGTTATCCTGTTCCGGCTTCAAATTCTTTTACAGAAATTATGTACATGGACAGGACTCCAATGGAGGCTGCGAGCAACTCTACTGATCCGCTTTATATGGAGCTGTTCAGCTACAACCTCACTTTTAGAGTAGTTGTCCCCTATATCAATAACAGCACCACTGATTTTGTTCAACAAACTTATTACATAAATTCTCCTGCAGCTGCCGGAAACCAGACATTAATGCCACTTCTCATAAGGCAGCAAACTGTTCCCGGGCCAATGGGGCAAAATATGACAATGATAATGGGGCTGCCAGCGCAAAGCGGCTTTACGGTCTGGTATGGAGTAAATGGGACTGCTCCTGTAAATTCTTCAAATGCAGGAATTTATGACGATAATAATCTAACCAATCTGAAAGGAATAAATCTTTATTTCAATCCAAATTACAATGCAAACAGCCCGATGCTCAGGATTATTGCAACAAATATTACAAATCTGAATAATACAGATATAAGCATATTACTCACATTAATGGATTTTGCAAACCAAAGAACATCATCGCCGGTTTATGCGCTGGCGCAGCAAATAAGCGGGTTTGACATGAATGCACCCCCAAAATTGGGGGAGAACATAACCACTGTATACTTGGTGAATATTTCAAATGGATTGGATAATTACACACTGAGCAATTTGTCTATCAGATTTATGATGCCAAAGAACGCCACTGTGATAAATGGAACTAATGCAGGTGTTACAACAAATATATCTGATTTTGACAATGCAAGTTTCAAGCACTCTTCTAATAAACTCACACCGGGCGCGTGGTCGCGTCCTTGGTTTGCAGTAACAAATTATACAAAAAATGTAAACATAACTGATAGCGCTGGTCCGATGTCGGGGAGCGGGGTTAGCATATGGTTCCAGTTTGTGGATTTAATGCTTAACAGCAGTTTCAACAACTGGATTCCCGGGGGGCAGA
This sequence comes from Candidatus Naiadarchaeum limnaeum, assembly GCA_014189685.1. Lineage (GTDB taxonomy): Archaea > Undinarchaeota > Undinarchaeia > Undinarchaeales > Naiadarchaeaceae > Naiadarchaeum > Naiadarchaeum limnaeum. Next base: position 13,549 of record DVAB01000025.1, read on the forward strand.
CAGGCAATTCATCTTTTGTTGCTATGAACTTTACAACATATATGAGCTTCCCAACAATGAATTATACAAACCGCACCCCAGGGACAGCTGGCTCGTACAACTCATTCAATGCAACAATTCAGGTGCCGATGAAAGGCAGGCTTAATCTGACTGACAGAGTGCCAGGACTGGATTCCACTATTGCCAGTTATAGTGTTAAAATAGACGGGCAATCGTATACAAGCGGAGATGGAAACATCACTATCGGAAGCTTAACGCTAGATAATGTTGATTCTGGCTCTCACTCAATTTCAGTAAGCTATACTGTTCCTTCTGCAGGAGACGGTGGCACTAGTGGCGGAGGGGGAGGCGGCGGTGGAGGAGGGGGCGGAGGAAGTGGGATAGTATTTACAATTCCCTCTAATGTTGCACAGCGCAAATTTAATGTTTCAAGTGGAGACAGGATAGTTGTTGATTTTGGAATTCCCAAAGAAAAAAATATCTCTGAAAAATACACAGTAAAGGTTTTGAACATAACAGGCACGACTGTGCTGATTGACATAAAATGAAAACAGGAAAAACTTTAACAGTGATATCGGTGGTATTACTTGCAGTAGTAACACTCGTTTTATTAGGGCCTTTCCAGCCAAGTGGAGCAATTTTGCTATCGGCTAATCTTGGGAGTACCCAAGAAATTGATGTTGATGGGGATGGTACAAAAGACTTGAGAGTCTTGGTAAATAGTGTATCAGCTAATAAAGCTGAATTAACTGTTACAAAACTTAGGGGAGCAAAAATTGCGGTACAAGCTGCTCCTCCAGCTCCTGAAATAGGTGCACCAGAAGAAACTCCAGCAGAGGTTACACTCCCAGAAGAAGTTATACAGCCACCCCTAGCGGAAAAACCCATAATTCCGCAGACCACACTCATAATAATAATTGTAGCAGTTGCAGTTGTTGCTATAGGAATGCTGTTTTATAATTTAAAAAAGAGGGGCAGTAAACAATAAAGTATATAAACAATATTAATTTACTTCAAAATATGGAACAAAAAGATACCCTGCGTGATAATATAGAGGATATGGGCTATTTTGTTGGCTGGATGATTTTTGGAGTTTTAATAGGATGGGGAATTGCTTGGCTTGCACAGCATCCTTGGATGAGCTCTCCATTCTATGACTTTTATGGAGTTGCCGGAGCTGCAATTGCAGTTATGTGGGCATCCTTCAGAAGACAAAAACATCTTGAGCACTTGCCACATGTCCGCATGCATCTGGAAAGAATGGCAGGGAAAAAAAGGTAAACAGTTATTCTTAAAAAAGTGATTGCTGTGATAAGAGCATACATTCTAGGAAAAGTGAATCCAAACTCTGAAAGGAAAGTTTTAGATAAGCTTAAAAAAATTAGTGGAGTGAAAAGTGCTAACATAACTTTTGGAAGTTATGATTTGGTTGTAAGAGTTGAAGCAACAGATGAAATCAAACTAAAAAATATTGTTATAGATGAAATAAGAAAAATTCCTGAGATTACAAAAACATTAACGCTGATTGTGCAAAAAGTATAAATTTATTAATTCTAGTAGGTTATAAAATGAATAAGGGGGCTTTAGTTTTAATAGGCATTGTTATTGTTGTTGTAATAGGTATCGCAGTTTTTTCACTAACAAAGGTACAAAAAAACCAACCAGAAGGTAAACCTGAACCGCAGCCAGCTGTAACTGAAAGCAAATCAGTAACGCAGAAGGGAGTAAGTACTTCAGATGTTTTCTATTCAGACCTTCCAGTAATAGCACCAAAGAAAATTGTCTTGGTGGTGGACGCAACCACCTATCAAATGTTAAAATCTGAAATAGATAGATTCGCGAACGATATATCTGTAGACCTTAAGAACAGCGTAAAAATATTAGACAAAAATTATGGCTCTCCTTCAGAAGTTAAAACATCATTAACCCAGGAGAAGAATAATAATGGTGATTTTGCAGGTATCATATTTATTGGGGATATACCATGGCAGTATCTAAGCACAAAGGGCGTGTTGCAAAGCCCTGCGGCCAGCGATTCGTGGTATCTTGACCTAGAAGACAAGAACCTTTACACAGAAAAAATTAATACAGAATGCAAAGATCCTAACTTAATGGATCAAGAAGGAAAATGTATTGCATCATATCTCGAAGTAACTATGGGGGCGGGCTTCGAGAAGAGTATCTCTAGATGGAGCGGCAGAATCATGCCTACACTGGGAAAATCTGACAGAATGGAATTACTTAAAAGTTATTTTGATAGAAACCACGACTACAGGCAAGGAAATTTAAAATACGAAGGCGCTCTTATCTACGGACCTGACCCTACATTAAATGCTTGCAAACAATCTAATGAGTGTTTCTCGGAAGCTAAAAAACATTTTGTAGATGAAACTCACATAACCACTGAAGATAAATTAAATGTCATAGCAGCTGTGTCTCCTGAAGAAAACACTGAAGCTACGTATCTGTCAAAACAAAAAGAACCTTATAAATTCGAATTGGTAAATGCACACGGCGGAACAACATCGTTTATGAGCGGCAGAGAGAAAACAGATACAATAACATATTCTGAATTAGTTGATAACAAGCCAGGTGCCTTATTCACCATTTTTCAGTCATGTTCAGTAGGATCATTCAATGTTAAAGATAATTTAGCAACTGCGCATATTTTTGAAGGAAATGGATTGGCTGCTTATGCAGCAAGCCTTCCTATTTTTACATTAAGCCCATTCGAGCCCAACTTTAACGATCTGTCGTTTTTTATTGTAGGTGCTGGGGGTAGATTGCACGAAGCTTTTAGTACAAGGCACTATTTCAATATTTTAGGGGACCCAACCATAAGGATAAATGAACCTCCTAAAGAAGGGTGCAAACTTGCCTTTAACCAAACAAAAGTTGATCTTGATATTAGACTGACCCAGAATGGTGTTGAAAATAATGATGAGTTAGGGAAGCACGTAAAAATTAAGAATATCGGATCTGATACTTGTTACATAAGATTTAATGAGGTGGTTAGCAAAGGACAAGGACCGGCGGCTAGTTTTTCTTTTGATAAGCCTAAAAATAAAATAGACCCAGGAGAAATTGTAGAATTTAAGATTTCATCAGGACTACAATCGTATACAAGTGATTTATGGGGTGCCGACAAAACAATTAGATTTTCAGGCCTCATAACATTTGTAACCAATGATCCGCAATACCTCAAATCAATACCAGTGCAAGTAACTTTGATAAAAGTATGAAAGCTCAGGCCTATACTTCTGTGAAAAATTTCTAAGAAATTCTACTATTTGACTATTTCTTTGCAAACTCAGTATATCCACATTTTCCGCAGCTCTCTCTGTTAGAATGCTTTGCAAGAAAAATTCCAGGCCCACAGCGCGGGCAGTTTCTTAATTTCCGGACAATTTTCTCGCCCTGAACTAAAAACAGTTCACGCTTGTTAACTTTTTTAACCATTATGTAGCCTTTGCCTCCTCTTTCTTTTCAGCTGCAGGAGCTTTTTCTTTTTTCTCTTTTGACTTTGGCTCTGTTTTTTGCAAATCTTCCAAAGTGTTGTAAACTTTTATATAAGCCTCTGCCCTTCGAACCCCAAAATATTGATGCGTTGTCTCAATAACAATCAAATTCTTATCAACATTTAGAAGTGCGGCCACTTTTCCTGCGATATCATCTGACTTTGGAGTTGCCCCATTATTATCTATTAGAACACGCAATTCTTTGCGGTTTAAAAGTTTATTTTCAATTTGTTTAGTTATCTTGACTTCCATTATTGCACGATTAAAGCGTACTCCCCTTTTTGTTTTATTGTGAGTTTTTTTGCAATCTCAGAATTTTCTGGATCAAAGATTATTACAACCCCACTAAATCTGCCTGAGAGCTCTTCGCTTTTGCAAACTGGGCATATCGACTCTGATGTTATAAATCGACATTTTTTACAAGCTTTTCTCATCTATGCACTCTTCCTCTTTCTTCGTTTCTTTTTCCTTTCTCTGCCTTCTGCAACCGCTGCTTCCGGCGCCTCAAGCCACTCAAACTTCCCCAATCCGGGCTGGCGCATTGTTAATCCAATTTTGTTTTCCTTTGCTTTTTTCAAACTAATTGTTACTATTCTGGCGCGCACTTTATCACCTTCTTGAAGGGTTTTATTGCTCGCCTTTCCAACAAAGCGCGAACCTTTTGAATCATAGTTCAAAAAGTCATCGGCTATCTGTGAGACATGCACTAATCCATCAAGCGGCCCTAAACGAATAAAAGCACCAAATTCGACTATTTCAATTACTTCCCCATCTATTACTTCCTGTAAATCCGGCTTGTAAACAAGTGCCTTAAAAACTGTTTCATAATAAGCAGCTCCATCTCCAGGAATAACTTTTCCAATTCCATCTGTTTTTGCATCTATGATTAGAACAATCGCACCAATATCACGATCAACTTTTCCTTCATATTTTTCTGATAAAATTTTTTTCAGCGTATCATCTAGTTTTCCGCCAAAATGTTCCGGCGGAACTCGTACTGTGTCATCAATTTCTATTATATGGTACATTTTTCCTCCTTAAATCAAAGCGTTTGCAACTATTAATCCTATGAATAACAAACTAATCATATTTACAACTTTTATCAAAGGATTCAATGCTGGGCCAGCTGTATCTTTAAATGGATCTCCAACTGTGTCACCAACAACAGCCGCTTTATGAGTGTCGCTTCCCTTCCCACCAAGGTTTCCATCTTCTATATATTTCTTTGCATTGTCCCAAGCTGCGCCTCCAGATGTCATTTGAATTGCTAAAAGCAAACCAGAAATTATTGTCCCAACCAAAAGTGCACCCAAAGTTTTTACTCCAAGAAAAATTCCAACCATTAAAGGAGCTAAAACTGCTAAAAGAACAGGAAGTGCCATTTTTTTCAGAGCTGCACTTGTAACAATTGAAACAGCTTTTGCATAATCAGGCTTTGCCTTGAATTTCATTATTCCAGGAATTTGTTTGAACTGCCTGCGAACCTCATTTACGACTTCAAAAGCAGTTTTTCCAACAGCAAGCATTAACATTGAGCTAAAAACAAAAGGCAAGAGTGCCCCAAGGAACAGTCCGACTAAAATTAATGGATCAGAAAGATCGAATGCGACTTGAACTCCGCGCTGTGAAAGCTCTTGTGTGTAAGAAGCAAATAAAACTAGAGCGGCTAAAGCTGCAGAGCCAATAGCATATCCTTTTGTAACTGCCTTTGTTGTATTTCCAACTGCATCCAAAGCATCTGTTACTCTGCGCACAGCAGAACTCAAATTAGACATCTCGGCAATTCCGCCTGCATTATCTGTTATCGGGCCATAGGAATCGATTGCGACAATAATTCCTGTAAAGGACAGCATTGAAACAGCTGCGATTGCAATTCCATAAAGCCCTGCGAACCAATATGAAACTAAAATTCCAAAGCTAATTACTAAAACTGGCCAGAATGTGCTCTCCATCCCTACTGCTAATCCTGTTATTAGATTAGTTGCAGCTCCTGTTTGAGAAGCCTTTGCAATTTTTAAAACAGGCCTGAATTTTTTGCTTGTAAAATATTCAGTAATTACAATCATCGCAAATGTTACTAAAAATCCGATCAGAGCAGAGTAGAATAAATTAATCGGCGCTGAAACAAAATTTACGAAATAATTTGTTATAACAAAAAACAAAATTATTGCGATTATTCCTGAAACAATCACTCCTTTGTAGAGAGCAAACATTATGTTTTTATTTGAGGGCAATTGTATAAAAAATGTACCGACTACAGAAGCAATAATTGCTGCTGCGCCAAGCAAAAGTGGATAAACAACTGCTTCCTGCGCCCCATTAAAAAGCAAAAATCCAAGAAGCATTGCACTTATCGCTGTTACAGCATAGGTTTCAAAAAGATCAGCAGCCATTCCTGCGCAATCCCCGACATTATCCCCGACATTATCAGCAATTACCGCAGGATTTCTGGGATCATCCTCTGGAATTCCTTTTTCGATTTTTCCAACTAAATCTGCGCCAACATCTGCGGCCTTTGTATAAATTCCTCCGCCAACTCTTGCGAAAAGGGAAATTAAACTTGCACCAAATCCAAATCCTATAATTAAAAGTGGATCTCCAAACAACAAATAGAAAACAGAAACTCCTAACAAGGCAAGCCCTACAACAAACATTCCTGTAACTGCGCCGCCTTTGAATGCAACTGCTAAAGCTGCTTTTAAGCCCTTGCTCGCAGCTTGTGCAGTTCTAACATTTGCGCGCACAGAGATTGACATTCCAATATATCCTGCAAGCGCGGATAAAAATGCGCCTGCTAAAAATCCAACTGCGGTTTGCCAGTTTAGAACAAAATACAAAATAACTGCGATTATAACTGCAAAAATAGAAACAACTTGATACTGTTTGTTCAAGTAAGCCATCGCTCCTTCTTTAATCGCAGCAGCAATTGACTGCATTTTTGGAGTGCCAGTATCCAGCTTTGATATTTCGAGAATTAGAAAAATTGCAAATCCAATAGCTAAGCCACTGGCTACAATTGGGAATGCTAACATTTTACTTTTTCCCTCCGCTGAAAATTTTCTCAACTAGTTCAGACATTTTTATAGAAAAGCTTCAGATTTATACAAATAAATTAATATATAAATATAGCGTTTAACCAAATTTTCTTGTAAAAAGTTCTGCTGGAACAACTTTCACTCCTGCGGCCGCAAGCCTTCTTTTTAATGAGCGATCATTTGTTAAGACTAAACAATCATTTTTCTTAGCATAATCCAAAATCAAATCATCTGTGCTCTTTCCTTTAATTGAATATTGCACTGTTTTCGCGTGGCCACGCAATAATTCAAGGGCAATTTTCGCAGGAGAGCGCGTTCGCTTTAATTTTTTTGCTCGCTCAGCCTGTTTTTCAAGCTCTTCCTTTACAGCACTAAGAACAATTAGCTCAAACGCGCCAAGATATTTCTGCAAATCATCAAATAAATCACGCTTTTTCTGAGCCGCGTAGATTAATGTGTTTGTGTCTGCAAGAACTTTATGTACTTTCATAGCCTCAATTAATTATCTCAAGATTTATATAAGCGCACGTCCAAGATATAATAGCTAGTGGGGGCTGAAATGACTTTTGGTACAAAGTACAAAGTTGAGATTTTATATGAGCCTAAGTACGGAAGGGGCGCAGAAATTACAAAACTTATTCAAGATCTTGCGCGTTTACAAGGATTTGAGAGCTTGGAAAAAGTAAAAGCTTTAGTTCCAGAGGAATCAGGCCGCTCTTATCCAACTGAAAAACAATACTGGGTGCATTTGACAAAAGCCCACCATGGAGTTGATTGGAGGCATTCTTTAGTTGGAATTAATTATAACATTGTTGCGAGCAAAATTGATTTGCACATAAGCACAGTTGGAGAGCATGCGCATGATATATGGGCAGCAATGGTTAAGCAACTGCGCGATCGAACGGATGTTAAAAAAATCACTATAAATGAAATAGAAAGCTGGGGCCCAGGCGGGTCTTTAAGCGATGGACCGGTTAACGTAAAATAAATTTTAAGGGCAGGAAGTGCTTACAATTTTTGCATTTGAGCAAAATCCGTCTGGCAAGCAAAGATCTTTTGTACAATTACTTTTATCATTGCAATCAATATCAACTTTGCACTCGGCCTGCAATGCTAAATTTGGAAACCAATCTGTTTGAGTACGATATTTTTTCCAATAAATGCTACGCTTTTCCTGTGTCCTTGAATCAGGGGACATTATGATTTTTCCTTCCTCATTATATCCAGTTACGTTTGCAATAGGAACATCAGAAAATACTAAAAATTGAACCCCCAGCAAGTAAATCGATTCCTGCCTTGGATTTGGGGTGCTTGTTCTAAATCTTAAAATCGATCGATTCTCCCCTAACTCAACTTCAATTATTCTATTAGATATTCCTGGAAAAACTGCAACTGGATGTGCCTTTAAATATTCACTCACTTGCGTGGTTGGGTCTTCGCCCCTAATAACTTTAAGCGCTTCAGAAGCGTTTTCCTCAGTAGGCGGCGTAGTAGCAGCAGTTTTTGCTTTTTCAATCTCAGCGCTAATATTTATGATTGGGGCAACACTTCCAGATGATTTGGGTTGTGAAATGCATCCTGCAATTATCAAAACTCCAAGAAGCGCCAAAATTGATATTAACGATGAAATTTTCATGTCCGCAAAATAAGAATGATTTGTTTAAATACTTTATCCACTAATGCTAGGCAAGAGTTATGGAAAAATACTGCTCTGAAAAAATCCGCGGCTGCGAAAGAAATCCTGAATTCTCCTTTAAGTTAAACAGCAATATAACTGAAGATAAAACAACAAAAGTCCACGAAACTTATTATTTTTGTTTAAAGCACGTGTTTTTGGAATCAATTAGACATACATACTGGAGCAACGAACAGCAAAATTTTATTTCAAATTTTTCTGTGCACAATAGGGGGTTGAGCGGAATTTTCTCAAGAAGAAAAATTTTTGATTATTTTGCGCAAGAAATTTTAAAATTAGTTTTTAAAAATCATAAAGATAATCCAAAAGTCTTTGGAGTTAAAACTTTAGACAGCGGGGATATTATAAAAATTTTCGGGCCAGAAATTAATCTTGAGAAAAAATACACAATTGATGATTCCTATATGAGCGGATTTTTCCTGGCGCTTGGAGGTTTGGATGATTTGCAGACAATGTTTATTTCTGCGGAAATGAAAGAAAAAAACGAGCAGGAATGCAGAGATTATATTAAGTCAATGCTTGAAAATCACACAAGAATTAAACAATGGCTTCCCGTTCCAAGTGTTTCAGAATTGCACCAGCTTAGATAACTTATTTTATAATTCCGTACCCAATCAATCGCCATCTTGTTCCAAACCTTCTTGCTAAAGTTACTCTTGCCTCTTGCTTTGCGCAAACGGGAATTTTTAAATTGAACAAAAAAGTTCCTTTTTTACCCAAAGCAACAATTCCGACTGTTGTTGCGGTCCAAACGTTTAGCATTAGAGTTTCTCCAATTGCGAGCGGTTTGACTTCTAATTCTTCTTCAGCTCCAACAACTCTCTTTAATAAGTGAACTTCAAGATTTAATTGCGTATAAATGGGCGGCAATTTTCCCGGAAGTCCTGCAACTCTGCCAGATAAACTATCTGCTTTTGTTAAGCTGGGATCCAAAAGTGTTTCCACTCCGAAAGTCCCCCCATGCGTAACAGATTTTACGCTCTGATTCACTGCATTTATGTTAACAATTTTTGTTTTAACTGTGCTTTTTGAATCAAACCCTGGAGCGATTTCAATTTCTTCGTTTGTTTTTAAAGTTCCATCAACAAGTGCGCCACCCAAAACTCCTCCGTGTAAGTTATCAATTGGAGTTCCTGGTTTGTTTATATCAAAACTGCGTGCAATTAACATTAAAGGAGCGGCATTTTCATTTTTTGAAGGAGTTTTAATTTTATTCTCAATTGTTTCTATCAGAATATCCATATTCGCGCGGTGCTGCGCGCTTATTGGAATTATTGGAGCGTTTTCTGCAACAGTTCCTTTTACAAAATTTTTAATTTCATCATAACTTTGCTTTGCCCTTTGCTCTGAAACAAGGTCAATTTTGTTCTGCGCAATAATTATATTTTTTATTCCAACTATATCCAGTGCCATCAAATGCTCTTTTGTCTGCGGCTGCGGGCATTTTTCATTTGCTGCAATTACTAAAATTGCTCCGTCCATTAAACTAGCTCCGGATAACATAGTTGCCATCAAAGTTTCGTGCCCAGGAGCGTCAACAAAAGAAACTGAGCGCAATTTTTTTGCCTCATGGCCGTTTACGCATTTATTGGAAGTTAAATAGCATTCAGGAGCTTCGCATTTTGAGCATTTATAAAAAGTCGCATCAGCATATCCAAGTCTTATTGTAATCCCACGCTTTAATTCCTCAGAATGTTTTGCAGCCCAGACTCCAGTTAAAGACTCGGTTAGAGTTGTCTTTCCGTGGTCAATATGTCCCACCATTCCAATATTAACTTCTGGCAATTCCATAAGTGAAATAGAATAAATTTAGGGGGATTTAGAGTTTTTCAAACTTAATTCCAGTAGAGCCAAAAGTGCGGACAGCATTGGCATAAGCGAAATTATCTTGATGCTCTGCGGGGAGAGAATCAACAAGTTCGTTGGAAAATTCCATAAGGCGATTATACACTGCGGGCTCCACATGCCACGCGGCAACTAGGTCAGTTCCCCACATCACGCGGTCAGGCGCTGCTTCCAGAAGAGGCAATAATTTACTGCGAGCCGACCTTAAATATTGCTGTTTGTTTGCGTCATACCATAAAATAAATTCTTCTGAATTCTGGGTTCTATAGAGATACCCATCAAACATTGTCGCCAAGTCATAGGTCCAATAAAGATTCTTGTGATTGCGAAGCAGGTTCTCCAATAATGTTGGGGTGCTCAATAGCTCATATCCATGGAGCACTACCTTTGTATTAGGATATTTTGAAAGCATTGTATCTATTTCGTTTGCCTGCAGTTGTGTTGGATGCAGCATTAAAACAAGATCTTTTTCCGCAGCATATTCAAATATTGCTGGCCATGGATCTGCGGTAAGCGAAGTCCCAGTAAGAGGCCCTGTATAGAAACCATATTCGCCAATGCCGAAAAACGCTTCTTCGCGGCCATTATGTGCGTTCTTAATAACATCTAAAGATAGATCGCCCCGCGACGAGCCGAAAACATTTATGAACGGCAGAAAACCGGCATTTATCCCCTGCATGCTTTCACGCATGGAGTCATAATCCTTGTTGAGATCCATACTCGAAACGAATAGAATTCCACAGCTCACTTTGTGTTCGCTCATGCGCTGTGCGAGTTCTTTTGGGGTTAAGCTCACATATGCATTCCCATGCCCAAATACTTCGCCTGTGTTTTCCAAGCCATCAAAATGAGCATGTGTATCAAAAAAGTCTCCATTGCAAGCGACACTTTGTTTTTTCCATTGAGCCGCCTGTGGCGCAATATTTTGTTGTGGCTGAGTTTGTTCTTGGACAGGCTGAAATGGCTCTTGCTGGATTTGAGAGAGGTTTTCCTCTTGAGTTTTAGTTGTGCAGCCGCTGATTGAAATTATAATTAGCAATAATAAACTTACTAAAAAAATGCGAATATCTGAGCCACTCATATAGTGGGTTAGTAGAAATGCATTTTTAAGCTTTTGCGAGCTCAGCCGGCTTTTCCTCTTTCTTTTCCTTAGGCGGAAATATTTTATCAAGTGAGGTGTGCCCTGCTTTTACAACTATTAAATTAACTTGAATCATCTCAGGCC
>DVAB01000026.1 GCA_014189685.1 Candidatus Naiadarchaeum limnaeum
CCCCGCCGCACTCTCCGCCGTCTGCATCAACTATCTTGGTTTTGTAAGTCGGCATGTAAGGGTTGAGCGGATCGGGGGTTCTTTCGATACGATCCGCTCGACCGGGTTGTTGCGTGATAGTTTCATATTGCATGTCGCCGTCGAACTTACTGGGCGAACCCTGCGCGTTGTTGTAGAAATGGTACATGTCCAGGAATTCCTGCGTTCCGTCGGGATTAATTAAAACACGATAGTAAATTGCATTAGGGTTTATCCAATTAGCTATCGAATAGCCACTTCCATCCTTCGTGCACCAGTTTTGAAATTTAGTTTCAAGTGTTCCAATCAAAACAGTTTGTTCAGGAATCTCCTGCGTCAGCGCTAACCCTAGAGAAGGCAGTACAAACAGCAACCCCAACAGCAGAGCAAATTGCCTCATGCAATCTTATTTTATTTGTTTGCCAGAGCTATAAAGATATCCCCAATGCGGGAAATACGGCATTTGCAATAGAACTCGCGGGAGCGGGTGAAAAGTTTTGTAAATCGCTATGTTGTTAAGTTTTTACTTAAGCGGCAAAATTCATCGTACAGATTATTTTGAAATCCATTTACGGACGTTCCTTTCAACAGCATCAAACTTCAATAAGTTTCCAAATATCAGCGACTTCAGTTCGGAGTTCCATTGTCCTTTTCTCGCATGTACATGTTTTAGAAATTCATCTCCAGCAAATTTTTTGCCGTAATAAGAAAGTTTTTCATTAATAAGGGGCTCTTTGAACGAAATATTTTTTTCGGTTATTAAAAAATTCAAATCATACAGATCGCGCGCCTTATTTCTTGCAAGGATTGCCCGAACCTTTTCTGCCCCAACTTCTGTTAAATTCATCCCCATGACAATTTTTGATGGGAGCGAATATCCGGCATTTTCAAGCTTTAATGCTGATGCCTTTTCTAAAATGCTTTCCCGTGTGCTGATCTCAAGATAAACGTGGCACAAGTCTTTTTCTGAAGTGTAAAGGGGTCCTTTGGCGCTTATTCTAAAGGACAATGATTTGCTGCCTTTTGAAATGATTTTAAGATTGTTTTCTATGCCCAATAAAAAAAGGGATTCAGAAATTTTACTGGGAAGATTTTCATGGAGTGGTTCGAGTGCCGTAAAGTCCAAATCTTCTGAAAACCTGTTAAGCCCATGAAAAAACCATAGATAAGTGCCCCCCTTTAATATCAATGGTATTTCTGATGCTACCGTGAGTATTGCTGATTGTATATAATGCTTTTCCTGCTGCCACGGGCGCAAATTATGTATTTTTGATAAATTGATAAGTGTTTCCCTGTCTATCATAACAACAATCTCTTTATTTTTTCCGCCCCCTTCCCTTTAAACATTTTTATATACTTTTCAATTTTTTCTGAATTGAGCTTTGGAAGGATGTCTTTAACAGTATCAATATCGATGGCATTAAAGTACAGGGAATCTATGACAGCCTTTTCCGGGTCCGCTATTAAAATATAACTCCATGCTTTGCGCAATTTTGAATACCCGTAAAAGAGTTTTGGTGAAATCTTATGGTATGTTATGCCAAGATGGGGGTATTTGCGGCTGTTTCTTGTGGTCACGCACTCAACAAATGCAGAAATTTGCGGTATCAGTTCGTGAAACGCAAGCGCGGTTGACAAAGATATGTACGATGGTTCAAACATTTGAGCGGATATAACGAAATCGTCATCCAAAAAGCTTATTTTGCCTTTAAGCACATTCTTAGCAAGCCCCCTCTTAACAAGCCTGTTCATATAAACTCTGGCTACTGTCCTCGGTTTCCCTATAAGGTTTGAAAACTGCTGAACACTATAGACTGCTCTTTCTGTTTGCTCCACCTTTTTAGGGATTAAGTATAAGTTTAGCTCTTTCATAATTACACCCACATAACAATATTGTTATATTGATGTGATAGTTTATAAACGTTTCCCTTTATGAAAGTAAACTATCTATACCTGTATAAAAATCTGTAATCGAATAAACCGAAAATGAAAATAGTAAATGTCGCTGCAAATTGTAGACATAAATAAAATATACCTCACAAAAGGTAAAAGCGAATTTATGGCCTTTGTACCGAAAGATTCTACTATTAAGACGGAAATAGAGGTAGCGCTCGGGAGCGTGCTTCAAGAAAAATCGATTTTAGCCAGCCGATTATTTGACGGATTTCTGAGGGGCATCATTGCATAGTCTTTGCAGCTTCCTCTCGAACCATTCACCATCGTAAAAACAACCAAAAAACGGATCTGTTGAAAAATGGTCTCTCTGGGAAATTAAAAGCAAACCTTTAGCTTCCTCTTTAGTATGCAAGCTATAGCCTGCAATTTCACTTTCTCCGCCGTAAGGTCTCCCCCAAGCACCTATTACAATTTCCGAGTTTGTTTGACGAGAACGTTCTTGTATGTATTTGAAAAGCTCTTGGATGTAATCGGGATTTTTGCAGGTTCTTAATGGTTCTTTAATTGCTATACGCTCACTTTGTTCAAAAGCTCTAAGAATATCAGCTTTTCCCATATCAATATTATGCGCCCCCTTCCTATTATAGCTTGCTGCATCTGCCATACAATTAATCAGAAGCAAAAGGATTTGAAGTTAACGGTTCACAGTGAGATGATGCAGTTTAGCTTCCGATTGCGATCCAGTGGATTGTGCGGTCGGTGCCATCAGCACCACCGTTATCTTTGAAAAGTCCTATAGTAAAGCTTGTTGTTCCCCTTGATTTAATAGTGCAAATTCTTGCTTCATTACCATGTTCAACAGTACAAATAATTACCGGATTAGCAGAAAAAGTAGTGCCGTAATTTAGTAAAGCTTACTATTGATTATACGATTTGCTGTAAAATCGTGCAGTGTATTATACGATTATACCAGATGAATACTATTGACAACGATTACCCCCGCCCCATCGCATTCAACTTTCATCTATCCTGTCGCTCTTATTAAAAACATCTGCAAAATAATAATCGTCTATATACAGCACTTCGTTGCCGCTTTTTAATTGTATAAATAATTAAACAATAATGTTTAAATACATAGACAATTATATAATTTGTTAGATAAATTACATAGAC
>DVAB01000027.1 GCA_014189685.1 Candidatus Naiadarchaeum limnaeum
ATTAAGAGGAGCCAATGGCAGACGAAAAAGAGCTCATTGGAATAACAGTAAAAAAGAATGAGGACTTTTCCGAGTGGTACAACCAAGTTGTCCTGAAAGCAAAACTCGCAGATTTCACTGCTGTAAAGGGTTTCATGGCAATTTTGCCGAATGCCTATGAAATCTGGGAAAAAATCCAGGAATATTTTAATGCAAAAATAAAGGCGCTCGGGCACAGGAATGCATATTTTCCTGCTGTAATCCCTGAGAGCTTTTTAATGAAAGAAAAAAAGCATGTGGAAGGATTCAATCCTGAGGTTTTCTGGATTACGCATGGCGGAGAGGATAAGTTAGAGGAAAGATTAGCCCTGCGGCCTACCTCTGAAACAATAATTATGGATTCGTATTCGAAAGTTGTTAAGAGCTGGAGAGACTTGCCAATTTTGTATAATGTTTGGTGCAGTGTTTTCCGGCATGAAACAAAAATGACAAAATTGTTTTTACGGACGCGAGAGTTTTTGTGGCAGGGAGGGCACACAGTCCATAAAAATAAGGATGAGGCGGATAAAGAAGTTCTAACTATTTTGGATATATATGAAAAAATGTGCGAGGAGCTTTTAGCAATTCCAACTTTAAAAGGTTACAAATCTGAAAAAGAAAAATTCGCAGGCGCTCTTTTTACAACAACTCTGGAAGCTTTAATGCCAGATGGCCGCGCATTGCAGATGGGAACTTCACATAATCTAGGGCAAAATTTTGCAACCGCGTTTGGAATTAAATTCATGGATAAAGATGAGAGTGAAAAATTTGCATGGACAACAAGCTGGGGTTTCTCAACAAGATTAATCGGAGCGCTTGTAATGGCGCATGGGGATGATAAAGGATTAGTTATGCCGCCAAAAGTTGCTCCTATTCAAATTGTTATAATCCCAATTTTATTTGAGGACACAAAAGCAAAAGTTCTGAAAGCTTCACAAACAATCGAACAAAAACTTTCAAAAAAATTCCGAGTAAAGCATGACTTTCGCGAGGAATATACAGCAGGCTGGAAATTTAATGAATGGGAAGTAAATGGAGTTCCACTTAGAATTGAAATTGGGCCAAAAGACCTTGAAAAAGATCAAGTTGTTCTAGTTCGTAGAGATAGCGGAAAAAAAGAAATTATTAAAATGAAGGAGCTGGAAAACATTGTTCCAAAAATATTAGAAAAAATCCAAGCAGATATGCTTGCCCGCGCTCAGAAATTTTTAAAAGATAATATAAAAAATGCAGGAAGCTATGCAGAATTTAGAAAAATCATAGAAGAAAAGCGCGGCTTTATTAAAACAGAGTGGTGCGGCAGCCAGGATTGCGAGGACAAAATTCAGGAAGATACAACTGCTACTATAAGAGCAATACCTTTTGAGCATCCGAAAAATGTAGGCGAATGCATAAAATGCGGGAATAAAGCGAAGTTTGTGGTTTATTGGGCAAAATCCTATTAAGCCTCATACTCCATTAACTCATCAATCAGATCTGCCTGCGAAATCAGCATCCTTCTGCAGCAATATCTTACAATTTTTAAGGAATCCAAAACATCCTTTGCATTTTCTCCAGTATCCACTCGCTTTTTGTATTCCTCATAATGAGAGGCTATTGGTTTGCCGCATGTGAAACATCTTACTGGAATTATCATTTTTTTTACCTGTACGACTTTTGTCTTACTGCTCTTGGCGCGCTTCTGTTTGGCTTGTTTGGTTCTCTTTGCCTTGCATCGCCGCTTAAGATTTTATCATCATAGCTTATTAATGCTTTTCTCACTTCTGAATTGCGCAGAAAATCAACAATTCCGCGCGCGATTGCAACTCGCACAGCTGCGGCCTGCCCCACTTTGCCGCCGCCCTCTGTCCAGACATCTATATCCAGATCTCTTATTGAATCCTGAACAAGCAAAAGCGGCTCTGAAACAATTGTTCTTTCATAATATGAGCCCCATTGACTTAGAGGAACAGAGTTAATTCTAATTGACCCTTTTCCGGCACGCACCCGAGCCCGGGCTAAAGCTTTCTTTTTCTTTCCAACCACAACAACAATTTTTTCCTTTGGAGTTTTTTGTTTTGTTTGAGCTGTCATTTAAAGTTTGTAAGATTCGCGGATACTTCGCATCCGAAGCAACCTAAGCATTCCACCCCAATTCTCGTGCAATGTCTTCAATTTTCATGTATGAGCGCTTTTCACTTACGCCAAGTCTAGCATCTTCGTATGTTAAAAATTGCTTTCCGCTTAACTCTCGTGGAACACCGATATAAACTTTTACTCTCTTAAAAGCATTTCGCCCTGTTTCTTTTTTGTACGGAAGCATTCCTCTTATAGTTCTCCTTACTATTAAGCTTGGAACTCTTGGAAAAAACGGCCCCTTATAACGAGAGCCGACATCTCTTTTCTGCCTGTAATTCCCAAGTATATTCCGCTTCCTTCCAGTAATCATAGCCTTTTCAGAATTTACTATTATTATCTGCTCTCCTTTAAGTGCTTCAACTGCAACATGGGAAGCCAGTCTTCCAAGTTTTAAATTAGTAGCATCTACAATTTTCATCTTATTATTCGAACTCCCGTGCCCTTTGGATTTTTTTCAATTAATTCCTCAATTGTTCCAATTTTACCACGCGCGGATTGTATTGATTTTTTTGCGCCAGCGGATGAATTAAAAGCATAAACTTCCACTGAATGGGTTAAGCTTCCTGAGCCCAAAACTTTTCCAGGAACAACAACAACTTCCTTTTCTTTTGTAAGCCTGTCCAATTTTTCAATATTTACCTCTGCCCAGTTTTGAGCAGGCCCCTCCAAGGCTCGAGCTATTGTTTTCCAAATCTCTGCTTTTTGCTTCTTTGATACCATTTCCAATTTCTTAGAGAGTATTCTGATTCGCGGATTAGTTTTGACTGCTTTTCTTCTTTTCATAATTCACAGATAGAGCTCTTTTATTCTATAAAGTTGTTTTTAAACCTTTTGAAACAAAATTAGCCTTTCTTTTTGCCCTTCCTCAGAGCCTTTTCGAACTCCTCTTTTTTCTTTGGCTTAACCCCAAGCGCTTTGTAAATTTCCCCTTCGGCCCGTTTTAAAGCGCTTAAGCGCGCATGTTTTTTTGTAACTGCAAAATATTCAACGCTAATTAAAATTATACCAAGAATTGAGGCTAAAAATCCTATGCCATACCAGAGCGTGCGATCGATTCCTTTAATAACAACCTCTTCTTTAACAACGGAAACAGATTCAACCTCTGACTTCGGTTTTTCTGGGGTAAGAACATTCAAATTTAGCTCTCCAAGAATAAACTTTCCCTCGTTTGTGCGAATAGTATAAAGGCCTGCATATGTTTTTTCCTCTGTACCCCCAGGGATATCAAAGAATATTGAAAAATTCCCTTCTTTTCCAGGAGCAAGCACTGGATGATAAGTTGGACCTACTGTATAGAGATCCTTTGAAATGCCGTTTAGCTCAAGCCTTACATAGGAAACTCCGCATAAAATACTTTTAACTTTTACAGGAACCTCCTCTGTTGTGCCTGCGTAAATATCCATTGTTTTTGGAGCTTCTAGTGCTATTTTTGATTTACATGCAGAGGGTATACCTATAATTGTGGCTGTTATTCGGGGAGAACTTATTGCTACGCTGCTAACAAGTACAAGTATAATTAAAACCCCCAGCACAATTTGTGTATACGGCTTCTTTAAAACCATCCCATGATTAGTCTCCCTTATCAAATATAAATATTTCCCCTGCCTAAAGCAAATATGTATATGAACAAAAAAGCCGTGCTAGTTCTGAGTGCATTTACAATACTTGCTTTGCTCTATGCTGTGTATGCGGCTGACACAACAGCTCCTGCAGTTGTGCTTATCTCCCCTGCTAATGGCACAACTACTTATCTAAATAAATCAAATTATAGTTATACAGTGACAGATTCCTCCCCTATTCTGTGGTGCAGGCTAAAATATGGGGGCACTATACAGGGCGTGAACACAACCCCCCTAATTAATTCAACAAACTTTTTTTACAACATTTTAGTTCCAAATGGGAGTATTAATTGGACTGTTGAGTGCTCTGATAATGAAACAAATATTGGGGATGCCACCCAAATTTTAAATGTTCATTATGATATTATAGCGCCAACCATTCAAATAACTGCATCTTCCTTCAATATAAGCGAGGAGGGACTTACAAATTTCTCATACATTCCAATTGATTTAGCAACCGGGCTTAGAGAGTGTAGATTGTTTTTAAATAATGCACAAAAAACAAAAACAACCTCCCCATCAAACGGCACAGAGAATTCATTTCAAGAGCAACTAGAGCCAGGAGTCTACACTTGGAGTGTAAATTGCACAGATAATGCAGGAAACGAAGGAGCATCACAGCTTGTAACAACTGGTGTAAAAGCTGGTATCGGAAACCTAACCATTGACCTCAATGCGCCTACAGAAGGATATGTAAGTAATACCAATATCTTTAATTTTCAATACACACCTAAAAGTTCTGAACAAATAACTTTATGCGGTGTTTATTTTAATGATACATTTAACTTGAGCACAAAGAAAGTAGCGAATAACGCTGTTAATACTTTTTCAAATGTGAAACTAAATGATGGAATATGGGCATGGAAGGTTGAATGCAGAACTTTAGGTGGGATAAAAAGGAATTCCTCATCGAGGACTGTGATAGCAAGCTATGAGGTGCTGATTTCAACATACGTAAGCGTCACTCCGCATAAGCCTGATGAGAATGCAACAGACACAACTGGAGTAATATCCTTTACTTTTACCCCAAGATCTATCTCTAATATTAAAAAATGCGATCTGCTAACAAATAACAGCGTGCGCAGCACAAAGGAATCTATTACTCCTAGTGCGATAAATATATTTCCAGAAATAGATTTGGCTGACGGAGTTTGGCTCTGGCGCATTCGCTGCATAAATGATGAAAACAAAGTCACTTCAAGTAGAACAAGAACTCTAATTGTTTCAAGAACAGTGGGAGAAGAAGCAGAAACGGATTTATCGAAGTTTGAAACAATTACCGATATCAACGCATTACGCGAGGAGCTCCCTCCAACAGGGGGAGAAAAAGCTTCTGCTAAACTGCTTGTTTCTGTAATTCTGATCTCAGCAGGGCTCTCATTTGGGGTTTTTGTGCTTTCACAGGAGAAATATCGTGGTAAAATATTCCGCACTGTTAAACCACCTCGGGTTTATGCAAAGGAACAGCTCAAATTTTACATAGATACGCATTTGAAAAAAGGGATAAGTGAAGAAAGGATTAAGAGGCATTTAAAAAAGTATAATTGGTCAGAGAAGGATATTGATAAGTCATTTGAAGAGGTGTATTCTGAGATAAGAAAGGCACAAAAAACAAGAAAGATACCGCCCCCAATGCCGCCAAAACATAAGAGCTACTAAAAAATTATTTCTAATTAGTGCGGGGGGCAAGATTTGAACTTGCGAATGCACTAAGCAACAAGGCCCTCAACCTTGCCCCATTGACCGGACTAGGGGACCCCCGCGACAGGTTTAATTATATCTGCACATTTAAGTTTATTTGTTTAATCCTATGCCGCGCAAAAAAAGGATTACTTTAAAGAGAATAAAAAAATCAGCAATAGAGGAAACACGAAAAGCCCACAACCAGTTGCGCATAGTTACAATTTCTATTTATATTATTTTATTCGCCTCTTGGATTATTTGGAAATATGATATGATCTATTTAGTACTTGGAATAGTAACAGCAATGTTTTTGCGCCTCGGAATGGCGTATTGGCTTTTCAAGAAAAAATTCCCCCCTGGAAAAAAGAAATAATTATTTTAATTCCTTCCCAAACTCTTTTGCTTTTGCGCCCAAAATTTTTGCAGCCTCTGCTACGATTTGCTCTGGCTTTAAACTTCCGTTTGACTCAACAGTGAACAAAAATTTGTCGCCCTTTCCTTTTTCCTCATCGAAATATTTGTAACTAATTACGCCGGGCTGCCATTTTGCATGCACGCGGCCGCGGCCCAGAACTGCAGATGCTTCTAATTTAATTTTCTGCCCTTCCCTTAATTTTACAATCGGAATATTTAGGTCAGCAGGAACAGCTTCCTTATCCGAACTTTTTAAATCTCCTGAGTAAACTGTCACAGGGCCCTTTTTGCTCAAAGAAAGAGTCACAGTGCAGCTTGAGCATCCCTTTCCCTTGCAAGTGCATTCATCCCTAAAATTATATTCGCGCAGCTTTGTTATGATCGGGATTAAACCCAAACGGTGGGAAATCATCTCATCATATAGAGCAGAATTATTTTCAAAGAACTCAACCTCATCTATAGCTAAAGTTGGGACTTCTGCTATCATAATCCTGCGAAGAGCATTTGCAAATGCTGGATTAGATTCGTCTAAAACAAACTTTATGCTCCCGTTTTCCTTTTCTAGAATCTCGATTTTCATTATACTCTGCGACCTCTTTTTCCTCCTTTTTTGCGCATATCCCCTGTTGGAAGTGGAGTTACATCCTCTATTCTATTTATTCTTATCCCTGCGCGCGTAAGCGCACGGATTGAAGCCTGCGCTCCTGGCCCAGGGGATCTTGAATCTGTCCCTCCGGGCGCGCGAACAAGAACATCCACTTCCTCAATTCCTTTTGCTCGCAAATCATCTGCGGTTTGATTTGCAACCTGCATTGCGGCATATGGAGATGGTTTCTCTCTTCCTGAGCGCACAACCATTCCACCTGAATGCCTTGTTATAGTTTCTGCCCCTGTTAAATCTGTTGCAGTGATTATTGTGTTATTGAAAGAGGAAAAAATATGTATTATTGCTTTTTTTGATTTTTTCTGCATTTTATTCAACCTCTTGAACTTCTTCTTTTTGAGCCTGAGGAGCTTGTCCTGCTAATATAGGCGTGGCCTCTGCCTCTGTGGCTATTTTTACTCTTGCGGGGCCAACATAAACAATTTTTGTTTCATCAACTTTAGGAATTAATGTTCCGGGAGTTGTGTGAACAGCTCCTCTGTAAGAAACATGCCCATGAGTAATAAGTTGGCGCGCATCAAGTGCAGAGGTTGCAATGCCTTTTTTATAAACAAGAGTTTGGATTCTGCGCTCCAATAAATCCCTTACCTCAAGCGAAAGAACATTATCTAAATTTGCTGTCTGAGGAAGCAGGCCAATTCTTGCAATTTTTTCAATCAATATTTTTTTCTTTTTATCAGCCTCTGCTCCGTGCGCTCCAATCAATTGCCTCGCCAGCCTTCTGTACTTTCTTAATTCAGCTTCAACTTTCCAGAGCTCTGTTTTGCTTTTCAATCCGTATTGGCGCACTATTTTGTTTTCCTCTGATATTCTAGCGCGCTCCCACGGCTGAGTAGGAGTAATATACTTTCTTCTTAATCTAATCGGATCGCCCATTGTTTAAAGTTTGTGAAGCAACCTACTTCTTTTCCTCCTTTTTTGGAGCTGGCTTTGCTTCTGCTGCTTTTACTGCTGAAGGCTGCGGTGCGCCTGGAGCTCCTTTCTTTTTCTTTGCAACTCCGATTGTCTTTCCTTTTCTTCCTGTTGTGCGCGTTCTCTGGCCGCGGACTCTTAAGCCAAGGATGTGTCTTACTCCTTTGTAAGAGCGAATTCTTTTCATTCTTTGGAGGTCTTCACGCTGGGCAAGATCTAAATCTGCCTCTATTTTGTGCGAATCAACTCCGATAACTAAATCTTTTCTGCGGTTTAACAGCCACACAGGAATGTTATGCTTTTGAGGAGCCTCTAGAACTTTAGAAAGCGTTGTGAGTTGAGATTCGTTTAAATCCCCAAACTTTGCAAGTTTTGGAATTCCGCTTTTAATCCTGATTGCGCGCGCTGTCATGAAAGAAATTCCCTTGATTTTTCTTAGAGCGCGCTCTACTATAACCTCGCCTGGCAAGTCCTTTCTCATGAAGCGGACTAATTTTCTAGTTTCTGTTTGAGCTTCTGCCATTAGGATTTTGTTATGGGTTTTCCTCTTTTCAGAGTCTATCCACAACCATAATTCAAATTATAGGGCGTAATAATAACTGAATGAGTTTATAAAGTTATCTAGAGAAGGTGTTCCCCTATCTCTGGAAAACGAATTTTCACCTGCAGAATTCTTTCTTCTACCTCATCCCATTCTTCTAAGCGAAGCATATTGTAAGCCACAGCTAAATTTGGAACTTGCTCACCAAAAATAACTCTGCCCAAAAAACTCGCAATATTGTTCAGATTTATAGAATTCTTCGCTAGTTCTGAGCGCTTTTTTGCGCTTTTAATTTCATTTGCTTTATTTATTGTCGCGCGCGATAGATTCTGTATATCTATCAAAAGGCTTAATTGGTGCTCAATAATAGTTGCAAGAATTAACTCGCCCTCTATTGATTTTTGAATCTCTTTTGTATGAGCTGATTTTACTTTTTCTAGTGATTTAATCAGCTTTAATTCCTCATCTATTGAACGCATTAATTCGCGAGTGTTAACTTCTAGACCAAGCAAGGTAGAAAGTAAATCAGAACTTGCAGTTTTTTCTACATCCTTTATAACTTTTGCCACTTGCTCTACTTCTTTGCGCGGATATTTGAAAAACTCGCCCAATTCCTCAAATTTTCCATCCAAAACATCTTTCTTCTTATGCGCAGCCTGTTTGTAAAGTACAATATGCTCCTTAACAACTTCCAAGTCCTGCTTCTTTAATTTTTTCAGCATTTTTTGAGAAATTCCGGGCAGCATTTTTATCCTTTAGAAGAGCGAGCGCTTTTTCTTTGCCTTTTTAACAAGCTCTTTTATTTTTTTCTTTCTGATTCCTTCCAATTCTTTTAGCTCTTTCTTTGTTAGTTTACCCTCTTTTTCAAGATCCTCCAACTCCCCCAGAGCTTCCTGTGCGTCCTCAATTGGCTTTATCTTTGATTCATATTCCTTCTTTGTGAGAACTGGATGGGGATACCAAACCCCTGGATATCTTTTCAGATAATCTTGCAATATATAGAGAAAAGCATACCCAGGTCCCATGAAAATTAAAACAAGCAAAATCCCAAGAAGTATGCTCAATCCGAAAGTGGCGGTAATAAAGGCATAGACTGCCCCGGCAGTTATAAGCAAAAGCAATGCCCAGATGTAAGCAGGCTTTAATTGCAAATGATAATTCCACCATAAAACTGAAATTCCAAGTGTAACCCGGCGCATGAAGTTAACGTATCTATCCCGTCCGAGCAATTTTATGAGCGATTTTTCCATGTAAAAATAAATTATATCTCGCCTGAATGCGTAGTTCTTCCACTGGTTAAATATATCCCCGTATACCCCACTCATTTTTATATGGGTTTTTTCTGTATCCTGCCAAGCATTTTTTACTATGGGGCGATAGAAGTAATAGAACTTCCACCACGGATAGTAAACAAGTTCTCTTCCTGTTACAACAATATCCTCTGGCTTAACTCCTTCAACATAAGAAATCCATTGCAATGCTGCCAATTTTGCCTCATGTTTTTCCATTGCAGGCCTGTAAACTTCAAAATGAACCCCAGGTGGCAATTTTGGCTTTTTAATTTTTGTTCTTGACACCATTTCCTCAACATTGTGGACAGCCTCTTCCTCAAAATAGGTCTGTTTCAAAGTTCTCCCAGGAATAGGCGCAGCAAACTCTGGCTTTATATCAACCCATGTGTCAATCTCTCCTGTCAGCGCATTGATCGCAAAAAAACCATCCTTCATTTCGACGCCCTTGTGCTTTGGGGCGATATGATATGAAAACTTCCAATAGGGTTCGTACGCAAGCTCTTTGTTAAAGAAATAGATGCACTCATAGCTCTGGAAAAGCATTTTTTCAAAAAACCATTTTAATTTCCAGATGACTTTATCGTAATCCCATTTAACAGGATATGCAGGGGCATTAAACCACCACCTCTCCTTTACCATTGCCTTTCCAAGCAGGCGCTCAACCTTGTCAACAGTCATAATTGTAACGGTTCCAAGAGTTGCTGCAGCATCCTCTGCCTCTTTTGTATAGCCATGAACTGACAAGAGCAAACCAGAATATGCCTCGGCTAACTCGCGGGTCTTTTGCATCATGCGGACATCTGCAACATCAACAGGCTCGCTTCCACGTTTATAATTAACAACAATTCTCCCAAATGGCCGCTCAATATCTCTTTTTTCAGCTAAAAGATCAACTTTGTAGACAATTTCCTTTTCCTCTTTTTTAGGAAGCACTTCAGAAAGTGTTCCGGTTTCCTTTTCAAGCGGCGCTGTTATGATTTTTGTTCCAACTAAGCCAACATTCCTGCGCGTTTCATAGCCATACATATTTAGGAGTTCTTCTGTGAAATCAAGCAGGGTATTTATGTCCATTCCTTATCTAATAATAATGTGCGAGTATTTATTAATATATTTATTACACACTAAATCCAGATATGAAAACAGTTGCAGAAGGACAGATTGTATTTTTAATTCCGGCTGAGAGCATAGAAAAGCCAACAAAAGCCACTGCTTTTTACAATCCAAGAATGCAATTAAATCGGGATTTTTCAATCGCGGTCGCAAAGGCCTTTTTTTCAGGACAAAGCAGACTGATTAGAGTTTGCGAGCCTCTAGCAGCCTCAGGAGTTCGCGCCTTGAGATATGCAAAAGAAGTAAGAAATACAAATATTGTTTGCGCAGATTACAAGAGAAGCGCATTCTCAACAATTGAAAAAAACATTGGATTAAACGGATTGAAAAACATCCGCGCTTTTCATGAGGAGGCTGAAAAAAATTTATCCCGCACTAATTATGATTTAATTGATATAGATCCGTTTGGAACTCCTGCGCCTTTTTTGGAAACTGCTTTAAAACAAATAAACATTGATGGGCTCCTTGGAATTACTGCAACTGATATGACTGTTTTATGCGGGGTTTATCCAGAACTTGCAAAGAAAAGATATGGCGGAAAAACTTTGCGCACTGATTATTGTTATGAGCTTGGAGCAAGAGTTTTAATGTATGCGGCCGCGCAAATTGCTAAAAAATTAAAGAAATCCATTGAGCCGCTTTTGGTTTTAGGAGTCGACCATTATATTAGAATTTGGCTTAAAGTTGAAGAAGCAAAAAGTCAAACAAAAAATTTTGGCTATATCTATCACTGTTTTGAATGTGGCTGGCGAAAAGTTTCAAAAAGTGAAAGTGGGCAAGCTTGTGAATGCGGAAAAAATATGGAAGAGGCCGGACCACTTTGGATTGGGCCTATTTATAATTCGAAATTTTTGGAAAGTGTGAAAAGAGAAATTATTAATTCAAATTTTGGAGAAAAACACCGCGCGCTAAATTTAATTAATTCAATGATTGAGGAAGCAAGTTATCCCGAGATCATAACTTTTTATGATATTCATAAATTCTGCAAAATCCATAATCTAACCGTGCCGAAAGCTTCTGAGTTAATTGAGAAATTAAAAAAGAACGG
>DVAB01000028.1 GCA_014189685.1 Candidatus Naiadarchaeum limnaeum
ACAGAAGAAAGAAACAATTATAGTAAAGAGAAAAGGGCATAGAGAAATTTTTGATGAAAGAAAAGTTTATGGAAGTGTTTATGCAGCCTGCGCAAGCATGCACTACCCTGAAAGGCACTGCGAAGTAACAGCAGCGCATGTAACAAGATTGATTAAAAAATGGGCGAAACCCAAAAGAACAATTAGCTCAGTGGCAATTCGTAAAAAAGTTGCAAGTGAGCTAAAAAAGAAGGACAAAGAATTAGAATTCTTTTACGAATATCATTTACCAAATCTTAAAAAACTCTAACAGTATTCGCAAACCTTTGCAGATGAATGCCTAATCACATGTTTCCCTGCCTTTTTAGAAGATTTTTTAGCGCGCCTTTTCATCTATTTCTGCTCTTTCTTCTTTAAAATTCTTGTCTTTACAACGTAACCTTTTGTGGTTAAAACAAGTCCTCTGACATTATCATATCTTGCCCTGTACGCGCCCAAATATTCTGATGTTTTAACCAGGCCTAAACCAATTAAACGATTTACAGCCTTGTAAGTGTTCGCCCATGTGTGCCTTAAGTTCTTTGCCAAAATTGAAGTATAGTAAATATTTTCAGAATCCATTGCTCGCAGTACGCCTAACATTAACTGCGTTCCATTCTTGTCTAGTTCATTTACAAGCTTTCGAATATTGCTTCTCTTTACTTTCATCTTACGTGCTCGCGAGTTATGTATAGAATTAATAATGAATGATTTATAAATATTTCTATGGCTTCAATTCACATTGTAGCTATAGACTTTGCTCCGCAGAAGGCTCTATAAACCCGAGTTTTAATTTTGCCTCCTGGCTCATCCTTGCAGGAGTCCACGGAGGGTCCCACTGAATAGTTACTTTGCAGTTATTCACTCCTGGCAAAGTCTTTACCTTTTCCTCAATCTCAGCACTTATTGTCGCGTGCATTGGGCAGCCAACTGCAGTTAAAGTCATGTCTATTCCAACATCATTTTCAGCAGAAATCTGAATACCATAAATCAATCCAAGGTCAACTATATTGACTGGGATTTCAGGGTCATTTACAGTTTTCAACACTTCCAAGACTTGTTCTTTAGTAACCATTGCAAAAATTATTCGTGCCTTACTTATTTATACTTTATCAATTCAGCGGCCGTATAAATCTTCCACTCTTTTAATACGTTTCAGAACTTCAGTTAAGCCGCGCTCATTTATCTGCAAATACAGATAAGCCGCTGCCCTTGCGATATCCCTGTCCCTTTCATAAAGAGCCTCAGTGCAGGCTTCAATCATACTCCTTTCATTAAACTCCCCCAAGAATCTTTTTGGATCCATGATAAAGTCCATTAGCCGCTGGCCGGCGTTTGTTCTGACTTCTTTCCGTATGGAGTGTTTTTTTCTAACTATAATGACAACTCCGTAATCAACTCCTTCTGCTAACTCAGCCAATGCCACTTCTTTTGGAGGAGGAACTTCAGGCGGTTGGCGCTGCTCTATCTTCATTCTCATTTCTTCATACTGTGCTAAAGACTTTCGTTCAGCAAGTTTGACAAGAGTATCAGCAAACGTAATAAACGCGCCCAAGATATCTTCAACATCCCGCTCTATCAATGCTTTTTTTGAGTGCTCGCTGAGTTCTGCTGTTTTTTCCGCACCATATACATCTGTAAGATGCTGCTCAACATAACTATTAATCAATTCTTTAACACCTTCCTCTGTGGCGCGCAAAGTGTCTAGGAATATTCCATGCCTTTGAAGACCGATTCTCAGCAGGTATTCAATCGCACTTTTCTTAAAAAACTTGAAATACTTCAATCGATAAATTCTGGAAAGATTGTGTCTGCTCCAATGTTTCTTCTCAACTGGCAAGCTATAAGTATATCCGTGCTCCTTTAGCCATTTATTTGAACTTTCTAGAAATGCCGCAACAACCTGAGAAAAAATTTCAGGATTATTTATTTCAACCTCGCCTTTGCGCTCAAGCATTCTTTCAAATTTTCCCCAGTGCTCGAGATTTTCTGTTCCAAGTTCGCGCAATTGTTTTGCCCCCTGCTCAAGAATCCGCATAACTTTTTGGCACTTCGCACATTTTAAATCAATTGTCTTATGAACTTTGACCGGAGGCTCAAACTCCTCACCGCTGCAATTTTCACAAAGGATTTGGTAAAAATGATGGTCAGGGGCTTTTTTACAAAATAAATACACCTTTTTTTGGCCGCGAAACTCAACCAATTCTGCTTCAGCGTGGCATTGTGGGCAGCGAAGTTCTTCTATTGCCGTGATTTTTTCAACGTTTACCATTTGAATTAATTAAACAATCTGTGTTTTAGGCCACAGCGGCGCAAGCAAAAGCTGAACAAATTTCTTATAAACCTTAAAAGTTTCTTCTACTTTCACCTTAACCATTTTTCTGAAGAATCTTATTCCACGGCCTTTAAATTTCTTCCTTAATCGGTTCCCAAAATGTGGAGCAAGCTCTCCCGCTATAGCATTTTCAAGAGGCACCCTCCCAACAATAATGCGGCATACATCTGTGTTTTCAGCCAAATAATAAACTATCAATCTTATTCTAACCTGCGCTGGCAAATCATTGTGGAGCTCTAAAAACTCGTTTATAAAAACTTCGTTTCGTGGATCATAGATTGGATTATTCTCAAGCAATTTGCGCGCGCCCCAAACAAGCTGGGGAATAACATTTGGGAAAAATTGCACACTATATCTAGAAAAAACTTCTGCCATTAAATATTTCTTTAATGTTGCGCGCGAAATTTCAGTACTCGACGCCCCAGCGGCCATATACACCTTTATCGATGGGGTGCTTTATCTTTTTTACCTCGCTAACATAGTCCGCCAGTTTTAAAACTTCCTCATGTGCGCCGCGGCCAGTAATTATTAACTCTGTTTTTGGATTTTTATTTTTTATCAACTCAATTAATTCCTTTGGCTGCACAAAAGCATAGCTCACTGCAACATTTGCCTCATCAAGAATAATTAAATCATATTCCCCGCTTTTTGTGATCTCTTTCGCAAACTTAATTGCCTCTCTTGAGGAGCGCGCAGCGTCCTCATCGTTCAAAAAACAATCCCTGCAACTCCCACACTCGAAAGGCGTATCCAAACGCTCATCCAGATAAGTGCAGTTTTTTCCAAACTGCTTCCACAAAATATTCGGGAATTTTTGCGCAGCCATGTATTCGCCTATGTAAGAGCCGCCTTTTAAAAATTGAATCACAGCGACTTTCAAATTGTGGCCGGCTGCGCGGAAAGCGATTCCTAGAGAAGTTGTTGTTTTTCCTTTGCCATCTCCAGTAATAACATGAACAAGACCTAAATCTGATTTCAATGAGAACACCCTCTCCTTCCGAACGAGGGAATAAAGTAAACAAACTGAGTTAATAAGTTTTGTTGTTATAGACAGCAAGGAAGTGAAACTTCCTTGCGCAAAAAGGAACTTTGTTCCTTTTTGAAAAAGAAAAGAGTGCGTCTCATTTTTGTATCAACGCATTCACGAGTCAATTTTTATTGAAAATTACCCTTAAATATACCTTTCTATCGAGGCGCTGACCAAATTTTATATATATGATTTCTGGCTTGAGAAAAATTAAACAAAATCACTAATCTGCCACCCCACAGGAAACCTATTTCTACTACTTCTCGCTTAAAAATAAATGGCAAAAAATGTTCATCTTCCTTAAAATGCTAATAGCAATTGTTATTGGAAGCATAGCCGCAGTAATTACACTGCCTTTTGTTCTTGGTTTCATCCTGAAATTTCTCCCGCTCGGCGCAATTGGGAGTGGAATCTTTACAATAATGTGGAATTCCTTTGTAATCGGCGGAGTTGCTACGATTTTGTGGGGCTGGGAATAAGATTTAAGTACTTTCCTTGCTCAATTCTTTTTATGAAAAAACTAATACTCTGGATTTCTTTGTTGATTTTAGTTATAGTAATTAGCGGCTGCATTTCTGAAAAAGCAAAAAAGACTGAAGAGACAAGAACAGAGGTCAGGGCAAAAATGGGAAATATGGAAATGGTGATTGCGCCAACACTTAACAACACAGTCAAGGACATAGTTACAATAACAGCGACAAAAGTGGCGGCAGGCACAGAGATAGTTGCGTTTGCAATTCAGGGCCGCGGCATAGAAGATTTGAATAAAACAGGCCCTAATCTGGGCATAGACAGTGATGGCAGTGATGGCTGGAATTATCTTTTTGATAGCCTAACCTATCCAAATGGAGTTTATACAATTTATACTATTGCTGGAGTACTAAAGAATGACACACCGCCCTTGGGGGGAGTTACAGCACAGGTTATAATTCAGAATTAAGCAACCGCGCAATAGGAATATCCGCAAGAAGGACAAGTCGCACATCCTTCACTCAAAACCATTTTTGTGCTGCACTCCGGGCATTTTTCTCCTACAGAGACTGCAGCAGCAGATGGAGCATTCATTTGTATCTTTGCCTCAACTTCCTCTTGCTTGGCTTTTTCTTTTCCAGTTCCAGTAACTAAGACTTGCGATTTAATCGACGTGTCACGGAAAACAGTTACCCCCTTGCAGCCAAGATTATATGCAAGCTCATAAACTTTTTTCATGTGCTCCACAGTCGCATCTGCAGGGAAGTTTGTTGTTTTGCTAATTGAGCTATCGGTCCAGCGCTGGAATGCCGCAAGTGCGCGCACATGGTCTTCCGGAGTAATATCATATGCAACTGTTAAAACGCGCTTGATCTCCTTTGGGACATATTCAATTTTTTGAATACTACCGCTTGCATTTGCAACATCTTCTAAAAGTTTTTCATCGTGCAGGCCTGCTCTTTTCATTACGCGCTCAAATGCAGGATCTACATAATAAAAGCTTCCAACAGCGACATTTTTCTGGAAAACAGAGCTGAAAACTGGCTCCATTCCGCTTGAGACTCCAGCTATCATTGAAATTGATCCGGTGGGCGCAATTATTGTTGTGTATCCATTTCTGATTCCGTGCTTCTTAATCTCATTAACAAGCTTGTCCCAATCCAGATGCCAGCTTGCCTTATCATCAAAGCCTGCAAATGGAAGCCTGCCTTCAGGATAGAAAGATTTACTCAAATATGGCATTATCCCGCGCTCTTTTGCCAATTCAACAGATTCAACCTTGCTCCAGTAAGTTATGAACTCCATCAATCGCTCCATGAATTCCCTTCCTTCCTCTGTGTTATATGGCAATCCAAGCTCAAACAATAAATCCCCGACTCCCATTACTCCAAGCCCTACTTTTCTTGTGGCAAGGCTCATATCCTCAATTGCTTTCAGAGGAAACTTGTTTACATCAATAACATTGTCCAAAAATTTCGTGCATGCCAAAGTTGTTTCCTTTAATTCATCCCAATCAAAATAAAGTTCGCCATTTTCATTCTCTTTTATGAAAGCATAGACATTTATGCTCCCAAGATTGCAGGGTTCATTTGGATACAAAAGAACTTCTCCGCACGGGTTTGTTGTGACTATTGGGCCAAGGTGTTTCAGAAATGGATTATACTTGTTTACAGTATCATAGAAAATAACTCCGGGCTCTGCGCTCTCCCAAGCCTGATAAATAATTCTTTCCCACAAAAGTTTTGGGCTTATGTGATCCACAATCTGCCCGTTTCTTGGATTTATTAGTGGATATGGATTATCATTCTTTAAGTGCTCCCAGAAATCTGGCATAATCAAAACAGAGATATTAAAGTTTCTCAGTGCTTTGTTTCCTGTTTTTGCAGTCACAAACTTTAAAACATCTGGATGATTTGAATTAAGCATTCCCATATTCGCGCCGCGCCTGATTCCACCCTGTTTTATTACCTCTGTCATCTTGTCAAACAAACTCATGAATGAAATCGGACCGCTTGCTGCTCCAGTAGTTGTCGAAACAAAATCTCCTTCAGGGCGGAGTTTTGAAAAGTTATATCCCATCCCGCCGCCTGCTTTGAAAACAATTGCTGTATTTTTTAGGGCATCCATTATACTATCTAAAGAGTCCTCAATTCCGATAACAAAACATGCACTTCCCATTCCAAGTGGATTTCCAAAATTAGCAATTGCAGGGGTGTTGGGCATGAATTTCTTTGAAACCATAACCTCGTAGTACTCTGCAATGTTTTTCTCATAGTGCTTAAATTCGCCCTTTTGGAGCATATCAAAAAATTTCTTCCAGGAAACTTTCATCTGCCTGTTCTTGTTGTGCCTGTCATAAAGGCGCTTTACAGCTTCCAAATGATATCTGTTTAAATGATATTTTCCAATTGAAACTTTTTCATCCCAATCAGCATAATCGAAAGATTCATGCTCGTGAGTTTTTTGTTTTGCCTCGTTGTCAAAAACTTTTGAATCATAAAATAAATCAGGAATAGTATCATGGACTGCAATTCTTGTAAAAAGCTGTTTTGGAGTTTCAATCAAATGCCCTTTCTCATCCTTTCTCAAATAGCGGGCTTTTAAAACTCTCAGCGCGTTTATATCGAAATTCTTATCAACATCATCTATAGTATCCTTTTCTAAAACTTGCATCTTCTCCTTTCTGATTTCAGCGCGCTGCTGCCTGTACAAAATAAATGCCTTTGCTGTGCGCGCATGGCCTTCCTCAATTAAAACTTTTTCAACAGCATCCTGAACATCTTCAACGCTTGGAATTTGACCTGCAAATTTTCTCTCCAAAAGCTCTATAACTTTTTCAGCAAGCTTTTCAGAGAGCTTCTTGTCCTGCCCGCCTATTGAGCGCGCTGCTTTCCAGATTGCGCCTGCTACTTTGGAAGGATTAAAATCAACAACTTTTCCATCCCTTTTCTTGATTTTAGTTATCTTAGAAGTTCCTTTTAGAACAGTTTTTTGTTTTTCAATTAAGGCCATTTTCAAAACGCCTCCTTTATTTCTTTTTTGAAAACACGAGGAAATTTTATTTCCGAAGTGTATTATTTACCTCCTCTTTTTCGGTTGCTTCCGATTGCGAAGCAATCGGCGAACTTTACCAACTTTCAACGGTTTGCGCTTTTTCTTAGAATAAACAGCTAAAGTCATCTAACCCTCATTATTTCCTTTTGCTTTTTATACCTTTCTATAAAAGCTGGATAGACTATCCAACTTATATATTTTTCGCCAATGAAAGAGCACTTTTCAGACAGCTGTAACTTCGCGATGGAGAAATTTTTATTGAACATACTGCTCAATATATTTTTCTTCTCTTTCGCCAGCTAACCATGCAACTGCATTAAAAGTGATTTCGCGCTGATGCCTCTCTATTTTCTCAACAAAATTAATTTTGAAAAGAACATTGCCATAACCCGGAGGAGGGCTATCTGATCCAAATACTACATCGAAAAGAATGGGGTCAATTTTTCTTCTCCCACATCCTACAAATGAAATATGGCTAACATTATAAGCTTTTATCACCTCAACCACTTTTCCTATGCTGTCGCTTGGAACATCAACAGTTTTTCTGTCAGAATTGTAATGTAAAACTGAAGAAGCGCATGTCATTATAACATCATCATCTTTAGTTGCTTCTTTTATCAGCTCTCCCATTTTTGCTATGTTCTCATCTATTGCAGTAGCTCTATAGGGATAACGTGCGTCTTTATTAAAAAAGTTTCCAAAACCTTGCGGTATGTTTACTAAAAGAAAAATTAGTAGGAAAATAAAAAGAATTTTTTCAAGATCAATTTTTTTAAGTTTAGGGAATCGTTCTGAAGCAAGTTCTAAAATACGCCTCGTTCCTGCCCATGAAAAAATAAAGAAAAATACAATTAAAGGGAGGAAGTATCTATCTGCTGGGAAAACGTAGATCCCATGGGCTACCACGAATGCAAGCCACAAAAGCGCAAATAACCTATTTCGGCTGCTTTCTTTGCCAAGCTCAATATTTGCTATATATAATATTATAAAAAGCGGGATAGCACCTAAGATATGAAATAAGGGATAAAATGTACTTATACTTATTATATTTGGTAACATTAAGTCTATTAGAAGTATTGGAAATATAATGGCAAAAGCACTTATGAAAAGAAGTTTTTTTCCAATTTTTTCTCTGGTTGTTACTATCAACCCAATAAATGCAGGCAAAATCAAATATAGGAGGTTCTCAAAAGGTATTGTGAAGCCATTTAGAATTTTTGGGACAAATCTGTGTTCAAAAAACCCTGGTGGTGAAGAAGAAATCAACCATGAAAGAGAAGGTTTCTCAATGCCCCAAAATACCTTAAATCCAACTTCCTCATAAACAGGATACCATCCAAATATCCACTGCGCATACCTGTTTGCTGTGAAAAAGGGGTCTCCAAAAATTAAATAACTCCTTATAAGCCATGGAGAAATGACTAAAAATGTTACAATGATTCCATTGATAAACTTGAGATCAAATTTCTTTTTTATCAAATAGTAAACCAGAATTAAGGTAGGGAGAACTATGAGCATTGTTTGTCTAACAAGATACGATAGTCCCAAAAACAACCCCATTAATAAAAAGTATTTTGTCTTCTCTTCCTTTAATCCTTTATAAAAGAAATAAACTCCCCCCAGCAAAAAAAATGCTAAAACCGTGTCGCGCCAAGAGAGGGCAAGCCCAAAAGTACGCGCATAAAACAAAACAGAAATTGCTGAAAGAAACCCGATTTTTTTATCAAAAAATTCTTTCCCTAGATAATATGTTAAAATCGGAAATAAAATTGTTCCTATGAATATAATTGGAATTTTCACAGCCATTGGTGTTTTCCCTAAAAAGTAGATAAATGGGGCTGCAATTATACCCATCATTGGAAACCCCCAGTCTTCTGGATGGGATACTGAATTGAATTTAATAAAAAACTCATCAACAAAGTCCAGGACGAATCCTTTACCTTTTAAAATATTTTCGCCAAGGTTATAAAAGAATGCAACATCTGGGCTTCCAAACTTTACCTTTGAGCTAAAATACAATTCTATAATGAAAACACTTATTACGATAAGCAAAAGCAAAATTAGAAAAAGGTCGTATTTTTTATCTGTAGATTTTTGATCGTTCATTTAATCAAAAATTTAGCATATTAAGGAGGACCTCTTGTTCTTGCACTATCGTTTGTCCAATTCCCGATATTAGTGACATTATCCACGGGGCGTACTTCTAGTTCATAAATTGCCCCAGAATTTAAACCAGTTGCGAGATAGAAGTTTATCGGCGCGGAAAGATTTACCTGGAAAATATTATCAAGCCAAACTTCTGTGTGATTGAAATCAGAATCTGAAGGATTTGTCCAGCTCCAAAGAATTGTATGAGCTGTTGTATGAACCTCACTTAGATTTATTATATCCGCAGGCGGTGTTATATCGAGTGTTCTTGCAGTATCATTTACCCAGTTTGGATTTACGTTTCCAACTAAATCAACAGTTCTTGTTTGAATTTCGTAAACTGTGTGCTCATTCAATCCAGTTGCATTGTAAGAATTACTTGAAACATTTGCGCGGAAAGTGTTGTTAATCCAAATTTCCGCATGGCTGAAATCAATATCGGTGGGGTTTATCCAGCTCCAGAGAATCCAGAGTCCGCCAACTGCCGCTTCTGCCAAATTAGTAATTGTTGAAGGTGGGGTTGTGTCAATTACAACATAGCGCTTTTCGCTTATTCCTGTGAGTCCAGTGGTGTCATTTGCGTAAACCTTGAATGAGTAATTATCATCAGTCAGCGAAGTTTTGTTTTTAAACCAATGCAATCCGCTGCCTAACATTGATTCATTTATGCCATTCCAGTTTAGTGCTGCTGAACTTCCGGTCTCGTTCAAAGTCACATTTATAAATGCCCAATTTCTAGCAATAGTTTCATTATTTGGTGTTGGTAGAACAAATGTAACTACTGGCGGTGCATTTGGCTCTGTTAGTGGGGCAAAATCCCCCCCTCCTGCGGGAATATTTCCGCTTGAGTTGTATGGAATTTCAGTATCCCCCAAACCATCCCCATTCAAATCTGTTCCATTGTAGTGACTCCAGAAATTACCTGCGATAAATGGACCGCCCATTATATTTGGGCCAGGCTGCTTAGTTATATTAAATTTATTAAGAGTACTATCTGTTGCCGCATCTCTAAAAGTAGAATTAATATAATTGTCATAAATAAAGCTGGGCGCCTCACCAGTCCCTGCAGTGATTCCCTCCCTTACCATTGATACGTTATTTCTGTAAATAGTGGCATACGATGCCCCTCCCCTTAAACTAATTCCTCTGCCTGCTGCCGGAACAGTATTTGTGGAGAGGTTGAATATAAAGTTACTATAAATAGTTGTATTTCTTCCTCCCCCAGCCACGCCAAAGGCCACATCGATCATAGTATTATTAGAAATGTTCGCAAGGTGCTGTGCTTCAAACGATACTGCGGTAGCGTACGGCGAATTTAAAAATTTATTTCCTGTAACATTTGTAGAATTAGGTTGGTGGCCATTAAAACCTGTGAGCCCCAGTAGAATTGTCTCTCGCGAAGTTGTATAGTTTTGCATCGTATTATTTCTAAAGTTAGCTGGTACTTCTAATCTTACTGCTGCTGTGGCACAAGGACCATTTTCAATGGTATTAAATTCAATAGTATAATTTTTAAAAACAGATAAACCTGATATAATTATAGCCTCTACACACATATTACGGATAGTATTATTTTTTATCGATATGTGTTCTGCTGTTGTTGGCGTATGCGTTATTCTAATTCCAAAAGTGCCAAAAGAATTGTCTGTACGTTCTATGTAATTACTTTCAATAGTTGAATTAGCTCCTGTTAGAGTAATCGCAAAATTACTGTAGCTGGAAAAATTATTATTTGCTATTGTAATTCTAGTTAGATTGCTTGTACTACCAGTGGCAATTACTCCATTAGCCATATTTGTCATACGAGAATTTGTTATGTTTATGCCATTTTTGTTTGATATAGTAACAAGCGTATCACGTGATTCTGCGCCAGTCCCACTAATGTTCAACTGATCTAGATTAACGAAATCTGTGACAACACAGATTTGAGTTGGAGTGTAACCAGGACAGGATAAACCTATACCAGTTCTACTTATATTAAATCTTGTAACATTTACAAAATTAGAGCTTATGTAAACTGTTCCACTAATGTTACTCTCTAATGTATCATTTGACTGAATGTGTAAACTTTTGGTGGTGTTTATATCTTCTACGAAGCTGCCCGTGGCATTTAAAATATCTCCATCAATAACACTTTCTGAATTAATTGCGGCAGTGATTGTAGTAAAATCACAGAATCCAAAAGTTGGAGGGCAAACTGTCCACGTTGTAGCGTTGGTTTCAATTGCTATCACAGAGAAAAAAACGATTGAAAATATTAAGATAAATCTAAATTTAAGCAATTTATCCATGGACAAAACTAATAGTTGAGAGTATATAAAATTTATCGTGTCTTAGATATTTTTCGCTAGAAGCAAAGTTTTAGCAGCCGCGAATGCACCCAATTCTGCTTGTCTTTTTGTATTTGCAAAAGCAACTATAATAACATCGCCCTCTGAGAGCTTGAAATTTTCTTTAATGCCGCTGAAAATATCATGGTAAACAGTCTCAATACTATCAACGCCTGGCAGTATTAACTTGTTATTTTTAAAAATCAACACTAAGCAGCCCTCAGCTCCTGAACGCACAGCAGCATCCCTCTGTTCCAATCCCAAATTTATCATGCTTGAGGAGTTTGAAATCTTAAACGCTGCTGAAAAATCACCAAAATCGATATGCACAGGCCCGCTTAAAACAGCTTTTATTTTATGCACAAAGCTTTTTCCATTATCATTCAGAGAAATACCTTTTGTTGTTGTGCGCACAAATTTAGCCTTGGAGAGTTTTTTCATTAAGCTCCGTGTAGAGGCCTCGGTTAGTCCAAGGCTGCGTATCAATTGATTTCTACCAAGAGGTTTTTCATGGATAAGGATTAGAGCTTTGATTAAATCATATTCTGAAAAATTTGCAAAGCTTGGCGCAAGGAGGTTTTTCATTCAAGCCTTTTCAAACTTAAAATACTGTATTTTTGTTTTTGCAATCTCTTGAATCAATTCAAACAAATCCTGCAAATCCCCATTTCTGTATGGCAAAACAGAAAGCGCACCGCCATCAGCATATTCATGAAATTGCGATTCAATTTTTGCGCGCTGAAGAGGTAACAAAGGAGCGCTTTTTTGCACTGAAAATCCTGGAGTATAAGTTGGCTTTCCTGCCCCATTTATCTGAGTAATTGCGCCCTTGAAATTTTGCAAATCAATCTCTGCAAGCCTGTTTGCAACAACCTTTGAGGGAACTGCAGATAATGCAAAATTCAATCCAGATGACTCTTTGAGCTCGGATAAGTAATTGCTCATGAACTTAACCGTTTTCAGGGCAAGCCTTTGCCCGTCTGAATCCTCGTGCAGGGCTTTTTCTGTAATAAACTTAACAAACTCGTTCATTCCTGTTATTCCAACGATTAAAAACTGCTTGTCAATATCAAGATACTTTGTTCCATCAATTGGCTGCTCAAGAAAAGGAAGCGCTCCGTTTTCCAAGTTCTTTGCAAGTGCATTTTTCTTCAGCAAAAGAACATCGCGCGCAGAATCAATTCGGCTCTGCAAGAGCTCATTTATGCGCTCCTCTTTTCCTCTGCCCATGTAAGCAATGTTTGGAAGATTTAAAGTTACGATTTGTGAAACTCCGCCTCTTATTGTCCCGTTTGCAATATCAAACTGTGTTGAAAGTTTATCCAGCGGAACAAGATAGGAGCAGTTCTGGAAAGTTGAAAATTCAGAGAAATAGTTTTGCTTAACTATAAAATAAGGAAAAGCATATTTTGCAGTCAGGCGGAGAATTTTTTCCCAGTTTCCGTCCAAATTTTTAAAAGAGTCCTGCTCTATGCTCACATTTATTTTCGGGAATGTGAACTGGTTTTTTGAATAATCTCCCTCAATAAAAACATCCAGCAATCCGGATAACAAAATTTTTGCTTCTAATTCATAATCACCATAAGTCCCATTTATTCGCCCGCCTGGTACAACTGCTGCCGTGTGTTTTAATCTTTTTGGAACAGATAAATCCAAGTCAATACTTGAAAAGACTGTTTGCCCGCCTCGGGCAACATACATCTGAGACATTTCGTAAATAAAAATCTGCGCAAGCTGTTTCATTCTGTGATAATTCAATCCGCGTGCATATGGAGCAAGCAAAGTATTAAACGAGAAAAATCCCTGGCCGCCGC
>DVAB01000029.1 GCA_014189685.1 Candidatus Naiadarchaeum limnaeum
GGAAATTCTGTAAAGCTGAGCAACTTTAAAGGTAAAAAGGTTTTACTGGCGTTCTTTCCATTTGCATTTTCTCCAGTGTGCACTGATGAAATGAGCTGTTTTCAAATGGACATGGAGCAGTTCAAAGGTAAAGGAGTGCAAATTCTTGGAATTTCCATTGATAGCCACTGGGCAAACAAGGCTTTTGCAGAAAAGTTAGGAGTTAGTTTTCCTCTTTTATCTGATTTTAACAAAAAAACAACAACGGATTATGGAGTATTGAGAGAAGATGGATTTGCAAACAGGGCTTATTTTTTAATCGATGAGAAAGGAACAATAAGATATAAACACGTAATGCCAACTCCTGGCCAGAAATTGGACAATGCGGAGTTACTAAGGGAGGTCAGGCAAAGCAGGTGAAATAAATGAAGCTTTGCTACCCTCCTCACTACGTTCGGAGGTAAAGAAATGAAAATAATTGAAAAAATAAAAAAACTGTTTGAGCCAAAAATTGCTTACGCCCACTGTGATATACCATGCGGAATTTATGATCCACATTTAGCCCAAGTTGCAGCGCACACTGTTGTCAGGATGGGTATGCTGATTGATGAACTAACTGCAAAGATGAATGCCAACCCAAACCCATCTGTAGAAGACAGGCGGGATTTTGTGCACAAACTTTCACGATACACAGAAATAAAAGAACACCATGCAGAAATTGCTAAGCACGAAGTGCGAATACTTTGGGGCGACTATTTCAAGCCAGAGCACGTTCAGAAATATTCGGAGCTGCACGATTTAGTATGGAAGGTAATGAAGGCTGGCTCAAAAGCAAAGCAGGAAGCCAATTTAAAGACCGCAGAGGAGCTGCTCGAGAGTGTTGAAAAAATTGCAGAGATTTTTTGGAAAACCAAAAACATTGAGCCTGTAAAGAGAAAATCGTTCTACATAACAGAGAGGACTCTAGTATATCCAAAATTGTAAGATGACTGGACTTTTTAAGATTGAGGGGCACAGTATGGAGCCAGCTATTAAAGCTGGGCAATATTTTTTAGTCCTGAATTTTACGGGGCCGAAAGTGAACGATATTATTATCGTTAAACATCAGAAAAAAAGCATATTTTTAGTTAAACGAGTGAAAGCTGTTTTGAAAGAAGGGAAATATTTAGTTGAAGGTGACAATCCAGGGCATAGCGAAGATAGTAGAAAATTTGGGGCAATAAAAGAGGAACAAATTGTTGGAAAACTAAGTTTTTGTTTTTGGCCGCTGCAGAAATTTGGATTTGTGAAAAGGAGGTGATAAAGATGTGTACAATGTGCGCACGACACAAAAAAAAGA
Organism: Candidatus Naiadarchaeum limnaeum; assembly: GCA_014189685.1. Classification (GTDB taxonomy): domain Archaea; phylum Undinarchaeota; class Undinarchaeia; order Undinarchaeales; family Naiadarchaeaceae; genus Naiadarchaeum; species Naiadarchaeum limnaeum. The sequence continues at coordinate 1,319 of DVAB01000029.1, forward strand.
AAGGCAAATAGCAAATTAAGAGTATTCGTTCAAAATAAGAACCTCTCCTTTTACTGCTTTCTTTAGTTTTTCTTCAGCAGCATGATATTGCTCTTTCAGCAGAGCGCGATAGTGAATTGGAACAGTAATTTTTGGTCGAATGTGATTTGAAGCTTCCGCAGCTTCCATTACATCCATTGTAAAAGTTCCACCGATTGGCAAAAATGCAACATCCAAATCTGTTAATTGTTTCATTTCATCAGTAAAATCCGTATCTCCTGCATGATAAAATGTCTGATTATTTATTGTAAAAATATATCCAATCCAATTGTTTTCGCGAGGGTGATAGACAAGCCTTTCAGGATGAATGTTATAAGCTGGAACTGCACGAATTTTTATGCCTTCCAAATTTTTGTAATCCCCTGGTTTTAAAATTTCCAAATTTTCGTGTGAAAAATCCTCGCATCCCTGAACTGCAAAAATTTTTGTATCATCTTTTACAACTTTTTGCAAGTCTTTCGTGCTCCAGTGGTCGTTATGCGCGTGAGTAATAAAAACAAAATCAGCTTTTTTGTTGCCAAAATCATGCTTTAAATTAAAAGGATCAATGAAAAATATCCGCTCGCCTGTATCTGGCTGAAAGAAAAACGTGGCGTGGCCCATCCAATTAAAGGTTTTCCTAAGCGTCTCTTTTAGAGATTCAATTTCGCGGCTTACCATCTTACCTCCATTCTAGAGATGGAGATAAGTATTTAAATCATTTATTCATATGCAAAATAAATTATACGGAGGTTAGAATGGCAAAGAAAGGAAAAGCTTTTGGCGGAATGATGATAAAGCCAGACGCAGTGCTTGGAAAAGTTATAGGTAGCGCAAAACAAGCTCCATCAAAAATGACAAAAAATCTTTGGGGCTATTTTAAAAGGAGAAAACTTTTAAAGAAAACAGCTACAGGGCCATTTGGTGGATTGAAAGTTAAGCCAGACGCAATGTTGGGAAAAGTTACTGGCAACGCAATGATACCGCCAACGCAGGTGTTCAAGAAAGTTTGGGCCTACATAAAGAGAAAGAAATTAACTGCAAAATAAAATTTCTCTCGGAAAAATTTTTGAAAGTGAATCAGAGTTTGCTAGAAAGAAATTTCTTAATTTACTTTATTAGTTGCCACGCCTTTTAGAAAGTTTTCTATATTGGCGACAAAAATTTCTTGCTTCGCCCTAGTTGCTTCTTTTGTTAAATAAGCGCCTGGCGGATAAATTATGCAGTTTTTATGTTTTGAAAGTTTTTTAAGATCATCAGCGGTCATTTCATCAGAGTGGTCAAGAATAAAAGTAATGTCCCAGCGGCCGAGTCTCTTTTCTAACGCATTTATATCGATTAATTCCATCGGGGCAGTGTTTATTACAATCGCGCCGCTTTTTAATTTTTGAATTCTTTCTCTGTTTAAAAATTTTTCAGTATCTTTTGTAAGAGCGAAATGTAATGAGAGGAAATCGCACTTTGTAATTAATACGTCTGTATTTTCATATTTTATTCCTTTTTTCTCAAGTTCACTTTTCTTGTTTCGCGACCAATACCGTACATCTGCGCCAAAAGCAAGGGCGAGTTCCGCGACTCTGCTCCCAATTCGGCCGAGGCCAAGGATACCAAACACTTTACCTTTAATTTCAGCGGCACCAAACCCAAATTCAGAATAATTTCCAGCGCGAGCTTGAGATTTTCCTTTTTCTAAATCGCGCAAATGTTCTAAAAGTATTGCAAAAACAAATTCGGCGACTCCTTCTGTACTATATCTAGGGATATTTGTTACAATTATTCCTTTTGTCTTTGCATGTACAGTATCAATTCTTCCATAGCCTGTGCCGAACATTCCAATATATTTTAAATGGGGTGCAGCATCAATTTCTTCTCTGCCAAATTTTGTCCCTAAAAATAGGAGTGCACAATCGGAATCTGCGAGTTGTTTCTTAATATCAGAGCTATCTTTTGGAACATAAACTTTTTTTTCAGATATAGCGTCAATTCGTTTCCAAAAAAAGGGCTCTAATTTAGATTCTTCTATACCAACTATCAGAACTTTTTTAAATTTCATTATTTACCCTTTCACATTCCCAATTGGAATAAATCGCACAACTTTCCTAGAAATGTCAGCTCTGTGAACAGCATCTATTACATCATCTATATCTTTGTAGGCTGGCCCAGCCTCCTCTGCCAATCCTGAAAAGGTAACTGTGCGCACATAAATCCCTCTCTGTTCCATTTCTTTTTGTAACTGCTCGCCGCGGTACATATGCTTTGCTTTTGTGCGGGACATTGTGCGACCGCTTCCATGACAAGTTGAACCAAAAGTTTCATTCATTGCTCCTTCTGTGCCGACTAAAAGATATGATCCTGTTTCCATCGAGCCTCCAATTATTATTGGCTGGCCGACTTTTCTGTATTTCTCAATAATTTCTTCTCTTCCAGGGCCGAATGCGCGAGTCGCGCCTTTTCTATGGACTAAAACTTCTTTTGTTTCTCCATCAATTTTGTGCTTTTCAATTTTTGCAGTATTGTGCGCAACATCATAAACCATGCGCAATCCTAATTTTTCTGCATCCTGTTTTAAAACTTTTGAAAAAACTTCTCTTATGCGATGCAAAATAACTTGCCTGTTTACAAAGCTCATATTTATTGCGCCTTTCATTGCAGCAAAATAATCTTGGCCTTCGGGAGAATTAAAAGGCGCGCATGCCAATTCGCGGTCAAGAATTTTAATTCCATACTTGCGCTCCATTACGGATAGAAATTTTTCAAGATAATCAGATGCAACTTGATGACCAAATCCGCGCGAGCCGCAATGAAACATGATTACAATTTGATTTGGAATTGTAATGCCGAATGTTTCTGCAATTTTTTTGTCAAAAACAAATTCAGGCTTTGCAACTTGGATTTCTAAATAGTGATTTCCGCTTCCAAGCGTTCCAATTTGAGAAAGCCCGCGCTTGATTGCCTTATCAGAAATTTTTGAAACATCCACGCCCTCAATTCTTCCGTTTTCTTCTGTAAATTCTAAGTCCTCTTTCCACCCATAGCCTTTCTCAACGCACCACTCAGAGCCATCTGTTGTAATTTTTTTAAATTCAGCAGCGTTTAATTTTACAAATCCGCTTGCCCCGACTCCGGCCGGAACTTTGTGAAAGAGTTCGTCAACCAATTGTTTTAAATGAGGTTTTATATCATCATAAGTTAAATTTGTTGTAACTAAACGCATTCCGCAATTAATGTCAAAGCCAATTCCACCAGGGGAAATAACTCCATCATTGTTTATGTCCATTGCAGCAACCCCGCCAATTGGAAATCCATAGCCTGAATGGCCATCTGGCATACAATAAGCGTATTTTAAAATTCCAGGCAGAGTTGCAACATTTGTAATCTGTTCATAAACTTGCAAATCCATTTCGCGCGCAAGCTTTTCAGTAGCGTAAATTCTTGCTGGGACGCGCATTCCTGGCTTAAAAGTTTTTGGAATTTCCCAGACAGTATCTGAAATTTTTTTCAGTTGCTCAAACATTTTTTCTCGCCTTAACTTAAAGGAGCTGCTATAAAAAAGTTCTTATTTAGAGTGAGCTACTATTAAACTATGGAACCGATTGAGAGAGTGTTTGAAACAAAGCGTTATGAAGAATCTGGTGTCAGAAAGGGCACAAGAAGTATACCGGCACACGAAGCTGGACTATCCATTTCAGAAGCAAAAAAGGAGAATTGCAGCTCGTGGTAGGTAGAGGGGAAGTTTTTATAAAAGGAACATTGAAAAAAGGCATTTTTAAAAAAGAATACTATGAAAAGTCATTTGGAAGTGTAGACGATTTGGGAACTATAGAATTGGCACAGGAAAAAATAATTGAGCTTTTGAGAACTAAATATCCAAAACAAAAATAGCGCGCCAGCCTTTTCTAACTTTTTTTTCAACATCGTCAAAAGTAAACTGCTCAACTTTTAGCATGTGCCTTGTTATTGCTTTTACATCTGTGCGCATTTTTTTCGGATCTTGAGTGATTTTTTCTCCATATGCAGTTGCTTCCAAAACATATTTTTTCCCTTTTTGTTGAATATTTACATCAAATTTTCCAAACCATAAATATTCAGCATCCTTCAAATAAATTAATTGTTCGAGCCATTTAAACAACAAATCATCTAATTTTTCACCCTCAACTTTTATTTCGCGGGTTTCAGAGCTTCCAACAGCAAAAATATCCACCATTTCTGAAAAAGTTGCCAGTGCTGCATCTCTGAAAATTTCGTTTAAATCTTTTCCAATTACTTCAAAAGCTGCGTCTGCAATTGAGATATCTTCTAAAGGGCGGTAGGGGGTCATTTTCGAGCGTTAGCGAGAAAATGCGAGGAAGCTTTGCTTCCAAAGCATTTTAGCAAAAATAGAGAGATTTGCTTAATTAATAGCTTTTTCTAAGCGCAAAGCTTTAAATAGAATAAATACTTACTCGCAGCCTAAGTGGGAATGGCAGTAGAATATTTAATCACATCATTCATAAGTTTGTTTTTAATAGTAGATGCTATAGGCAATGTCCCGCTTTTTGAGGCTCTTTTGCACGGACTTGCGCATCGCGAGCGGGTGAGAACAATAACTCTTTCAATAATTGTTTCGTTGGTAACTCTGATTGTATTAACTTATCTGGGAATTTATATTTTCAACTTTTTCAGCATAAAGCTTTATTCGTTTAAAATCGCAGGCGGGATTTTAATTTTTATAATTGCATTGCAAATGCTTTTTGGAATAAGGCAAAGACTTTCTGCGCGTGAAGAAAGTGAGGTTGTTAAGAGGACTGATATTGCAATTGTTCCAATGGCAATTCCACTTCAAACAGGGCCAGGGGCAATAACAACTGGAATTTTGCTTTCTACAAGAGCAACAAATCTTACAACACAAGTACTGCTGCTCTTCAGTATATTGCTTGTTTTCTTAGTATCTTACATAATTTATGTAAGAGCAGAATTCTTCTTCAAACTGCTAGGGGAGACAGGGACAAAAGTCATAACTCGAATTATGGGATTGATTTTAGTTGCGATTGCTGTGCAGTTTATTATGGATGGGACCGGAGAGGCTTATGCAGCGATAAAAGCAGCGGCAGCGGTTTAGCAGCAGTCGTAGTAATATCCGCAATTTAAACATCTAGAACGTTTTTTGCTTCCTGCAATGGATTCCATTTTTGAGCTGCATAGGGGGCAGTCTGTGTATTCCTCTGCCATGCGTGATTTTTGAGTGGTTAAACATTTAAATATTAGCTATTATTATGCAAAATCGGGAGAGATAATGGTTAGTTCATTCCTAAGAAAACTGAAGCTGCTTTTTTCTAGCTTATTTGGGCGCAAAAAAACGATTACGCTCGGGATTTATGGAGAGCCAAATACAGGAAAGACAACTTTGGCAAATAAAATTGCGCTTGATTGGCTTGGGAGATCTGTTGGCGCTGTATCTGATATGCCGCATGAAACTCGAACAATACAAAAAGCTGAGCATGTGGAGGTTAAGGCTGGCTCAAAAAAAATTGTTATGAATCTTTTGGACATGCCAGGACTGGCAACGCATATTGATTATAAAAAATTCATGCAATATCACAGAACAAATTCGGATTCTGTCAAACTTGAGCGATTAAAACTTTCTGATTTGAAAAAAATAGCAGAAAGCGTGGGTGTTGAAGCTGATGGAGGCAAGAGTAAATTTGTTAGAGCATTAAAGCCAAAAGTTGATGAGGGGGAGTTAAAAGATTTAGTTCAAAAATTAGGAATAAAAATTTCGCGCTCAAAAGGCAAAAAAAAGAAATACACCGAGTCAGAGGCAAAGAAAATTGCAGAGGAAGCAACTCAGGGAGTTGTTGAGGCAATTAAATTTTTGGACAAGGTTGATGTTGTTCTTGCAATGATGGATGCAACAAGAGATCCATTAAACCAAGTAAATATTATGCTTGTTGGGAATTTAGAGGCAAAAGGAATTCCATTAGTAATAGTTGCGAACAAAACAGATTTAAAGAGTGCAAAGCCAGAAAATATCAAAGCTGCGTTCCCGCAGCATTCTGTTGTTCCGATAAGCGCTTTAAAAGGGCATAATTTAGAGGAACTTTACGAGATAATAGCAACGCATGTTTAAAATGGCAAAAAAGAGAAAGGCAAAAACAAAAGTTATAAGAAGAAAGAAAGGCGGAAAGCTAAGGCTAGATTTTATATCAATTGGTATGCTCGCAGGCCTGAGTATGGACCAGAAAATTGCAAATATCATAAAAAGAGTGCGCGACAATCATATTGTTGTTCTTGATGAGTCACTAGATTTTATTGAAGAGGCAAAATTAGTTACATCTACAATGAAAGAAATTGATACAGATTTCAAAGGAATTGAGTTCTGCACGCTTCCGCGCAAAGCTGGTGTATTTATGACTTATGCAACAAAAGCTTTGGAAAGTTTAACTGGAAAGCCAACTGCAAAGCCTGGATTGACTTTAGTAGGCCCGTCAACTATTATTCGCGAAATTAAACGAGATCCAAATGCGTTTTATGTTTCGGCTGAGCTCTAATTGAGGAATTCCTATGCATCAATGCCTTAAATGCAAAAAAATGTATTCGAATGAGGAAGTTCCAATTGTAGAGGGCTGCGAATGCGGCTCAAGGCTTTTTTTGTTCATTAGAAATCCAGCTGATATTATACAGGCGCAGATTCATAAAAAAGAATTGGAGCAAAAAATTGCGGATATTGATAAGGAAAGAGAACAATCTGCCCGGCCGCGCAAGGCAAAAGGCAAATTTGGAGTAGAAACTATAAAAGTTCATGATATCGGAGTCTATTCAATTCATTTAGAAGCATTAATGAAAGGCGCGCCAATAATTGTTTTGTCAAAATCCGGCTCGTACATTATAAGTTTTCCTTCGCTTTTTGGGGAGAAGATAGAAGTGCCGTTGAAATAGTAAACGGTAAGCGGTAAACAGTAAAAGATGCCCATACAAATTTCGTTGGCTTCCAAACTAATTTTAGCCATACATTATTTTCTAACCAAAGCTAGAATCTTCTAACAAAAGCTAAAATCCTAAGAGCAAAAATCGCAATATCCAGTTGTTCCCTGTACTACTAATTCATAATTCTTAATTTGATTGGAATCATCTTCTACAAATAATTCAAAAGGAGCTGTTTGGCCAGCCGCAAATCTCGGTGGGTTTGTATATGCAATCTCGCTCCTTATGATTTGTCCAGATTCATCATAAAAGCTGCCGATTACTTCCACCTCATCTACAGTTTTAGTGCCGGTATTTTTTACTTCTCCGACAACATGATAGTGATCAATACCATCGCTTTTTTTTACTCCTCCGACAAAATAGTCGTGATAAAGAATCTCTCTGTTTGTGGTTGTGCCTTGTATTTTTAAATTTCTGTAGGGTAAAGAATCAGCTAAACTACCATTAACGACCAATTTGTAATTAGTGAAATTGGTGAAGCCCATAAGATTTATCTTGTATGGCGATTTTTCATTCGGCAACAAAATGTAAAGGCTTGTATATTTATGGTTAATTGTTGTGAGTACATTACCCTGTGCATCATAAAAAGTTGCTATCACTGTTACATCATCTGCTGGTGCTGTTCCAATGTTTTGCACTTCGCCCAAAACATACCTATATTTTATGATGGGATCAACATAAACTGTGCTATTGCCAACAAATTGGAGCTTTACCTCTGGTTTTGGAGTGACCGTTTTTTCTACTTTTTGCGCTTGGGGTAGGTTTGCAATCTCATTACTTTCCGGGAGGGATGTTACTTTATCCCTAATCCCAGATTCCTGCGGTGGTTGTTTTTGTGTGCACCCTGCAATTAAAACCACTGCTATTAGTGCAAAAGCTAAGATTCCAAAGTGAAATTTTTTGTCCATGTCTACCTAATAAAAATTAAAAAGAAAAAGCGCCTGTCAAGCGGTTCGGGAGGTGGGAGAATGGGATATTTTAGAAATAGCGCATTCCCGCTCAACAGGCAACTTTATTATCTTTGTTTAGTGGCTACCTCTTCCTCTGCAGTTTTCGCATCTGTCCCTCGGCCATATCTGCAACATGTTCCTTTAATCCAAGTCCAAGTGCTATTGCAAATCCAAATCCAACTGCGCCAACTACTATGAGGAGTATGTTGTTCACAAGAGTTGGGTCCAAGCCAACTTTTGGAAGCGCAAGAGCCATCGAGATGTAAATTATCATGAAGAAGAACACTCTGCTCATCAAATGCGCATACACAAAGTCGCTATCGCTTATCAGCTCCTCAATGTACTTACCAATTGCATATCCTGCTGCTACAACTACCATCGCTGTAAGCACGTTTGGAATAAAGCTGACAACTTCTCCAACAAATGCTGAGATCACTCCTATCTGGAGAGCTGCTGCTGCTTGCTGGATAAACACTAGATAGATAACCCATTTCACAACCATTGTAAATATATGTGAAATCTTGAACTCTGCGCGCTTCACTTTGACGTAATCATCTATCTTTATGCGCATTAGAATCTCTTCCAATGCTGTGCCAACAAGCTTCCCTATTACAAAACCAACTATCACTATTATGACCGCTGCGACTATATTTGGCAAAAGTGTTACTGTTGAGTTCCAAACACTCGCCAATGCTTGTGCTACTAGAGCCACTAGATCTATTCCAGGCATTTATTCACCTCCTTTCTGTTTTTTCATTTCTCGATATGATAGTGAAGTTTTACAGGCCCAATCTGTCTTACTCCGATTTTTCCAGCCCCTATCAGCTGGCCTAATAAATAAACCGACTCATATCGGCTTATCTTAAACTCCCGCGCAACATCTTGTATCGAGACTCCCTGAGGACTTTTCTTTATGAAATCCTCCACTTCCTTTACTGTTGGGATGGAGTCTGCGGGCATCTTGAGTGTAACGAAAGATGCGAGGAAGCTTTGCTTCCGACGCATTTTGAGATGTGATACTATTGTAACACGTCTGTATATATAAAGGTAACGGTTCTGTAATTATGCTATCTCCAACCTGTTTTCTTTCCATAATTGATTTATGGCTTTATCGTAATAGAGCCGTTAGCTTTATAAATCTTATTTACAACTTTTCAGTGACAAAAAACTCACAAAAAGTCAAATTTAGGCAATATTAAGGACTGTTATCTCCTAGAAAATAATTCAACGCATAACGATTTCTCTTGGATTAAAGAAAATCCGGATTTCTCTTTTTGCACTCTTTGGTGAATCAGAAGCATGGATTACGTTAAACGGAAGCTTTGTTCCAAAGTCGCCTCTTATTGTTCCGCGCTTTGCCTTCTGTGGATCTGTCGCTCCGCACAGCGCGCGCGTGCGCTTAATAGCGTTCGCTCCCTGAACAACAGCAACAAAACAGGGGCCTGAGAGTGCGAATTTTAAAAGCCCTTTGTAAAAACGCTTTTTCTTATGCTCTGCATAGAGCCTTTCTGCTTTTTGCCACTGAATTTTGATTAATTTTCCAGCAACAATTTTCAAGCCGGATTTTTCAATGCGGTGCAGAATTTCGCCTATGAGCTTTTTTCGAATTCCATCTGGTTTTATCATGACAAAAGTGCGCTCCTTGGCCATAGAAATAGGATAGGCGTGTTTCTATTTATTAGTTTAGTATAGAAAGTCGGTTCAGAATGGATTAGAGAGCTGGTCTTGTTGTTACAAAACCGCTTTGCCCTAACTCACGAGTTGTGACCCCAACAGCTGCATCATTCTTTAATACGAATGCTTGCGCAGTTACTTCGTTCTCGCCCAGTTCGTGTTTTTCTTCAATAGTAACCTTGAACGCCCTAGTTTCCCACCTATTAGGATATCTCTTATCATGGTCTGCAACTATTCTTCCAAATTGTGATTGAGTTAGCTCATATAAAACACCATTAACTTTGATTTTCTCCCCCTGCGGGAGAATGCCATATGGAATAAGGGTCTTAAAACCTAGTGCTTTCCAAAAAAGAAAAGGCGCGCAAATTGAGGCTTTTAGAGAAGATTTTCCAAGAGGTCCCATTATTCTTCGCTCTAAAACAGAAATAGTCCGGTCAGTTCCATATGAAAAATAATAAACTGTTTCTTTTGGCATAGGTATCAAAAATTAAGGGTTAGCTGAGGTTTTAAGCTTTTTTCTCTCCCTCTTTTTCCTTTGCCTCAACTGCGCCTTTGTCCTCAAACCGTGGAACTTTTGTGTCCTTTGCTTTCTTTTCCTCTTCCTCTAAAGCAAGAGCTTCCTCTTTTTTAGCTTTTCCGCGGAATTTTCTAAATCTTAAAGTCCAAGAGACTTTTAGAGGATTTCTTTTCAAAACTAACATGTTTTTTTCGCATCTGCGTGAACAAAAGTGCAAAATACTTGCATCTTTCTGGACTACAGTTTTTCCAGTTCCTCTTTCTATTTCATACCCGCAAAATGAGCATCTTGCCATTTACTTAAACCTGCCTTATCTCAGAAGCTTCCATATAAGTCTGCTTGAGCATTAAAACATCCCCAATTTTTATAGGGCCTTTAACATTTCTTCGCATAACGCGGCCCTTATCCCTTCCGTCCAAAAGTTCGCATCTAACTTGCGTAATTTCTCCAGTCGCGCCAGTCCTGCGAATTATTTCAATTACTCGCGCAGGTGTTGCTTCTCCGCCTGGGATTCTTTCGGCCATAAATTTTTAAAATTATTTTTTCTTCTCAGTTTTTGGCTTGTGCTCGGCAATCGGCTTATGTTCTGGTGCGTGGTGCGGCGCTGCTGGTTTGTGCTCTGCTGGTTTATGTTCTACTGGCTTATGCTCAACTGGTTTTACCTCTGGTGTGTGATGTGCTGGTGTTGCAGATGCTTTTTTGCCAGATTTCAAATCCTTTAATTTTGTTGCCAAGTCATGCACAATTGCTTTTGCCTCTCCGGCCTCAACAATTGCTGCGCTTGCTGTTCCAACTGTCAAACCGCTTACTTTGCCCAATTCCTCTTTGCGCGGTACAAAAAGATATGGAATGTCTTTCTCATCGCACAAAATAGGCAAATGAGCAACAACTTCTGGCGGCTGGACATCCTCTGCAATCGCAACTAGTAAAGCCTGCTTTCGCTCAACAGCTTTTGTAGTTTCATTTGTTCCCTTTCTTAATTTTCCAGAGTCCTTAGCCAAACTAAAAGCCTGATATGCCTTGTCGATTAAATCCTTTGGAACTTCGAATTTTGCCATAGTTCTTTCACCTCTCTTTTCAGAGATCAGTCATTACTTGCATAAAAGCAAGTGGCTTTATAGAGAATAAGGGAGTATATAAAGCTTATTTAATAGTTCCTCTAATTTACCCAAATGGCAATTGTAGAATTCATTTCAAACTGGATTATTGGATTTATTTCAGATTACGGATATTTGAGCATTTTTTTCCTTATGCTTGTTGAATCTGCAAATATTCCAATGCCCTCAGAAGTGACAATGCCATTCGCAGGCTTTCTTGTTTATCAGGGGCAATTTAGCTTTCTTGGAGTTACGCTCGCGGGTACGCTTGGGAATTTGGCAGGCTCAATTCTTTCTTACTATTTAGGCGATTATCTCGGCCGCCCATTTTTGCTAAAATATGGAAAATATTTTTTAATTCCGCGCAAAAAATTTGAGCATGCTGAAAGCTGGTTTAAAAAATACGGGCATGAAGCTGTTTTTATTGGAAGACTTTTGCCTGTTGTGAGGACTTTTATTTCTCTGCCGGCTGGAATCGCAGAGATGGACATGAAAAAATTTTTGATTTATACTTTTATTGGCTCTTTAATTTGGAGCGCATTTCTTGCTTATATCGGAATTTGGCTAGGCCCGAATTGGAATTCAATAATTGCATTTTTTGAGAAAATTGAAATTGCAGTTGTAATTGGATTTGTGATTTTTGTAATTTGGTATGTAAAACATCTGAAAGAATAAAAGATGCTTTAAAAACATTATACACTTAAACTTCAACTATACTGCCAGATATGAGTCGTTGACCATCTTTTTCGGCTATCTCACTGATACTAACTTTATATAATTTATACTCAAATCCGGGCGGAGGATTGTCCCCTCTGCCAATGAGAAGAGTATAAAGGGAGTTTATGTTTACGCGCCGCTCACAGCCATAAAATGAAAGATAGCTCACATTATACCATTTCATTACTTCAACAGTTTTTTCTAAGGTGTCGTGTGGTAGCTCAACAACTTTCCTGTCTGTATAAAAATGAATAGCTGAGGCTCCACATCCCATTATAACGGCATCACTCGCGGTTGTATGCTTTATTTGTTCCGCTGCTTGCATCAATCTTTTCTCTGGTAACGCATCCTGAAAGGGGAATGGCGCATTTTTATCGAGGAATTTCCCAAAAGTTAAGGGTAAATTAAATGATACAAAGATTAATAGAAGGATTAAAAGAATTCGCCATATGTAATGCGGTTTAAAATTTTTATATACTTTAGAAAAGATTTCTAAAATTCTACTAAATCCACCCCACGTAAAAATAAACAAAAATGGCACCAACGAGAGGAAGAATCTCCTGTCCGGCACGACAAGCGCACTATGGAATAATGCAAATGCTGCCCATAAAAGTGCAAATACTCTGTTTCTATTGCTATCTTTTGCGAATACAAAATTAGCTAGAATTAGCATTATCAAATAGGGCAGAACATAGAGGATTATAAAACTGACAGTTATTGTCCTATAATATATCACCTGCAATCTTAAAAATATTGCAAAAATCACTACTATGTATGAAGCCATAAGAATATTTTCTTTAAGTTTTTCCCTAATTGTTATAAAAAGGCCAATAAATCCTGCTATGTAAAGAGTTATTAAATCAGTAATCTGCGCTGAAATACCATTCAACATCTTCGGGATAATTCCAAGATGAGATTGCGTTGGCTGAGAAAATATCCACGAAAGAGAAGGTTTTTGAACATCCCAAAATACACTTAACCTCCATTGTTTGTCAAGGGGGAACCATCCCTCTATCCATATAGCATATTTATTTGCTGTAAAGAATGGATCGCCAAAAACTAAATAATTTCTAATTAGCCACGGGGACATAATTAAAACCGATAAAAACAATCCTTTTACTAGTCTGAGATTGAGTTCTTTTTTAATTAGATAATAGGCCAGAATTAGAGTTGGAAAAAATATCACTGCTGTTTGCCTAACAAGATAAGAAATTCCCAAAAATATTCCCATTAAATAAAAGTACTTTGCGCTTTCATCATTTAACCCCTTGTAAAAGAAATAAATTGTGGCAACTGCGAAGAATGCAAAGACAACATCGCGGAGTCCATTGAAGCTTGAATCAAATGTAGTTGCGTAAAAAAGAACTGAAACAGCAGAGAGAAATCCAATTCTTTTATTGAAAAATTCCTTTCCAAGGAAATAGGTTAAGAGAGGAAATAAAATTGTTCCTATGATTATGCTCGGAAGTTTAGCTGCAAGAGCTGTTTTTCCCAAAAAATAGATAAAAGGCAAAACTAGTATAGTCATCATTGGGAACCCCCACTCCTCTGGATGCGAAACTGAATCAAATTTAATATAATATTGATCCACATAATCTGTGGTAAACCCACGTCCTTGGAGAATGCTTTCTGCTGGCTCTGCAAAATATGCACTAAACCCTACGAAATTTACTTTTGAGACAAAATAGGCTTGAACGATAAAAGCTAAAATTGAAATAATTAGAATTACAAAAAAATATTTACCGATTCTTAAATCTGCAAACTTCCCCATAATTTAGCATATCTTTACACATATTTAAAGCAAACTTTTTAAGAAGTTTAAAAACCCTGCGCCGAAAAATTGGAACAAATACCAATTTACGAAGTAAAAAATTATTGTCCCGCCCAAAATTTTCATTGGCGGCACACGGGCAATTGTTGCAAGCATTATTGTTTTAATAATTCTGCCAGCGGTAAAATACAAGATGTATATCAGCGTGAGGCTCGCGAAAATATATCCCACTCCCTTAAAAGAAACTGCTGCCCACAAAAAAATAGTTGAAAAGAAAAGCTGCGCGGTTTGAATCCAGATTTTCATTGCATTCTTTTGGATGAAAAAGTCTATTGGGGTTTCGCTTTTTGCAAGATAAAGCGAGAATGCAGTTGAAATCAGAACAGTTAGAAATCCTGGAATTATGCCAAAAATTAAAGTTATTCCAAAGTGCAGTAAGCTTGCGATGTCAAGCCCTCCCTCGTTCATGACAGAGTTTCCATTTAAACTAATTAGGACTATAAAAAAGGCAGAAACAAGAATTGCAGTCCCGCCAGGTACTTTTAAAGTGAGAAACTGGAGGGCAAAAAAACCGATTAAAATTATTGCGAAAGCGAGCAATAGCAAAATTTGCCATACTGGCATGTCAAAAACCACTGATTTCAGTCGGTTGCTTATTGAATTAAATGAAAACGGCGCAAAGTGGTTTTTGACAGACAGCGAATTCCTGTAAGTCGCAATACTATTTGAAAACAATGGAATTCGCTGGATTTTGAAAAGTACTGATTTAACACCGCTCTCTGCTTCTACCATAATTTAGTAAGAAGCATAGCGAGTTTAAAAAGTTATTCAAACAAAATTTAAAACTAAAGCTTTTTAAGCTTTATTTTGTTATAACTTGCAATACATGGCATCAATAGAATTGATATTTGCGCTTGCTGGAACAATTTTGTTAATTGGATTTCTCGGATATTACCTATCAAGAAAATTCAGAATCCCAGACATTTTAATATTGATATTTGTTGGATACATAATTACCACAACCTTTAAATTAATAGATCCAGCTCCACTGAAACCTATTGTTCCTTTGTTTACATCTCTCGCGCTGCTTGTAATACTTTTTGATGGCGGGTTGCAGTTAGAATTGCATAAATTCTTAAAAGAAAGCCCACGCGCTTTTGTGCTTTCTGTTCTAGCATTTGTTCTATCAATGCTCGGAGTCGCGGCTTTTATGCATTTTTTACTTGGCTGGGATTTGTTGCTAAGTTTACTTTTAGGCTCAATAATAGGAGATTCTTCAGCTACTGTGGCAATTGCAATGGTACGCCATTTAAATATTCCAGAAAGAGTGAAGACATTGATAAGCCTTGAATCAACTTACAACAGCCCAATAACAATTGTTGTTACGCTTGTTATACTACAACTAATAACTGCTGGCGGAGAAGCGCAAATCTATAGCTCGGTAGCACAAGAAATTGCAAGCGCCTTTTCTATTGGAGTAGTTCTTGGAATAATTGCAGGAGTATTCTGGTTAAGAGTGCTATACGAATTAAGAGGAGGAAGCTATGAGGATATTTTAACATTAGCATTTGCTCTAATGGGCTTCTCCACAGTTCAGGTATTGGGGGGAAATGGAGCAATATTCGCCCTGATATTTGGATTGGTGCTTGGAAACGGAAATGTAGTTGCAAGAATTTTTAGAATGGAAAAGAGAGCAAGCGCAGGAGTGTTGATGAAAAGATTTCAGGCACAAATTTCTTTTTTAGTCAGAACATTCTTCTTTATTTACATAGGAGTAGTATTTTTGCTTCCCTCCCCCCTCATCTTAGTATATTCAATCATCCTTGCGGCAATTTTAGTTCTAGTAAGATACGCTGCAACCGTAATTTCTTTATTAGGAGATACAATTTTACTTGATTACAGGCATATTGTAACAGCAATTATGCCGAGAGGATTGTCAACCGCAGTGCTAACGCCACTTGTTATTGCAGCAAATGTCAAAAATGCAGATATACTCGTGCAGATTGTTATTACAATGATAATACTTACTGCGATAATAGCTACTGCTGGCTCTTATTATTTTCATCATAAAGAAGTAGCTTGAAATTCTGAAACATTTAAATACTTCATGGCGTATTTTAATTCCTACAGGTGGGAAAATGGATTGGGGTATGAAGAATAGATTAAGCAGAGTATTCAAGCCAAATACTGGGAAGACTGTAATGCTCGCTGTTGACCATGGCTATTTCCAAGGCCCAACAACTCGCTTGGAAAATCCACGCAAGACAATTACTCCGTTAGTTCCTTATGCTGATTCTTTAATGCTAACTCGTGGCACTTTGAGAAATTGTGTTGATGCTGTAGCAGAAGTCCCTATTGTTTTAAGAGTTTCAGGTGGACCAAGCATTTTATCTGAACTCTCGAATGAAGAAATCACAACTTCAGTTAAAGAGGCTGTTCGCTTAAACGCTGCCGGTGTTGGAATGTCAATTTTTGTTGGCGCGCCGAATGAGAAACAGACTCTTGTTAATTTGGGGCATTTAGTAAATGAAGCAGAGGAATATGGAATGCCTGTTCTTGCAATCACTGCTGTTGGAAAAGAAATGAACAGGGATGCGAGATATTTAGGACTGGCATGCAGAATTGCCGCAGAGTATGGCGCACATTATGTAAAAACTTATTACTGCGACAAAGATTTTGAAAAAGTTGTTGATGGCTGCCCTGTTCCAGTTGTAATTGCTGGAGGAAAAAAGATTTCTGAAAAAGAAGCACTTGAGATGAGTTATAATGCAATTCAAGCAGGCGCGAAAGGTGTTGATATGGGCAGAAATATTTGGCAATCTGATCATCCTGTTGCAATGATTAAGGCTGTGCGCGCTGTTGTGCATGAAAACGCGACTGCAAAAGAAGCACTTGAGATTTTTGAGAAAGAAAGTAAAAAATAATTATATAACAATAGAGACTTATCTTATTGATGAAAAAGCAACTAGACATAAGATATGGGGCGGTTACTCCACCTCCATTTCAATTAAAACTTTTTTATGCTTGGATAGATGAAGGAATTGATGCACTAATTCTGGAGACTTATGCCGCCGGAGGTTTGCCCACTAAAAGGGAAAATTCTTACATCCCCCTGATTAGAAAAGCTGCTAAAAAGCGCACCCCTTTATTTTTAATTTATGGCTCTCTGACAGGCAGGCCTGCCTATACAGAATGGTCTAATTTCAAGGAAAAACTTTTGCCAGGTGTTTATGAGCCAGAAGTTGACGCAATCAAAGCAGGCGCAATATACCTTGAAAGAGACAAGAGCCAACTTGAGGAAGTTATTAGTGGAATAAAGGAAATATTCGAAACAATAACAGGATATGAAAAAAGAATAAAAGCGGTTATGAAAAGATTCAACAGTCCTGAATTCAATAGGAGATTACTGGAAATAAAAAATGGCTAAAAATCTTTCAAAAGAACTTGAATCAATCAAAGCGCGAAATGTTAAAGTAGAAGCCGACAAAGCCTGGGAAACCTCAAAAACCCGGCGCGGAATTATTGCGGTTGCAACTTATTTTATTTTTGTTTGGTTTTTGTGGCTGATTAAATCGCCAAATTATTGGTTGAACGCTTTAATACCAGCGGGCGCGTATATTATTTCAACTTTAACTTTGCCATTTGTTAAAAAATGGTGGACTGAAAAAATTTATAGAAAATGAAAAAACTGTTCTTCCCTGCAATTCTCGCATTTTTGTTAGCTCTTAGCTTTGTTTCAGCACACGAGCGCGATTTCACTGAGGCAAAAATGCTTATTGATTCAAAAGTCAGCTGCAATCAGCTCACAGATGAGCAGCTTGAGGCACTTGGCGATTATTATATGGAGCAAATACATCCAGGAGAACAGCATGAAATGATGGATGAAATGATGGGCGGTGAGGGCTCTGAAACTTTGAAACAGGCGCATATTAATATGGCGAGAAGGATTTATTGCGGCGAAAATGTTTCTATGAGCGAGATGATGATGCAAAATATGCCAATGATGAACGGGGGCAGGACAACAACGGATTCTACAAACATCCTAAATACTTTTTATCTAATTATTTTAATCGGAGTAATAATTTTAGTCTATCTCGGAATCATAAAACTATGGAAAGATATGAAAAAAGGTGGTAAAAAATGAACAACATAAATTTGGAAGCTATTAAAAAATTTATGGAAGAAGTCCAAAAAAATCCTGAAGCTGCAAAAAAGACAAAATCTATAAGCGGGGAATGGAACTTTGAGCAGGGAAATCCGCAAGTTACGGCTGAAATAAAATTTCAAAGCGGTTCTGCAGTGATAGAAGCTGATTCGCCACAGTTCATGGGCGGCGCAGGATTAAAGCCTGACCCAATTCAGTATTGCTTGTTCGGGCTTGCAGCCTGCTATGCCTCAACATTTGTTTCAATTTGCGCTGAAAAAGGAATAGAGCTTTCTAAGCTAAAAGTAACAGCTGAAAATAAAACAAACTTAACAAAAAGCTTGGGGCTTGGGGAGGAGCCAATTGTTGAAAAAGTGAAACTTTCTTTGGAAGTGGAAAGCGATGCTGATAAAGAAAAAATAAATGAAATTGAGAAATTTGCCAGGGAGCGATGCCCTGGAGTTTATTGCCTGACAAATCCTATAAAACTAATTACAGAACTTAAATGAGCGAGCAAGAGGATCTCCAAAATTTTGTAGAATTCTGCGATTCTAAATTTGGACAAAGGATAATGAAGAAAGAAGCTAAATTCTTGAGAGAACAACTGCAAGGCCACGTTTCAATTTTAGATATTGGCTGCGGAATTGGAAGCATTGAGAAGAATTTGTCAGAAATGGATATAACCGGAATTGACACCTCAGAATTATTTTTGGAAGAAGCAAAAAAGCGCAACAAAATGCAGAGGAATAAAGTGTTCGAACAGTGTAATGCCACAAACTTAGAGGCTCTTTTTAGAGAAAAAAGTTTCAGCGCAGTATTTTCTGTTGCAACAGTTGAATTTATAGAGAATTACCAGCCAGTTTTGACAGGGATTTGGAGAATTTTGAAGAGCAATGGAAAAGTTATATTAATGATTTTAAATCCTGCTTCGAAATACTTTGAAGAACATTTAAAAAAGCCCGATAGTTACTTCCGCAGAGTAAAACACAGCCCTGCGGAAATAAAGAAATATTTTGCAGCACTTTTTTACACAGAAGATGAATTCTATTTCCTGGGAATAAAAGGAAAAAGAATTTTTAATACTTCAGATAAACAATTTGCAAGCCTCTATGTGCTCATTGGGAGAAAGCGATGAGAGTGGCAATGTATTACAACAACAACGATGTCCGCCTAGAGGACATGCCAATCCCAGAAATTTCAGAGGGCGAGCTTTTGATAAAAATTATTGCAAGCGGAATTTGCGGCTCGGATGTAATGGAGTGGTACAGGATAAAAAAAGCGCCACTTGTTTTGGGCCATGAAACGACAGGGACAATTGAAAAGGTTGGAAAAGGTGTAAACGGATATAAAAAAGGAGACAAAGTTTTTGTAACACACCATGTCCCATGCTACAAGTGCAATTATTGCAAGCGCGGTGAAGAAACAAACTGTGAACTTTTGCACAAAACAAAATATTACCCCGGCGGATTTTCAGAATTTTTGCGATTGCCAAAAATAAACATTCAGAATTTTGGAATTTTCAAACTTCCAAAAGAAGTTTCTTTTGAAGAGGGAACTTTTATTGAACCACTGGCTTGCGTTGTGCGCGCGCAAAAAAAGGCAAATGTAAAAAAAGGCGATACTGTTTTAGTCATTGGAACAGGAGTTTCAGGAATTTTGCACATTCAAACTGCAAAAGCAAATGGAGCAAAGAAAATTTTTGGTACTGCAAGAAGCGAGCATCATTTAAATTATGCAAAAAAGTTTGGAGCTATTCCAATCAATGCGAATGACAATGTTCCTGAAAAAGTTCGCTCTCTAAATGATGGAAAACTTGCAGATGTTGTAATTGTTTGCGCTGCGAATCAGAGCGCCTACAATCAGGCTATTAGTTCAGTCGCAAATGGCGGGACACTTTTGTTTTACGCGCCTGCAGACCCAGGAGTTAATTTAAATCTTGATATGAATGAGATTTGGAAAAAAGGAATAAGAATGATGAGCTCCTACGCGGCCGCGAAAGATGATTTGAAAAAATCAATTGAATTGATTAGAACAAAAAAAGTAAATGTAAAAGATATGATAACTCATAGATTTCAGCTTTCCGAGGCGCAGAAAGGATTTCAATTAACTGCGCACCCGCAGAATTCGCTGAAAGTGATTATTGAACCGCATAAATAAATTAAAAATTAAACATTTTCTTAATTCTATAAACCAGTTTTGCAAAGATTACTAGGATTATTAAAATAATAACAACAACCGCAACCCCAATTATTAAGAAAATTGTTTTGAAGAGTGGAAAAATTAAATAAAGAAGCGCAATTGCAATTAAAAGTATCAAAAATATCGAGCAACAATTTTCTGTGTTAAGCGAAAACTGCCAGGATTTTGGCTCAGGAACATGGAAAATAAAATTTTGCCCGCATTCAGGGCAAATTCGCGCAGTTTTTGAGATTTTCGCGCCGCAGCTCGGGCACTTTTTGTGCTTAGATTCAAATTTCTTCTTCAAACCTTGAAAAACTTGTGACATAATTATTTATGCGTAAGAATTCCCTCAATTTTTTCAGCACCAATTTTTTCAATTTTCACAAACCCAAATCTTTCAAACTGAACAGCCTCCCCTGGCTTAATATTTTTGCAATCTTCCTCACAAAATCCTTTAACAACTTTCATCGAATCGAGCAAAGGATTTTCATCTTTATCAAGAAGCACTCCTGGAATCCTTATCTCAGCAGGAATATTTGTTGGTGTAACCCACTGAATCTTTGGGGTATTTTCAATCACATCCTTTCCTGAAAAAGTTGCACGCACAACTGCTGAATCTTTTGCATCAATTTTAACATTATATGCATCCTTGAATCTGAAAACATCTCCGCTTGCCATTTTTTCAACATCTTCACGTGGAACAAAAAAAGTTCCAAGGACTTTTTGTTTTCTTTCCCCGCGCTCTGGAAAATTAGGATGTAGTTTTACAAAAATTACTCGTGTGGGCGCGTTTTTTACTTCAACTTTAATTGGATCCGGAACAAAAAAATAGCGATTCGCATTTTTATCCAGCAGTTTTCTATTTTCAGCCGCTAGCATATCCCAATCAATTGTTGTGCTTGAAAGGGTCATACGCACATTTAATGCCATTTTATAAATTGCCTCTGGCAAAAATCCGCGGCCGCGCAGTGCTCTAATTGTAACTAATCTGGGATCGTCCCAGCTGCTAATTATTTTTCTATTCATTAAATCCAAAAGTTTTCTTTTTGAAGTCGGGCTGCCGGCAAAATTTATTCTTGAGTACGAAATTATTTCTGGATTCTTATATTCCAATAATTCACGGATTTTATTTTGCAATTCATCGCGCTGCATAAACTCTGCAGAGCGCAAAACATGCGTCACTCCGCATATAGCGTCCTCAACTGCGTTTGCAAAATCATAAAGCGGCCAAACTCTGTATTTATTTTTTTGAATTGGATGTGCATGTTCTACAATTCTAAAAAGCGTTGGGTCGCGCATAACTGTATTTTCAGAGCTTAAATCGCTCTTTAATCTGAGAACTGCTTGCCCTTCTTTAAACTCATTAAACATATGCTCCCACAGATCCAAGTTTTCTTTACAATCATATTCCCTGTGAACGCAGGCTTTTCCACCAAAGCGATTCTTGCGCATTGTTTCAACATCGCAAGTACAAATGTAAGCAGCGCCTTTTTTTACAAGCTTTTCAGCAGCACTGTAAAAAGTTTCCATATCATCAGAATTGTTTTTCATTTCATCATACTTAATGCCAAGCCAGTCAATGTCTTCCTTAATTGCTGTGTAAAATTCAAGCTCCTCTGCCTCAGGATTTGTATCCTCAAAGCGCAGAATTAATTTTCCGTTGTATTTTTGTGCATAATAATAATTGAAGAAAAATGAAATCGCGTTCCCAATGTGAATGAAGCCATTTGGCTCAGGCGGCAATCTCAGGACAACTTTTCCCTTAACTGCGTTTTTTAATTCAGGCAATTCTCGTGTTTCCTCTTTTTTCCCCTGAGTGAAAAACTCTGGCCAGATTTCGCGCAGCTTTTTTTCCTGCGCCACTGATTTTAATTTGGTTACTTCAGAAACAACTTTTTTAATTTCTTTTCTTAAATTTTCAATATCTTTTTTCAACCCTGGATTTTCTGCTAAAACTTTGCCCAAAACCGCGCCCTCGTTTGCTTTTCCTTCATGAGTGAGCGCATTTGCTAAGGCGTGCTTTAGAATTAGATCTTTGTTTGAAACCATAAAGTATTGTTTAAAACCGGCTTTTATGTTCTTTTCGATAGGTATTTAATATGCAAATTTCTTTGCTTGTTTATGCGCTTGAAAATTTCATTAATCCCTGCCTCTTTTTCAATAGAAAATAGAGATGCTGCATTGGGAAAAATAGCAGACTATCTGGAAACCTATTTACAAGAAAATGGGATTGAAGCGAATATAGAAATTAAAGAAGAAGTTAAACTTCCAACTGGTTTAATAAAAAAATTAAAACATTCAACTGTTATAACTGATGATGAGAGCGCACTTGAATTTATTGAAGGGCTTCAGATTGATGGGCAAAAATTTGCAATCACCCAATACAAAATGAGCGATGAAGTGAGCCCAAAGGTAATAGGAATCTCATCCCCAGGAAGGCCAGCATTGCTAATTTCATGGGAATCGCTTGGCAAAGAAAATGATTTAGATAAAATTTGTATAAGAGCTGCCAAAGAAATTATGCATGAACTGGGCCATAATCTTGGAATAATAGAGCATCACACATGGGGGTATGAATGCGCTATGGTAGAAACAGAGGATAATTTAGGAAACTTTTCTCCAGAGAATATTGACAAAAAAACTTACAAATTCTGCCAAGATTGCCGCGAAAAGCTTAAAATTCCCCAACAATAACCTTTATATTTAACCAATTTATATGCGAAACTGTTAATTTAGCTTTTCATTCAGCTAAAATCACAAAAAAGTGAGGTGAAAACATGACAGCTGGAATTTCCAGAGAAACTTGGGATAGAACTGTTGAGCGCTACATGCTTGCGCCTTATTGCGAGCACTCAAAAAGCAGAGGTGATGAGGTTTTATTTTTAAGCAATTATATATCCGCGGTGCGCTTGAGCGATGAGTCAACATATTTGGTGCATCCATTGTTTGCAATGCCATTTGATACGAAAAAAATTGTAATTGAGTTAACAGAAAATGCTGTAAAGGATTATGATGATTCAGTGCTTTTCAAGGATAGCAACACTCTTGGACTGATTAACAATGCCCTCTTACACCTATTTGAAGACCAGCGCTACTATGTGACAGATTCTGAAAAAATGCAGCGCATAGAATCTCTGATTTCAGTTGCAAAGGAAAAATTCTACGAAAAGCTAAGAATGAGTTATCAGACTCAGGCAAGTCCATTACCGAAACCACATCCTCCGGCGGAGAAGTTTAAGCAGTATTTGACAAAACCAACGTTTTAATTTAGATTACAATTCTTGCCCCGTCTTTTGACAAGTGAACAGTCTCTCCTAGCTTGTATTTGTCTTCCTTGTACTCCTTGTTAATGTCATTTGCAAGATTCCAATAAGCGTTTAACTTTTCAGAGAAAGCATGGCAGGGAATTATATGATCTGGCTTGAGCATGTTTATCAAATCCCGGTGGTCTTCGCGTGCTGCATGCCCTGAAACATGCACATCCTGGAATACTCGCGCACCGTGGGCCGAAATTTTATGCTCTAAATTTTTCCTGTTCTCAATATTTCCTGGATTTGGAATTGTATTGCAGGAAAAAATTACCTCGTCCCCCCCTTCCAGTTTGTAATCATAAGTATTATTCACAAGTTTTGAAAGAACTGATGTTGGCTCTCCCTGAGAGCCTGTTACAACTAAAATATAATCCCCTTTATCCCTGCTAGCCTCGGACAAAACTCTTCTTATTGATTTCGGCTTGCTTGCAACCTCTATATCCGGAAACTTTCTTATTCCAACGCGCTCTGCAACTTTTACATATTTTCCAAGTGAGCGGCCCACAAAAATTAAATCCCTGTTCAATTCCCTTGAGGCTTCAACGATTGAATTTAATCTCTCAATATGAGAAGAAAAACTTGTAATTATAATTCCGCGGTCCTCATTCATTGTTTCTAAAAGAGTATTTCGCAAAAGTTCTTTTGCAACTGTTTCGCTTGGAGTTTTTCTGTATTCATCTGCGCGCACAGATTCTGTTATTAAGCATTTGACTCCTTCATTTCCCAATTCTTTAATTCGCTTATAATCCGGCCGCTTGCTCAAAACTTGGAAGTTGTCAAACTTGAAATCGCTTCCATAAAAAATAACGCCCTCATCTGTGTGAATTGCAGTGAAAATAGTTTGCGGTATTGAATGTGTGATATGTATGAACTCAATTGAAATATCTCCAATTTCTAAAACCTCGCCTGCGTTCATCGCAGTTATTTTTTTAAGTTTTTCTTTGCGCTCTTTTAGCTCCTCTTTCACCAATTCAGTTGTGAATGGGGTTCCAAGTACAGGGGCATTGTATTTTGGGGCAACAATTGGAATTGCGCCTATGTGATCCAAATGTCCGTGAGAAGCAACAATCGCAGAAACTTTGTTTCTCAAATCTTTAATTGGAGTATCGTCAGGGATAACTTCGCGGCTCGCAAGCTCATGCTCCCCAAAAAGCGAGGTAGCGTCCTCTAGCATGTAAACCTTCTCCATAGAAAATCCAATATCCAGAATAACAATTTGGTGGCCTACTTTAACAGCAGTCATATTGCGGCCGACTTCCTCATAGCCGCCCAAGGTAAAAATTTCTATGGACATAATTCGGGTTTAAAACTTCCGAGGATAAATTACTTTCCCTTTTTTCTCAGATTCCTCTTTTACGTCAGTCGCTTCAAAATCCTCTATTTTATAAGTATATTCGTCATCGCGGCTTATCTTTCCCTTTGCTTTTAAAAATTCGCGGGTTAAAAGCCAAAACACAAGAGCCAAAGATTTTTTGCCTTTGTTATTCACAGGCAAAATCAAGTCAATGTTTTGAGTCATGTTATTTGTATCGCAAAGAGCAACTATTGGGATATTCATTTTCAGAGCTTCTAAAATTGCTTGCCTATCTACTCCAGGGTCAACAACAAAAATTAAATCAGGCTCAATATAATTTGGAAAGTTTGGATTTGTAAGCGAGCCTGGGATAAATCTCTTAACAACTGCCCTGCATCCAGTTAATTCGCAGAATTTTTGAACCGGCTTTTTTCCAGTATCGCGGCCGCTTATTATCATTACTTTTTCAGGACTAAACTGTGTAAGAAAATCCGCAACCACCTTTATTCTCTTGTCAATTGTTGCAACATCCAAAACTGCCAATCCGTCCGAGCGGACTTTAAAAATAAATTTTTTCATCCCCGCTATTTTTCTCTGCATTCCAATATGAACTCCGCTAGCTAAATAGAGATCAACTGGGACTAAAGTTTCAGAAACTTTCTTTGAAACCTTTTTTACTTTTTCGCGCTCAACCTCTTCCTTGAATTCTTTTACAGCCTCAGCTGTGGCAAGTCCTGCTTGCGCAGCAATCTGCACTGCTCTTTCCTTTAATTCCTCTGACCGCAAACCTTGTTTGCGGGTAGCGAATCCTTCGGTTTCGCCTGATTTTGTTTTTTCCATTGAAAGTCTGTGAAACTCGCTGATTTGCGAAGCAACCTATAATCTTATTTTTGAAATGTTTGCTTTTGTTTTCTCTTCAATTCTAATCAATTCATTTAATTTTGCAACTCTTTCGCCCCCAACTGCACCTGTCTTAATAATTGGACACTGAAAACCAACAGCTATATGCGCAATTGAAGTGTCTTGAGTTTCCCCAGATCTGTGTGAAACAACAGGGATCACATTATTGCGTTTGGCCTGATTTATAACACTTTCTGTTTCGCTCAGCGAGCCTATTTGATTTGGCTTTACAATTAAAGAATTTATTGAATGCCTTTTGATGGCTGTTGTTAGTCTTTCAGTATTTGTGACTGTTAAATCATCACCAACAATTAAACATTTCTCACCTATCTGCGCATTCACAGCTGCAAATCCATCAAAGTCCTCCTCTTGCAAAGGATCCTCAATATAAAAGAAATTGTGCCTATCAAAAAGTTCAACAACAAAATTGACTTGGTCTTCAGAAGAGAGTGACATTGTTTTGTAATTGTATTTTTTGCTTTCAGGGTCGTAAAATTCAGAGGCCGCCAAGTCAACTCCTATGCGAATTTTTAACTTTAATTGCGAATTTACCTCAAACACAGCCTCGTGTAAAATTTCAATTGCCTCCTCAATAGTTGCAGGCGGAGCCCATGCACCCTCATCATTTCTTCCGCGAGTAAAATGGGGCATTTTTTTATCTATAATCCTGGCAACAGCTTTATGAACTTGTGAATTTGCAAAAGCAGCTTCCCAGAAATTCTTCGCATTGAGCGGAATAACTAGAAACTCCTGCAGCTCTGGAGCCCCTTTTCCTGAATGAACCCCTCCGCCAATTATATTTCCAAGTGGAAGTGGTAAAGTAAAGTTTTTACCAAATAATTCATAAAACTCTTTTCCCCCATCCATTGCTTGCAGTTTAGCAACAGCCAAAGAAATTGCAATGCTGATATTTCCGCCTAAAATTTCTCTGTTTTGGTCAAAATTTTTAATTATGGAATCAACTTCCTGATAGGAACTTTTACCTAAAATTTTCTTTTCCAAGTTTTCTTTAAACGTTTTAATTGCTTTTGGGACTCCTCCTTTTACAAAAGACTTTACCTCATATTTGCCAACAGAAGCTCCGGATGGAGCAGCGGCTACTGCTTTAAATTTATCTGAATAAACTTCTGCTTCTATTGTTGTATTACCACGCGAGTCCAGAATCTCGCGCAAAATTATTTTCTTAATTGCCATCCAATGGAATTAAACTCAAAGTATTATATATAACTAGAGAAAGTAAACCAATAGCTTTATATACAACAAACATGATTTAAAAATAAGTTCTGAGAATTTTACTGATTCATATGCGCGAAGTAGGTGAAGCAAATCATGCTTCGCTTATTTCAAACCGGAACTGCGTTCCGGTTTGCGCACGAAAGCAAAGCTTTCGTGCTGTCGCTCACGAGGTTCGCGAAAATGGCTGACGACAAAACTTTAAGTCATGAGCAAGTTGAGAAGTATTTAAAGGGTACAACTACTGTTGGGATTGTTTGCAAGGATGGAGTTGTGCTGGCTTCAGACAGCAGGGCAACTATGGGGTATTTGATTTCTGACAAGGAAGCTCAAAAGATTTTCCAGATTGATGATAAAGTTGCAATTACAACCGCAGGGCTTGTTGGAGATAATCAAAGCCTAGTAAGAATTATGCGCGCCCAGCTTGCGCTTGCAAGAATGGAGGAAAAGCCACTGACAATAAAAGCAACATCAACTCTTCTCGCTAATATTCTTCATTCTAGACGCTATTACCCATTTCTTGCCCAGCTGATTGTTGGGGGTTTTGATACAGAAGGGCATATTTTTGAGCTCGATCCGGTAGGTGGAATGAGTGGAAAGAAAGTAAGCTCAACAGGCTCAGGAAGTCCTGTGGCATATGGAGCAATGGAAACTGCATACAGAGAAAATATGACTGTTCAGGATGGGATTGAGCTTGTAACACGTGCAATTTATTCTGCGCGAGAGCGTAATGCAGGAACCGGAAACAAAATTGAAGTTGTAACAATCACAGATAAGGGCTTTAAGAAATTAACTGAAGACCAAGTTAAGAAAACTATTGAAACTCTGAAGGCCCAATAATGCAGTTAGATTAAATGGATTTGTGAAAATTTTACAAGAGTAATTTATCTTAAAATTAGCGAAAACTATGGCTCAGTCGTTTTTAGAGGAACTAAAAGCAGAATTGCCTGAAGATGCTGATGTAACAAAGGCGCAGCTAGAGGGATCTCGAATCGTTATTTACACAAAAACTCCTGAGTACTTTGCAGACCATCCTGATTTGATCAAAAAACTTGTCTCAAGATACAAGAAAAGAATTGATTTAAGGGCGCATCCCTCAATTCTTCTTGAAACTGCGACTGCTGAAAAGTTCATAAAAGAATTAATTCCAAAAGAGGCAGAGATAACTGACATAATTTTTATGCCTGAGGTTAGCAAAGTTATAATTGAAGCAAAAAAACCAGGGCTTGTTATTGGAAAATCAGGAAAAACTCTGCACGAATTAAAGCGATTGATAAAATGGGCGCCGCATGTTGAAAGAACCCCAAGCATTCCAAGCCAGATAACAAAGGTTGTTCGAAATGTTCTCTACACAAATGCAGAAGAGCGAAGAAAATTCCTTGAGAGCCTTGGAAAAAAAGTTCCTCCAAAAAAATTGGTTGAGGAAGAATCTGGGGAAAAATGGGTAAGGGTTACAGCACTTGGTGGATTTAGAGAAGTTGGAAGATCAGCAATTCTAGTTCAGACAAATGAATCCCAAGTCCTTGTTGATTGCGGAGTAAATGTTGCTATTGAAAGTGTGCAGAGCTATCCTTATTTCAATGCGCCTGAATTTGATATTAATACATTAGACGCAGTTATTGTAACCCATGCACATTTAGACCACAGCGGATTAATTCCTTATTTGTACAAATATGGATACAAAGGCCCTGTTTACTCAACCCCGGCAACTCGGGATTTAATGACTTTATTGCAATTGGATTATGTTGAAATCGCCCAAAGAGAGGCAAAAAAAATTCCTTATACGCAAAAAGATATTGAGGACGCAATCAAGCACAGCATTGCAATTGATTACGGAGAAGTCACTGATATCACTCCGGATATAAGATTAACACTTTACAACGCAGGCCATATTCTTGGAAGCTCGCAAGTGCATTTGCATGTTGGAGAGGGATTGCACAATTTAATTTACACAGGAGATTTAAAAGCCGAAGGAAGCAGATTATTCGGCCCGGCAGAAACAGAATTTATGCGCCTTGAAACTTTAATCATGGAATCTACTTATGGTGGAAAAGCTGATTTCCAGCCTCCACGCGGTGAAAGCGAAAAGCGCCTTTTTGAGATAATTGAGGAAGCGATTAAAACAAAGGCAAAAGTTCTTATTCCTGTTTTGGCTGTTGGAAGGGCACAGGAAGTAATGGTTATAATTGAGGAATTTGCACGAAGAAAAAAACTTGAGAATAGCTTTAACATTTATTTGGATGGAATGATATGGGATGCAACTGCGATTCATACTGCGTATCCAGAATATCTAAGTGAGAGTATCCGCCAACGCATATTTCACGAGGATGAGAATCCATTTCTAAATCCAATTTTTAAACGAGTTGGAAGCCAAAAGGAAAGAATGGAAGTGATTGAAAGTTCTGAGCCAGTTTTAATAATGGCAACCTCTGGAATGCTCACAGGCGGTCCAAGTGTTGAATATTTAAAACATTTAGCTGAAACAAAAAAGAACTGGCTTGTTTTTG
This sequence comes from Candidatus Naiadarchaeum limnaeum, assembly GCA_014189685.1. Classification (GTDB taxonomy): domain Archaea; phylum Undinarchaeota; class Undinarchaeia; order Undinarchaeales; family Naiadarchaeaceae; genus Naiadarchaeum; species Naiadarchaeum limnaeum. The sequence goes on from DVAB01000029.1 coordinate 30,593, forward strand.
TTTCCTATCAGGGAGAGGGGACTCTTGGAAGAAGGGTACAAAAGGGATGGGACAAAATAACTTTGGAAAATGAAAAAGGAAAACAGGAAGTGACTGAAATAAAATTGCATATTGAAACACTAGAAGGTTTTAGTGGGCACTCTGACCGCGAGGCCCTGATGAGATTTGCTGAAAAGGTTTCTCCGCGGCCGGACAGAGTTTTAGTCTGCCATGGGGATAATAATAAATGCCTTGACTTGGCAAGCTCAATCCACAAGGCGTTTAATGTAGATACGTATGCGCCGAAAAATTTAGAAACCATACGCTTGCGCTAAATAAAGTTAACATAATCTTTGTACACACTATCTGTTTCTAAAAATTTATAATTCTGCCGGAGTAGACATTTGCGCACTGGTTTGAACTACTGGATGTTCGCCTCTCCAAATTGTAACATCAGGAGGTGTTATCAATATAACGTCCTCCTTTAATCCAGCCATATCGCCGCCAATTGCCGCTGCTGTTCGCTGAATTCTCTTCAAAGCGCGCTTTAACTCCATTTTCTCCTGAAGTAAGCGAGGCTTTATTTTTAGAATTACTATGTTGTTCCTATCGCGCAGATAATTCAAAACAACATCTGTGTCTGTGTACTCATTGAAGTTCACAACTCGAATAAAACTTTTGCCATCGGCTGCTTCCTTGCTCCACTCAACTTCCATGTAGCGAGGCTCCTGAGATGCAGAAAGTCTTGCTGATTTGAACAGGTTGTCCAAGATACCCATTTTTTGCCCCCCTAAAATTTTTTTACAACGCTTGTAAATTGCTGATAACAGTAAGCGTGCACTTTGTACCTGTGCGATGCCTATTTATAAATGTTTTGCCCCAAAATTTACTCCGCAGAAAGAGATTCGACAAGCGTAATTGTGCTAAACAATATTGTGCGGGTACGCATGTCTAAATTATTATCAGAAACCATTTCCTCCAAAACCTGAAGTGCTATATTTTTTCTCTTCTCGATTGAGCCATTCCCATTTGAAAGCGCGTTTGTTATCTTCAGAGCCCCATTTCTAATTATTTGAGTTGCGTTTTGATCATAAATCAGCTCGCTGAGAGAATTTATTATTTCATTTACCTTAGGATTTATTAGATTAACTTTAATTTTTGCTGCCATATTGTCTCAAAAACCAGATTTTCTAGTCTATGGGGTATTTAATTTAGTTTTTGTATACTCAAAAATATACTTCAAAGCCTCATCCGCTCTATTAACAAGCTTTCCATTCGCGCCCGCAGCTGTTGGGTGGCCGCTTCCTGTTCCCTGAATTATTTTTGCGATCCCAGGAATTACATCTTTCCCCAAATCTATCTTTGTTTTCTCATAAAAATTTTGATTAGAGCGCAATGAAATTCTTATTTCATCTTCTTTTTCAGCTGCAACTCCAACTAAATCTGCGCCTGCTCTGATTAAAGAGCGCGCTGCGCTTGCCTCAAAAGCAGCTATTTTGCTGGTTGCAACTAGAAATTCCCCAATTTTTTCAAATTTTACGCGCTGGGAAGCCTTTAATCTTGCGATTCGTTCAGAAGTATCTAAAGGCGTTTCAAGAGTTGCAAGAACCCATCGATAATCAATATTAAATTTTTTCATTAATTCAGAAAGAATTTCAAAATTTTTCAAGCGGGCATATTGCAAATGCGCAGTTTCTGCAACAGTCCCAAGCAAAATTGCTTTTGCAATTTTTTCGTCGATTTGAACTTTTAACTCTTTTAACAAATCATAAACAAGCTCAACTGTGCTAGAAGCGTTTTCATCGATAAATTTAAAATCTGCTTTTAATGAGTAATCGTGAATTGTGTGATGGTCAATTATCATTTTCTTTGCAGAAGAGGAAAAAACTTTTCCAGCAAAGCTCGATAATTGCCCTTCAGTGGACATATCCAACATAACAATTAAATCAACATTCAAATCAGGGTCAATTTCAACATCTGCCCCAATTGAATCTAAAATTTTTCGTGAAATTTTACTTGCACTTTCAATAACTCCGCCGCGAACTTTAAAACCCAATTGTTTTAATCCAAGAGAAAGTGCAACAATAGAACATACAGAATCTGGGTCTGCATTTTTATGGCCTAAAAGCAAAATAGATTTTCCTTTAAACTGCTTTAGAGTTTCTGCAATATTTTTCATAAGAGAGGTGAGAGAATTAATATAAAAAATTATCCGCCCTCTGAAACATTTCCGCCGCCAAGTCCTGCGAGGCCTTTTTGCAGTTCCTCTTGCAATGTTTTAACTTTCTCCATTACTTTTTTCTCTTGCTTTTCAATTGTTTTCAGTCTTAATTCTAAGGTTTCAACCTTTTCCTTTAATTCAGAGTGAACTGTATTTTTATCAGATTTAATCAAAATTTGTCCAACAACCTTGTGCACCTCTGTATTGCCTGCTTTCTCCAGCTCATCTAATGCGTTTTGAGTCTCTTTCATTTGTAATTCAATCTGATATTTCTGGCTTAAAAGAACGCGGGCTTGCTGCTGAGCTTCCTGAAAATCCTGAATCTTCTGCTGCATTTCCTGACTTAGTTGCGCCATATTTATTCGATATCCCCCACTTCTTTTACCGTATTAATTAATCGCAAATACGAATTAATTGCTGCGCGCGCAGCGGTCAAGTCTTTAGCATCAATTTGTATATATAGCTCTCCTTTTTTTGGAGTGACTTTAACGCTAAATCGCTCAGTATTTTCTAAATCAGGCTTTAAGGCCTCATAAGCCTCTTTTGGATTTTCTAACTTTATGCTAAACTCAGCTTTAATCATAGAATTAGATTGCTTTTACTTTTCTTGCAACAGGCTGCCTTACTTTTAAGAAAATTTTGTGATCACATTTTGGACACTGAATAATTCCTGAAGGGCCTTTTGGCTCCTTTGTAATTTCCCCGCAGTTAATACATTTGTACTCGACCATTTTTTTACTCCTCTTTTACAACCTTTTGTTCCTGCTCTTTCTTAAATTTCTCAACGCTAACTATTTTTCCCTCAGCCTTTATTGCTTCAACAGCCGGGAACGGAATATAAGCTCCCCCTGCAAACTTAACTCCGCATTTTAAGCATTGCCAAATAGCTGTTGAAACGCGTTTAACTTTAAAAGCCTTACAATTTGGGCATTCATACTTTTTAGTCCGGTATTGCTCTTCAATCTCTTTAACTCGGAGCTTAATTTTTCTTCCATAGCGTGCTCCGAATCTGCCGGTTATTCCGAGTTTTTTCAATTTGCCCATTAGTAGAGCGAATATGTTAGCACAGCTATTTAAGTAATTTTCTAAGCTCTTTTCCCTTTCTCAATGCAATTCTAACGCATTCCATAACCTCTTCTGGCGTCCAAAATCCTGCTGCTGCTTTCTGCATTGCAACTATATTTCCAAGCTCATCTGTTGTAACCGTGAGGCGAGCTTCCATTACTCTTTCTTCTTCTAAACTTGGATCAAGCAAAATTTTGTTGGCTATTTTTACAAAAGTGTTTGCAATTGGTTTCTTAGAGACTGGCAATTTTTCTCCATCTTTCATTGTTGCATTCCATAGAGCTACAATCGCCCCAAGAGCAGCTGCATCCATGAAATTTCCATCGTGGTCTAACACATAAGTGTCTACAAAAACGGATTTTACTTTTTCACCAGGAGTTATACAGAGCTTTTTCAAGTCAATTGTTTTTGCCTCTCTAATCCCCCTGTCAACAACCCTTGCCAATTCAATTGCATTCTCATCAGGCGGGCCTGGCTGAAAAGTCGGGGATGCCATTGGAACTAATTCTGCAGTTGTTGTAAGAGTTCCCTCATCCGGACTGTCTGGATATGGAATTGCTTCCCCTAATTTTATTCCGCATGCAACCATTGTATTTCCAATTTTTACCCTTGCAGAGCCCTCTGCGCGCTTGTAAACTCCAATATCAAGCTCAATTTTTCTGTATTCATCAAAATTTCTTCCGTCCAAACGCTTTCCAGATTCAATTAATTTATAAATTGAATCGCGTTCTATTTGCGGAACAATTTGTACAGTCATTTTTATTCACTTCCTTTTTGATTGTTGTTTCCTTCAGTAGCTGAGGTTGCAGCAACATATTTTTTCTTGAGCGCTGCCTTTTGCAATTCATATACTTTTTTGCATCCTTCAACCGCGTACTTTAATGCCTTTTCAAATTCATCCTCTGTAAGCTGTCCATCCATCTGCAGCAGAGTTATCTTGCTGTTCTTTGGAGAAAGTGCAACAGGGACATCAGCTTCTCCGGTGTTGTCCTCAATTCCATTCATATCAAGAACAACCTCACCATCAATTTTGCCAGCTGAGCAAGCTGCTACTAAGTCAGACATCTCAATTCCTGCATCTGCCAAAGCAACACTTGCGGCAGTTATTCCAGCAACTCTTGTTCCTGCATCAGCCTGCACAATCTCAATAAAAACATCTATGCCTGTTTTTGGATAGTGCTTTAGAAAAACAACAGGCTCAAGAGCTTCGCGAGTTACTTTTGAAATTTCTATCGAACGCCTATCCGGGCCTGGTCTTTTTCTGTCTCCAACAGAAAAAGGTATCATGTCATACTTTACCCTGAGAACAGCCTGCTGCGGCTCTGTCAAGTGCCTTGGATGAAGTTCTCGCGGACCATAAACAGCTGCGAGCGCATGTGTATCTCCATACTCTACATAAGCAGAGCCATCTGCCCTCTCAAGAACACCGGCTTCAATTTTTATCGGTCTCAGTTCATTAAAGCCGCGGCCATCCAAACGCTTTCCTTTTACAATTAGTTTAACTGGCTCTTCAGAAATTACATCTTTCTCTTTTGTCTCAACCAATTCTTCTAATCCTATTTCTTCTTCTTTCTCTTTCGTTTTTGCTTTCTTTTTCATAAAATTCACCTCTTAAACATTAAAATCAGCCCCAGATTCCTCAATTAAAGGAATGTCTGAAACTTTTTTCTGGGTTTTCTCCTCCAAAAATGTCTTAACACGATCAGTCAAGCCATGCATATGAGCCTCACGCTCAATAAGTCGGATTGCTTCAATTGCAATGTTTGGGTTTTCTCCGCTAATCCAAATTCTTCCATTCTGCCCGACTGTTATTCTACAATTAGTCATGTACTTGAGCAATTGCACCATTGTCCCCTTTTTTCCAATTACGCGGGGAACTTTGGTTGGGCTTATTGATATCAAGCGGCCTTCTCTTAATTTGTAAAGTCCTTTGTCCCTCATTGTAAGTCCAACTTGCATTGACTGCGAAACATTCAAAACTTTTGCAACAATAACGTCTCCTATATTATAAATTTTTGACAAGTCTTCTTGATTTATATCTATAAAGCGGTCAGTTGCATTTGCAATTCCAAGCACTCCCTGATATGGAGAATTTATATCAACACTCCAGCTTGAAAATGATATGTCCTCCACAATTCCAATTACCAAATCGCGCGGAGCAGGAACATATTTCCCGCTGAGCGGAATAATTTTTATAAACTGTTCTTTTGTATCAACTAGGCCGAGAATGTTTGCATAAATATTTTCGCCCTCTTTGTAAGTTCCTTCCCCTAGCAAATAATCTCCGCTTGCTAACAAATCTCCTGGGACTACCAAGTCCCTGCCTTTAACAAATAATTCCATTTTCATTCACCTCCGAGTGAAACGAGGAGGGTTGCAAAACGAAGTTTTGCCCGACCTCAAATTTATTAATCATAATTTTTTCTCAACAGCCTCTTTTAATCTAGTAAACTGTGCCGCTCCCTTGCAGATTCCATTAATCTCTGAGTAGAAATCTGCCTCAATTCCTGCAGGAATTTTTACAATCGCTCTAAGGGAGCCATCGCTTAGCCATTCCTCCCGTTCCATACCATATTTTTTTAGAGCTCCGTAAGCGCTTCCTGAGTATGTATTTGGAATCAAAACTTCAATTGTAAAAGTTTCAATGCTTATGGGCAAAATTTGCCTAATAGCTTTTACAACTTTTGATGCTTGAGCATCTACAGACTCAAAAGGGTCTATAGAGATATGGGATTCCTCAATTGCCTTTTCAATTCTTGAGGGCGGATGAGGAGTTTTTGTCTGTGGATTGTAAGCTTCGCGGGCAATTTTTGCAATTATTGCACGCTTCTTTTCCTCTGACATGTGCCTTCTCTGATCTGTTGTTAATTGCAACTCGCCTTTTCGAATGATTTCTTTTGCAACAGTACTGCTATCTGTTGTTCCAAAAGTTTCTTTTATAGAACTCTCTGCAGCTTTGTCTCCTTTTTTCGCATCTTTAAAAACTTCAGGACTTGCTAAAACAGAGCGCATATCCAATTCTTTCCCATGCTTGACCTCGAGAGCAAGCTGTGGATCAACATAAATCTCAAAGTGCTTGCCTGCTTTTGAAAGCCTTGCTAAAACTGCTTTATCAATTGAAACCATTTTTATTTTTAAATATTATAGAAAATGCAATTATTTTTTCCCAGTGGATTTCTGGATTTGCTTTTTCAAATCAGCGCCTTTTAGCTTGACAAATTTTCTATCTTTTGTAATGTAAGCAAGCTCAATGCTTTTCTCGCTAAAGTGGTCCTCTGTGCCCTTTTGCAAAGCTTTTAAAGCAAGATCAATTGCCTGATCAAGATTCATTGCTTCCTTGTAGTGCTTTGCAAAATGCGCCTTCACTTTGTCAGAGTTTTCGCCGATTGCAGTAGCCTTGTATTCCCAGAAAGATCCAGATGGGTCTGTCTCGAATAGATGTGGTTCGCCATCCACGCCTGCTATTAAAAGTGCAGTTCCGAATGGTCTTGTTCCAGCAATTTGTGTATGCAGCTGCTGGTAGTCGCAGATATCTTTAGTTAATGTATCAACGCCCATTGGTTCATCGTATGTTAGTCTGTGGGACTGAGTCATTACTCGCGCACGGTCAACAATTCTGCGCCCGTCTGCTACTAATCCGCTTGTTGCTGCGCCAACGTGTTCATCTACCTGATAAATCTTTTCTATAGATTCAGGAATCATCAGCTCCTCGGTTATGTTTTTGTCTGCTGCCAAAACAACTCCGTCCTGGTAGACAACACCGAGAGAAACTGTCCCTTTTTTAACCGCTTCTCGAGCGTACTCCACTTGGTACAAACGCCCTTGTGGAGAGAACACAGTAATTGCACGGTCATAGCCCATCATCTGGGGGGATTGCATTTCTGCCATTTTAGTTTTTTTTCACCTCGTTCTTTAATTTATTATTATAAATCGAGATTTGAATTATAATAAGAAGCAGTTGGGGTATTTAAATGCTTTTATTTGGGGACACTCTGGCTTGCAGCTTGTAGCTAGTAGCTTGTGGTTTCTTGTTCAGGCCGCAAGCTGCGAGCTGCTAGCTACGAGCCAGCCTTCAGAAATATTTTTCGTTTGCTTTTTTTATCGTCCCACTCACTCCGCGCACATTAAAAACAACATCCTGCCCGTCTCCGAGCTTTTGCGAGGAGATACTCGTTAGAGCATTAATTTTAGTTATAGCAGTGAGTGCCGCAAGAACTTTTTGCTGGGCTTTATGCGAACACCTCAAAATTCCTTGCTTTTTTTCAGGGTTAAATTCAATTAGCCAGAGGTTTTCCTCAGAAGTTCCTAATTCGCCGTAGAGGTGGAGGTTAGCAGAGGTTACAGCTTTTACAATATCCTGATCAGAAAAATTTCCTCTACTGATTAGTTCAAAGGCGATGTAACGCCAATTTTCCTTCTGACTTGGTTTTACTTTAAATTTGACCATTTTATTCCTTTACAATTTTTACGCCGTCTTCAATCTCAATTCCCTTTCTTTTTTCGCGATTCCTTTTAACAAGTTCAAACGGAGTTTTCAAAACCGCAGCTTTTGCTTCTTCATGCTTAAATCCCAAACTTTCGGCAAATGCAATTATCTGTGTTGCGTTCCTGAGGCCATAAACATTTTGCGCCCCGCTTGCGAGAATTAAAGGCATTTTGTATTTCCGCGCCAGCTCCAAGTTAAACTGCAATTTTGAAACCATAGTTGCACGCTTCATTCCATAAACACCGAGGAAATCTGCTAAATCAAATTCAAGCA